>DASVXU010000132.1:0-1767 GCA_036392515.1 Gemmatimonadaceae bacterium | reverse complement strand
TGCACGGCGATCAGGAAGAGCGACACGATGATCAGCGTCCCCGCCTTGATGCCGACGCTCTCGAGGTTCCAGACGCGCGAGATCGCGTAGAGCGCGGCGACGATGCAGAGGCCGAGGCCGGTGTGGCGGACGAGGGGGACTTCCCGGCTGCGGCCGTAGTGGATCGCGCCGACGCCGACCACCGCGAAGTAGAGCGTCACGAGCGAGGTCGCGACGTCGTGGGAGATCGTGCTCCCCAGCTCGTACCAGCCCCAGAGGAATAGCGCCACCGGGAGGAACCCGCGCGCCAGCACCTGCCAGCTCGCGTCCGGCTCGCGCTCGCCGAACTTCGTCGTCGCGAGGACGTCGAAGAAGCGCCACCAGGCGAGCAGCGTCACCAGCAGCAGCACCGCGCCCGGGTTGACGAACGGGTTCGAGACGTACGGTGGGCGCACCACGAGCAGCTCGCGCGCCTGCGAGAGCGAGAGGATGAGGCCGATCGCGATCGGGATCCCGACGAGCTGCGCCTTCTCCTTCCGCATCAGGAAGATCATCGCGAAGGCGTGCGCGACGAGGCCGAGGCCGAGGGCGAGCGTATCGTGACGGAGCAGGTAGGCGACCGAGACGAGCGTGGTCAGCCCGAACACCAGGTAGTGCGGCGAGCGGCGCTCCTGGTCGTTCATCAGCGCCCCGCCGGCGGCGGCCACGCCCCAGATGAGAGTGATCGCGACGCCGTTGTGCGCGTCGATGCCGCCGTTGGCGATGAGCGCCGCGCCGAGAAGTCCCAGCGGGAGCGCGACGGCGTCGAGGATCCACTCCTCGGCGCGCATGCCTAACGGCCGCTGGATGAGGTAGAGCGAGACCGTGCCCGCGAGCGCGAGCGGCGCGACGTCCACCGGATGCGCGCTCGCCACCGACGCGGCGGCGATCAGCATCGCGATGGTCATCGTCGTCATGTACGAGCGGACGAGCGTCGTCCGGTACTCCGCCGCCGCGAGCAGCGCCGCCGACCAGGTGCAGGCCAGCGCGAAGAAGGGCGGCGACATCCGGTCGCTCACCACCGAGAAGGTCGCGCCGATGAGCCCGACCCCCGAGTAGAGCACGCCGGCGAAGGTCATCAGCCGCGTCGCCGTCTTCCAGCGGTGCCCGCGCATCGCGAACAGCCCCGCGGTGATCACCATCCAGCCGTAGACCAGCGTCAGCGGTCCGCTCGAGCGTCCGCTGGCGGTGACGAACGGCGCGAGCAGCGCGCCTCCGACGCCGACCACGTAGAGCGTCTCGTCCTCGTCGGCGAGCGCCAGTGCGGCGAGCGCCACGGACGCGAGCGCGGCGAGGCCGAGCGCGATCCTCGAATCGATGATCTGCAGCTTCGGTCCCGCGCCCCACGCCACGGTGTGCGTGATCGCGAGCGCGAGCGAGAGCAGGACGTTCCCGAACTTCTGCTCCTTCCGGTTGCGGAAGTAGAAGCCCGCGGCGACGAACGCCCCGGCGGCGAGCGCGCCGAGCCCGACGCGGCCCACCGGGGTGATGACGTTGTTCGCGATCGCCCAGCTGATGAAGGTGCCGACCCCCATGAGGATGAGCAGCGCGCCGGCGCCGAGCATCCCGTAGCGCCCGACGAGCGTCTCGAGGCTCATCCCGTTCGGCGTCGACACGGAGAACGTGGCCCCCGATGGACGCGGACGCGGTGCACCGCCAGTGGGACGGGGTGGCCGTGGCGGGGGCGGGGGGACACGTCCGGCGTCACCCGTGGGACGCGGCGCCGGGGCGGCCGGGGCACCCGGGACG
>DASVXU010000131.1:0-18417 GCA_036392515.1 Gemmatimonadaceae bacterium | reverse complement strand
CCGCGCGGCGAGGGTCGTGGCGGCGAGCGCGGAGGCCGTGACGGCGGCCGCGGTGGCCGTGGCGACGAGCGCAGCCGCGAGGGTGGCGATCTCGTCGAGAACGTGATCGCGATCAACCGCGTCGCGAAGGTCGTGAAGGGTGGACGGCGCTTCTCCTTCAACGCGCTCGTCGCCGTCGGCGACGGGCAGGGGAAGGTGGGCTTCGCCACCGGCAAGGCGAACGAGGTCTCGGAGGCCGTCCGCAAGGCGGTCGACGGAGCCCGCCGCAAGATGGTGTCGGTGCCGCGGACGGGCGGGACGATCCCGCACGAGATCGTCGGCGAGCATGGCGCGGGCCGCGTGCTGATGAAGCCCGCCGCGCCGGGCGCCGGCGTGATCGCCGGTGGTGCCGTGCGCGCGATCATGGAATGCGCGGGGATCAGCGACATCCTCACGAAGAGCCTCGGCTCGACGAACCCGCACAACATGGTGCGCGCGGCGATGGACGGGCTGCAGCAGCTGACGACGGTCGAGCAGATCGCGCGCGAGCGCGGCGTCGAGCCGGCCTCGCTCCCGTACAAGTCGCGCGCGAAGAGCAAGGAGGCGGTGTAACATGCCACGCACGTTCGTGTGGCACCGGACTCGCGGGCCGAAGTCGACTCCGAAGGAGCAGCCGGCGACGCAGGGGAAGGTGCAGATCAAGCAGGTGAGGAGCGAGATCGGCCACTCGTGGCGGATCCGCCGGACGCTCGAGGCGATCGGCCTGAGACATCATCAGGACGTCGTCGTGAAGCAGGACTCCGAGTCGCTCCGTGGACAGCTCAAGCAGGTGCGGCACCTCGTCGAGGTGACGCCGGTGGAGGAGTGACGCCAGTGGAAAACAACCAGAAGATCGGGCTGCACAACCTCGCGCCCGCTCCAGGGTCGAACAAGGAGCGCAAGCGTCTCGGTCGCGGTCCCGGCTCGGGCACCGGCAAGACGTCGGGCAAGGGTCACAAGGGTATCAAGGCGCGCGCGGGCCATCACGGCCCGGGCGGCGGCAAGCCGCAGTTCGAGGGCGGCCAGATGCCGCTCACGCGCCGTCTGCCGAAGCGCGGGTTCACGAATCCGTTCAAGGTGGAGCACCAGGTCGTCTCCCTCGCCGACATCGCCGAGATGAAGGAAGTGACCCCGGAGTCGCTCGTGGAGGCGGGACTGATCCGCGCGCGCAAGGGTCCGGCGAAGCTGCTCGCCAACGGCGAGCTCACCCAGGCGGTGACGGTCCGCGGCGTCAAGATGAGCCAGGCGGCCCGCGATCGCATTGTCGCGGCCGGAGGCCGCGTCGAGGACTGACATGGCTCAGGTGAACCCCGCAGCGGCGGTTCGTGACATGGTCCGCACTCCCGAGCTCTGGGAGAAGATCACGTTCACGTTCCTCTGCCTGCTGGTCTACCGGATCGGCGCGCACATCACCGCCCCGAACATCGATGTGCTCGCGCTGACGGATTACTTCGCGCAGCAGAAGGGCGGCGGCGGCGGGCTGCTCGGGCTGTACGACCTCTTCGTGGGTGGCGGGCTCTCGCGGGCGACGGTGTTCGCGCTCGGGATCATGCCCTACATCTCGGCGAGCATCTTCCTCCAGATCGCGGCCGCGGTCGTCCCGCAGGTCGACAAGATGCAGAAGGACGAGGAGGGGAGAAAGAAGATCAACCAGTGGACGCGGTACATCACCGTGGCCCTGGCGGCGATGCAGGCGTGGGGATTCGCGATCTTCGTCGAGTCCCTGCCCGGCGCGGTCGCCGCGCCGACGCTCGGCTTCAAGCTGCAGATGATGTTCGTGCTCACCACCGGCGCGCTCTTCGTCATGTGGCTCGGCGAGATGATCACGGAGCGCGGGCTCGGCAACGGCGCCTCGCTGCTCATCTTCTTCTCGATCGTCGAGCGGCTGTGGGGCGGGATCTTCTCGACCTTCAAGTACGTGAGCACGGGCGCGCTGGGGGCGTTCAGCCTCCTCGTGCTGATCGTGATCATGGTCGGCGTCGTGGCGGGCGTGGTGCTCGTGACGATGGCGGCGCGCCGCATCGCGATCCAGATCCCGCAGCGTACGATGGCGAAGGGACGGCAGCGTGAGGCGTCGCGGAGCTTCATCCCGCTCCGCCTGAACTCGAGCGGCGTCATGCCGATCGTATTCGCGCAGTCGGTGATCGTCGTGCCGGGCGCGATCGCGCAGTTCAGCGGGAACGAGAAGGCGCGCGCCTTCGCCGACCTGTTCGCGCCGGGCTCGGTCCTCTACCTCGTCGTGTTCGCCTTCCTGATCCTGTTCTTCACGTACTTCTACACGTCGATCATCTTCAACCCGGTCGACATCGCGGAGAACCTGAAGAAGCAGGGCGGGTTCATCCCCGGGGTGAAGCCGGGGGCGAAGACGGCGGAGTACGTCGACACGGTGCTGTCGCGCATCACGCTGCCGGGCGCGATCTTCCTGACGCTGATCGCGCTGCTGCCGATCATCCTCACGGACGCGTTCAGCATCCCGTTCGTGTTCGGCGGCACCTCGCTGCTGATCGTGGTCGGCGTGGCGCTGGATACGCTGGCGCAGGTCAACCAGCACCTGCTGCTCCGCAAGTACGACGGCTTCATGAAGAAAGGGCGGGTCCGCTTCCGCGGCCGCCAGACGATGGGCGGCAGCTTCTAGCCTCCCCCTCATCCGGAACGAGGCGCGACGCGAGGCGCGCGGGCGGAGCGATGGTGCTCCGCTTGCGCAGGGCCGGACGTCGCGCTCAGTTTTTTTCGACTCATGGACATCGTTCTCCTAGGCCCTCCGGGGGCCGGCAAGGGTACCCAGGCGCAGCGTCTCTCGGCGAAGCTGGGGATTCCCCAGATCGCGACGGGTGACGTCCTCCGCGCCGCGGTGCGCGACGGGACGCCGCGCGGGCTCGAGGCCAAGGCGTACATGGACCGCGGCGACCTCGTCCCCGACGAGGTGATCCTCGCGATCATGAAGGAGGCCCTCTCGAGCGACGGCGCGCGGAAGGGCGCGATCCTCGATGGTGTCGTGCGCACGCTCCCGCAGGCCGAGGGGCTCGCCCGCGTACTCCGCGAGCTGGGACGGAAGGTGGACGCGGTGCTCTTCTTCGACGTCGCCGAGAACGAGCTGGTGAAACGACTCGGCGGGCGCACCGTATGCGAGAAGTGCCAGACGCCCTACACCGGCAAGGACGCCGGCGCGGTGTGCGAGAAGTGCGGCGGCACCCTCGTGCGCCGGAAGGACGACGAGCCGGAGGCGATCCGCAACCGGCTCGCGGTCTACGGGAAGCAGACCTCGCCCGTGCTCGAGTGGTACCGGAAGGCGGGCGTCAACGTGCGCACCATCGACGCCGTGGGGACGCAGGACGCGGTCACGAAGCGCGCACTGGAGGCGATCGGCCAGTGATTCAGCTGAAGTCGGCACGCGAGATCGAGATCATGGCCGAGGGCGGACGCATCCTCTCGGCGGCGCTCGAGCACACGCGCGCCGCGGTCCGCCCCGGGATCTCGACGGGTGAGCTCGACGCGATCGCCGAGGAGTTCATCCGTCGCCACGAGGGGGCGTTCCCCGCGTTCAAGGGACTCTACGGCTTCCCGGCGACGCTCTGCACCTCGGTGAACAACGAGATCGTGCACGGCATCCCCTCGCGCTCGCGCGTGCTGAAGGACGGCGACATCGTCTCGATCGACATCGGGGTGAAGTACAAGGGCTACTACACCGACATGGCGGCGACCGTCCCGGTGGGCCAGGTGGACGCGCGCACGGCCAAGCTGCTCGAGGTGACGCAGCACGCGCTCGACGTCGGGATCGAGGCGGCGCAGCCGGGGAACCACATCGGCGACATCGGTGCGGCGGTGCAGCGTATCGTCGAGTCGGCGGGGTTCAGCGTCGTGCGCACGCTCGTCGGCCACGGGATCGGCGTCGAGCCGCACGAGGAGCCGCAGGTGCCGAACCACGGGAAGCCGAAGCGCGGCCAGCCGCTGGTCCCCGGCCTGTGCATCGCGATCGAGCCGATGGTCAACGTCGGCGGCCCGGCGACGCGGACGTTAGGCGACAAGTGGACCGTCGTCACGCAGGACGGCTCGCGCTCGGCGCACTTCGAGCACACCGTCGCGATCACGGCGGAGGGCCCGCGGGTGTTGACGCGCGCTGCCTGACTCGCTCCGTCGGCGGGAGGCAGTAGGCAGGAGGCTGAAAGCAGGAGGCTGAAAGCCTATGGCCTCCAGCCTCCAGCTTCGAGCCTCCTGCTTCGAGCCGCAGGCGTCACGGCGCCAGATTGCGCTCCACCGCGGCCTCCGCGCGGCGAGCGTGCTCGCTCGTCTCGCGCAGCACGCGTCCGATCTCCTCGAGCAGCGACGCGCCCTGCGACTTGTCCTCGAGCGACGCGACGTTGATGCGGACGTTGTAGGCGGCGCCTTTCGCGGCGGCTTCGGCGAGGAGGGCGGCGACGCCGGCGTCGGAGGCGGCGTTCGTGTTGCCGCGTTCGGCGACCGCGGCGGCGAGGCGGGCGACGCGGGCGCAGGCGCGCGCGGTCTCGAGCGGAACGGCGGCCGCCTGGAGGAGCGCGGCGGTGATCGCGCTCCGGCGCGTCGCGGCGGCGGTCTCCGGCTCCTTCGGCAGCTTGTACGCGTCGGCGACGGCGGCGTAGGCGGCGGCGTCGCGTGCGACGAGCGAGGAGAGCTCGTTCACCAGCGCCGCTCCCTCGAGCGCCGCCTCCTTCATCTCGCCCTCGACGGCGGCGTACTTCTTCTTGCCCACCGTGAGCCCCGCCACCATCTGCGCCAGCGCCGCGCCTAACGCTCCGGCGTGCGCGGCCACGCTCCCGCCGCCCGGCACCGGGTTCGGCGACGCCACCGACGCGACGAAGCCGCTCAGCGACTCCCCGCCGGCGATCGCGGCGCGCACCTTCCGCTCCAGCACCTGGTCGATCGTGAAGCGGTCGAGGCGCACGTGGCGGATCCCCGCGTCGAAGAGCACGCGCTCCGGCACGAGCCCGACGATCTCGCTCCACGTCGGCGAGACGCCCCACGCCTCCGCCTCCATCCGCACCATGTCGAAGGCGCGATGCAGCGGCGTGCGCTCGGTGTCCACGAGGTTCATCGAGACCTGCGCCTGGCCGTCCACCTCGAGCGCGAGCGCCTTCACCCCCTTCAGCCCGCCCGAGGAGCCGCGCACCGCCTTCGCGACGCGCTTCGCGACTTCCATGTTCGACGCCGGGCCAAGGTAGACGTTGTACGCGACGAGGAAGGGACGCGCGCCGATCGCGACGGCGCCGAAGGTCGGATGGATCTTCTCCGGGCCGAAGTCAGGCTTGCGCGCGGGGTTCGCGCCGATCTCCTCGCGCAGTCCCTCGAACTCGCCGCGGCGGACGTCGGCGAGGTTCTCGCGCGCCGGCGTGGTGGCCGCGCGCTCGTAGAGGAAGACCGGCACGCCGAGCTCGCGGCCGACGCGATCACCGAGCTGGCGCGCGAGGACGATGCAGTCCTCCATCGTCGCGCCCTCGAGCGGGATGAATGGTACGACGTCCGCCGCTCCCATCCGCGGGTGCTCGCCGCTGTGCGCGTTCAGGTCGATCAGCTCGCGCGCCTTCGCGATCCCCGCGAACGCCGCGTCCACCGCCCGCTCGAGCGGGACGACGAAGGTGACGACGGTGCGGTTGTGCGACGCGTCGGACGACACGTCGAGGATCGACGCGCTCTCGACGCCGGCGATCGCGTCGCGGATGGCGGTGACGACCTCGGGGCGGCGCCCCTCGGAGAAGTTGGGGACGCACTCGACGAGCTTCATTCGGTCGGACCGTTAGGGTTGAGTTGCGCGAGGAGCCAGCGGTGCATCACGGGGTTTCCCGCGACGAGCCCGCCGTGCGCGACGAGCGCGGGAACGCCGCGGAGGTCGGTGACGATCCCGCCGGCCTCGCGGATGAGCAGGATGCCCGCCGCGACGTCCCATGGCGCGAGCCGCAGCTCCCAGAAGGCGTCGAAGCGCCCGCACGCCACCGCGGCGAGATCGAGCGCGGCGGCGCCGGCGCGGCGCACCCCCGCGGTGCCGGCCATGATCGGCGGAAGCCGCTCGACGTACGGCTCGATGAGATCGCGATGCTTGAACGGGAACCCGGTGCCGATGAGCGCGCGCGCCGGCTCGGTCGTGGCCGACACGGACATCGGAATCCCGTCGCGCCAGGCGCCCTCTCCCGCGATGGCGGTGAACAGCTCGTCGCGCGGGACGTCGAGCACCACGCCGGCGCGCAGCTCGCCATCCACGAGCGCGGCGATCGAGACGGCGTAGGCGGGGAAGCCGTGGAGGAAGTTCGTCGTCCCGTCGAGGGGATCGGCGACGAAGACGATCCCTCTATCGATCGCGGCATCGGGAGTCGCCTCCTCGGCCAGCAGGCGAGCGTCGGGGATCGCGCGCGCGATCGTCTCCGCGATGCGCTCCTCGGCGCCACGATCGACGAAGGAGACGAAATCGGAGGGGCTCTTCTCCTCCCACCGGCCCGCGGCGAGTCCGCCTTCGTCGGCGCGGATCACCTCGGCCGCGCGGCGCGCCGCAGCGACCGCCGCCTCGAGCAGCCGCACACTCAGTGGGTCGGGCGCTCCCGCTCGTCCGCGCCCCGCGGGTTGCCCGCGAATGGGCGCGTCTCTATGTTCGCGTGATGCCACGGATCCTAAGCGGAATTCAGCCGTCGGGTGAGCTCCACGTCGGCAACTACCTCGGCGCCGTCAAGAACTGGGTGGAGCTGCAGGAGCGCTACGAGTCGATCTTCTTCGTGGCCGACTATCACGCCATCACCCAGCCGTACGACCCCGCGCTGCTGCGCCGGCGTCGCCGCGAGATGGCCGCATCGCTGCTCGCCGCCGGGATCGATCCCGCCCGGGCGACGCTGTTCATGCAGTCGGACGTGCCGGAACATACCGAGCTCACATGGATCTTCAATAGCGTCACGCCGCTCGGTGAGCTCGAGCGGCAGACGCAGTTCAAGGACAAGTCGCAGCGCCAGGAGAGCGTGATGGTGGGACTGCTCACGTATCCCGTGCTCCAGGCGGCCGACATCCTCCTCTATCGCGCCGATCTCGTGCCGGTGGGCGAGGACCAGGTGCAGCACCTCGAGCTCTCGCGCGTCATCGCGCGGCGGTGGAACGCGCAGTACGGCGGTGGAGAGGACTATTTCCCGGAGCCGCAGCCGGTGCTCACCCCGGCGCGCCGCATCATGGGGCTCGACGGCCAGGCGAAGATGTCGAAGTCGCTGAACAACTACATCGGGCTGCTCGAGACGAGCGAGCAGATCTGGGCGAAGCTGCGGCCCGCGGCGACTGATCCGGCGCGGCAGCGGCGCACCGACCCCGGCACTCCCGAGGTCTGCAACATCTACCACCTCCACAAGGCGTTCAGTCCGCCGGAGACGGTGGAGACCGTCGCGGTGAACTGTCGCACCGCGGGGTGGGGGTGCATCGACTGCAAGAAGGTCCTGCACGAGTCGATGGACCGCGAGCTCACGCCGATCCGTCGCCGCGCCGAGGAGATCGCGGCGAAGCCGGAGATCGTCGAGGACGCGCTGGCGGCGGGAGCGAAGAAATGCCGTGTCATCGCGCGCGAGACGGTGGGCCACGTCAGGGAGCGCATGGGATTTGCCTGAGATCCGGGAGACCTCAACCGGAGCTCGTAATGGCCTCCTCTCGCGGACCCCGCGGCCTCGTCACCATGGTCTGCCTGACCTGCGGCGCCGAGCAGTTTTTCGATCAGAGCGTTCCGTCGTCCATTAAGTGCACGAAGTGCGGGAGCACCGTCTTCCGCCAGTTCGCCACCCCGACCGAGCCCGACGAGGCGACGATCTCCCAGCTCGAGGAACAGGCGCGGAGCATGTCCTACGGCGATTCCTCGCCGCAGACGTCCCCCGACGAAGTTCGCGACCTCGGAAACTCGTAGCCCGGCCCGCACGGTGCAGACGCGTCGGCCGCGCGCTCGCGGCTGACGTCTCGCGGGGAGGCTTCGCAATCGTCCGAGCTTCCTCGTCATCGTGACACTCGTTCCCGCCGACCTTCCCTCCGCAGGGCTCGTCGTCAGCGTCCTGCGACTCGATCTGCTCGCCAAGCTCGCGCTCGCGGTGCTGCTCGGCGGCACCGTGGGGCTGGAGCGCGAGCTCTCCGGAAAGCCCGCCGGACTGCGTACGAACATCCTGATCTGCGTCGGATCGGCGATGCTCATGGACCTCTCGGTGCGTATCGGAATCACCGAGACGGGCGCTCGCGTCGGCGACCCGGCGCGACTCGCCGCGCAGGTCGTCTCGGGGATCGGCTTCCTCGGCGCGGGGACGATCCTCCAGGCGCGCGGCACCGTCGTGGGGCTCACCACCGCGGCGACGATCTGGGTGGTCGCGGCGATAGGCCTGACGATCGGGAGCGGGAGCTACCTCGAGGCGCTCGGCGCGACGCTGCTCGTCGCGAGCGTGCTCTGGGGGCTCGGGCGGGTGGAGAAGCGGCTGCTGCAGACGCGGCGCGTGATCGGCGGGACGCTGCGCGTGCTTCCGCGGACGCCCTTCGATGAGCTGGAGCAGATCTTCAACTCGGCGGGGATCCAGGTGGTGCAGAAGACCGTCTACGAGCACACCGACGACCGGACATACGAGCTGAAGCT
The DNA here is from genome assembly GCA_036392515.1 of Gemmatimonadaceae bacterium. GTDB lineage: Bacteria > Gemmatimonadota > Gemmatimonadetes > Gemmatimonadales > Gemmatimonadaceae > JABFXC01. The sequence continues at coordinate 9,800 of DASVXU010000131.1, read as the reverse complement.
CATGGGTCCGGCACGACAGTACGACATCATCGCCGCGGCGCTGATGCGACGGAGCGACGTGCTCAGCGCGCAGTTCGACTGAGCGCACGCCATTGCCCGACTCCGGCTCCGCCTCGCGCCTTCTCGTCGTCGATCTCGCCGCGACCTCGCGCAACTGGTCTCTCCCCGGGGAGGGACGCGAGCGCATCGCCGCCGCGACTCCGCGCGGCTGGCGCGTCCACTTCGTGAGCGCGCCCACCGTCTCCGATGGCGACGGCGGGCGTCCGCCGAGCGACGAAGCGGTGCGCATCGTCGCGGACGCGGAGGCCTACTTCGGGTTCGGTCTCGCGAAGCCGGTGTTCGAGGCGGGACGAAAGCTGCGCTGGGTGCACTCCGCCGCGGCCGGCGTCGGCGCGGCGCTGTTTCCCGAGATGGTCGCGAGCGACGTGATGCTCACCAACTCCGCGGGGATCTACGGCGAGCCGATCGCGGAATACGTGCTCGGCGGGGTGCTGCATTTCCTGCGCGGCTTCGACTTCGCGGTCGCGCAGCAGCACGACGCTCGATGGGACAAGGCGCCCTTCGTGAGCGACGACTCGCCGCTGCGCGAGGTGGGCGACTGCGCGGTGCTCGTCATCGGCGCGGGCGGGCTCGGATCGGCGATCGCGCGCGCTCTCTCCGCGCTCGGCGCGCGCTGCGTGGGAGTCAGGCGTCGCCCGGAGCGCGGCGTGCCGCGGGGATTCGAGCGCGTGGTGGGACCCGACGCGATCGACGCGGAGCTCGGCGGCGCGGAGGTGGTCATTCTCGCGACACCGTCCACTCCCGAGACACGGGAGCTGCTCGACCGCGCACGGATCGCGAGACTAAGCCGCGAGGCGATCGTCGTGAATGTCGGACGCGGCTCTCTGCTCGACGAGGAGGCGCTGGCCGACGCCCTGGAGAGCGGAAGCATCCGGGGGGCGGTGCTCGACGTGTTCCGCGAGGAGCCGCTCGCGCCGTCCAGTCGGCTCTGGAAGATCCGTCGGGCGCTCCTGACGCCGCACGTGTCGGGAGTGTCGCCGCGTCGCTACTGGGGGCGGCAGCTCGATCTGTTCATCGACAACTGGGCGCGCTACAGCGAGGGCCGGCCGTTGCGGAACCTCGTGGACAAGCGCGCTGGTTACTAGACAGGCACCAACGGCAGCACGGGGAGACAGATGCAGCGAATCATCAAGGCGGCGGTGGATCGTGGGGCGTCGGACATCCACATCAAGGCGGGAGACGTCTTCCGGGCGCGCATCGACGGCGAGCTGGTGCCGCTCACGCGTCAGGCACTGACGCCGGAGCAGACGCGCGCAATCGCGATCGACCTGATCCGGAACGAGGAGGACCGCAAGCGCATCGACTCGATCACCGACTACGACTGCGGGTGGGGCGCGCAGGGGATCGGGCGCTTCCGCGTGAACATCCTCCGGCAGCGCGGCAGCTTCGCGATCGTGATGCGCGTGATCCCCTTCGACGTCCCGACGGTCGAGGCGCTGAAGCTCCCGAAGACGCTGACGAAGATCGCCGAGGCGGAGCGGGGGATGGTGCTGGTGACGGGCGTCACCGGATCGGGAAAGAGCACGACGATGGCGGCGCTCGTGAACAACATCAACACCAACGAGAACCGGCACATCATCACGCTCGAGAACCCGATCGAGTTCCTGCACCGCGACATCAAGTCCTCGATCACGCAGCGCGAGATCGGGCAGGACACGGAGAGCTTCAAGATGGGGCTGCGGGCCGCGCTCCGTCAGGATCCCGACGTGATCCTGATCGGCGAGATGCGCGACGCGGAGACGATCGACACGGCGATCAAGGCGGCGGAAACGGGGCACCTGCTGATCTCGACGCTGCACACGCCGGACGCCATCTCGACGATCATGCGGATCATGGCCATGTTTCCCCCGCAGGAGCAGGCGGTGGTTCGCATCCGTCTGGCAGAGTCGTTGCACGCGGTGATCTCGCAGCGGCTGCTGCCGCGCGCGGACGGGAAGGGTCGCGTCGCCGCGGCGGAGATCCTCGTCGTGACGCCGACGATCCGCGACCTGATCGTCGACGGGGGCAACCTGAGCGAGATCCGCGACTACATGGCGGAGGGGCGCGAGCAGTACGGGATGCAGACGTTCGACCAGCACCTGATGGACCTCGTGACGGCGGGCGAGGTGTCGTACGAGGTCGCGCACGCGAACGCGTCGAAGCCGAGCGACTTCGAGCTGCAGATGCGCACCTTCGGCGGACCGGCGAAGCGGCACGGCGCCGCGGCGACGACGGGCGCGGCGGCGGCGGTCCCGGCGCCCGCCGCACCGGCGGCGAACGACGGCTTCGGCACGGGGATCGACTTCCTCAACCTCTAGAGCGATGAGCGAGAGTCCGGCGAGACCGTTAGGCGGTGTCCTCAGTCCCGTCGTCACGACGTTCCGTCCGGACGAGACGCTCGACCGCGACGCGTTCCTGACCAACGTCAGGCAGCATCTCGCCGACGGGGTGCACGGGATCGTCGTCTGCGGCTCGTCGGGGGAGGCGGCGCTGCTCGACGAGGACGAGCGCGGCGACCTCGTGGCGTGGGCGCGCGAGGCGGTGCCGAAGGAGCGCTGGCTCGTCGCCGGGTGCGGGGGCGAATCGACGCGAATCGTCGTCAAGCGCTCGCGCGAGGCGGCACGCCGCGGAGCCGACGCGATCCTCGTCGTCGCGCCGCACTACTACCTCGGGGCGATGACGCGCGACGCGCTGCTCGCGCACTTTCGCCGCGTCGCCGACGAGAGCCCGCTCCCGGTGGTGCTCTACAACATCCCGAAGTACGCGCACCTCACGCTCGAGCCGGCGCTCGTCGCCGAGCTGGCGAAGCACGAGAACATCATCGGGTTGAAGGACAGCTCGGGAGACCTCGAGCTGCTCGGGAAGTACATCGACCTCGCGCAGTCGGATTCGTTCACCGTGCTCACCGGGAGTGGAACGACCTTCCATCCGGCGCTGCAGCGCGGCGCGCGCGGCGGGATCCTCGCCGTCTCGCTCTTCGTCGCCCCGATCGCGACGAAGGTGTACGAGTGCGCGGTGGGGAGCGGCCGCGGCGACGCCGCCACCGCGCGCCGCGCGCAGGACCAGCTCACTCCGCTCGCCGCGCAGATCGTGAACGGGCTCGGCGTCGCGGGGATCAAGAGCGCGCTCGATCAGGTGGGGCTGCGCGGGGGGATGGTACGGGCGCCGCTGCTGCCACTCTCGCCCGCCGACGAAGCGCGCGTCGCCGAGCTGCTGCGCCGCGCCGATCCTCGCCTCGCGGCCTGACCGTCCGCCCATGGGCGAGGCGGGCGCGGCCAGGGCGTCAGAGCTGCTCGCGAACATCGCCGCCGCTCCTCGGCCGGCGGGTGGCGAGGAGGAAGCGCGCGTGCGCGCGCTCTGCGCGGAGCGGCTCGCGCGCGCCGGGCTGACGGTCCGGGAAGAGACGTTCTCCTATTCCAGCTTTCCCGGCCGCTTCGCGACCCCGCTCGCCGGTGTCGCGACGCTCGCCGGCGTGCTGGCCGCGGGACACTACGGCGCGCACGGTCGTCCGGTGAGCAGCGTCGGCGCCGTTCTCCTCGCGATCGGCGTGCTGGCGCTCGGGGGACGCGCGCTCGCCGCGCGCGTGACGACGCTGCCGCTCCTGCGCGACGTCGGAGTCAATCTCGTGGCGACGCGCGGCAACCCGCGCGCATGGATGGTCGCGCACCTCGACAGCAAGTCGCAGCCCGTGCCGATGCTGATCCGCGTCGCGGGAATCGTCGTCGCGGCGCTCGCGATGGTCGCGCTGCTCGTACTGGCGATCCGCTCCGTCGCGGGGGCGATCGTTCCGGAGAGGGCGTGGCACCTCGTCACGCTGATCGGGGCGATCGCGTCGCTGCCGGTGATCGCGAGCGTCGTCGGAGCGCGGTCGCCGGGCGCGCTCGACGATGCATCCGGCGTCGCGACCGTGCTTCTCGCGCTCGAGCGGCTGCCGCGCGACCTGCCGGTGGGCGTCCTGCTCTCGAGCGCGGAGGAGCTCGGGATGGCGGGCGCGCAGGCGTTCGCGAGCGGGCGACGTCCCGCGTCGGCGCTGAACGTGGACGGCGTGGACGACCGCGGCGCGTTCCTCTGCATGCTGCACGGGGCCGCGGCGCGACCGCGCATCGGCGTCGCGCACGCGGCGCAGGGCCTCGGGATGAAGGTGCGCGAGTCGCGCACCATCCCAGGGCTCCTCACGGACGGCGTGGCGCTTGCGAACGCGGGTTGGGCGGCGGTGACGCTCAGCCGCGGCACGCTCGCGACGCTCTGGCGCATCCACCGCCGCGCGGACGACGCGTCCCGGCTTCGCGGATCCGGGGTCAACGAGATGGCGCGGCTGCTCGCGCGCGCGGTGCGCGAGATCGCCTGACCGAAACACCACAGCACGAACGGCGTAGAATCGCGAGAGGCTCGGTGGCCACCCTCGCCGGAGAGATCGATGGGCATCCTGCTGCTCGCATTCCTGCTCTTCTGCTGCATCCTGCTCATCCCGCTCGGCCTGCCGGGGACGTGGCTCATCCTCGGTGTCGCCGTCGGGTACGCCGCGCTGACGCACGAGAGCATCGGCTGGGTATCGATCGTGCTGATCGGTGTGCTCGCGATCATCGGTGAGGCGCTCGAGTTCATGCTCACGGGGCGGGTGGCGCGGCGCTTCGGCGGCTCGAAGCGCGGGAGCTGGGGGGCGATCATCGGAGGCACCGTCGGCGCGATCATGGGGATCCCGGTGCCGATCCCATTCGTCGGATCGATGATCGGCGCCTTCGTGGGCGCCTTCGCCGGGGCGCTGCTCTTCGAGCTCGCGGGTGGAACGCGCGCGGGCCCGGCGGCGAAGGTGGCGACGGGTGCGCTGGTGGGGCGCGTGGCCGCCGCGGCGATGAAGGTCGGGATCGGTTTCGTGATGGCGGCCTGGGTGCTCGGCGCGGCGATGGTCTGACGCCGGACGTGGCCGGGGGTGGCGCGATCGCGCCCGCTGGCGCATCGTAGCCGCGTGGAGACGGCGCCGCGCGCCTCGCGCGACGAACATCCCGAGGAGGCTCGCCTGACTGATCCTCGCTCCCTCTGCCGGGCGCTCCCGCTCGTCGCGCTCTGCGCCGCCCTCGCGCTGGGCGGGAGCGCGAGCGCGCAGGGAACGGCGACGGTCACCGGCGTCGTGACCGACTCCACGGGGCTGCCCGTGACGGGCGCCGAGGTCGGAGCGTTAGGCAGCTCGGTCCGCGCGCGGAGCGGCGACCGCGGCGAGTACGCGCTTCCCGGCGTGCCGGTCGGCGAGGTCCTGCTCGAGGCGCGGCGACTCGGCTTCCGCCCGGAGACGCTGCGCGTCGTCGTCGCCGAGGGCGGCGCCTCCGCGCGATTCGCGCTCCGGATCGCCCCGACCCTTCTGCAGACCGTCGCGGTGCGCGGCGGCCGGCGTCGCTACGAGGGGCGGCTGGCCGGGTACTACGAGCGGCTGCAGTCGCGCGCGATCGGCTACTTCATCACGCGCGACGACATCGACCGCGGCAACCCGCGCCAGCTGACGGACGTGATGCGCCGCGCGCCGGGGGTGGACGTCATCCGCGGGCGAGTGCGGCTTCGCGGGCGGAGCTGCGCGCCCCTCGTCTGGATCGACGGGGTCGCGATGCCGGCGGGCGAAGTGGACCTCAACTCCTTCGCCCCGAACTCGATCGAGGGAATCGAGCTGTACCTCAGCGCGTCAGGTGCGCCGGCGCGCTACCAGGGGACGGGCGACGAGTCGCGCTGCGGGACGGTGCTCCTCTGGTCGCGCGGGCTCGACACCGAGCAGCGCCGCGCTCCGCTGGTCGCCGCGGCGGACCAGATGGAGCAGCTGCACGCGGCGGGCGCGGTCTTCGATGCGGGCGAGGTGGAGAGCGAGGCGCGGCCGACCGATCCGAACATCGGGGCCCTCGTCTACCCGCCCGACCTCTACTCGGCGGGGCTGGGGGGGCTCGTGGTGGCCGAGTTCGTGGTGGACAGCACCGGGCGAATGGAGCCGGACCACTTCGCGGTGGTGTCTTCGCCGCACGTCCTGCTATCCCGCGCGGTCTACGAGGCGCTCGGCGGGGCGACCTTCGTTCCGGCGAGGCGCGCCGGGCAGGCCGTCCGGCAGATCGTGCAGATGCGCTTCCGCTTCAGCGCCCCCGGGATGCGCTGACGGCGCGGAGGTTCGCGGCCGGACATGCCCGTGGCCGCCCGCCGACGATGTCCTTACATCTTCTTGACATCCTGCTCACCGTCGCGTAATCTCGCGGCTCGGCGGCAAGCGCGAGCATGCTCGCGCGGCCGTCGGCTGAGCTCTCCCAGCTTCGACCACGGCGCCCTCTCCGCGCCCGCTTCACTCTCAGATCTTCCGCGAGCGAGAGCTCGCTGTGTGTGCATGTCGTGGTCGGCCGTCCGGACCGCCCGCGATGCTCGGTGGACTCTATTGCGGACGCGCCGCGAGGCGCGCCCGCTCTGATTTTCCCATCCCTCAATGAGAGGAGGAGCGCTCGGATGACTCATCTGTCGTCGGCCTGATCGAGACGCGCGCGCGAAGCGCGCGCACCGCCATCGCACGCATTGGTGTCACCGGACTAGAACCACTCATTCAGTGGGGGACGCGATGTCGAAGGAGAATCAGGGAAGACTGTTGCTCGCAGCGGGAGCGTTCGCGGCGCTGGCACTGGCCACGCCGGTGCTCGCGCAGCAGGGCTCGGCGGTCATCAGTGGCCAGGTCACCGCGGAGGGAGGGCGACCGCTCACCGGCGCCACGGTTCAGGTGGTCGAGCTGAACGCGGGCGCGCTCGTCAACGAGGCGGGACGGTATACGCTGCTCATCCCCGCGGCGCGGGTGAACGGGCAGACGGTCACGGTGCGGGCGCGCTTCATCGGCTATCAGGCCCAGTCGCGCACGCTCGCGCTGACGGCGGGTACGCACCCGCAGGACTTCACCCTCGTCATCGATCCGACGCGCCTCTCGGAGGTCGTGGTGACCGGCGTGACGGGTGAGACCGAGCGGCAGAAGGTGCCGTTCACGGTGGCTCGCGTCGATTCCGCGGACATGCCGGTGCAGGCGGTGAACCCGCTCAGCCAGCTCCAGGGCAAGGTGCCGGGCGCGAACATCGCGTCGACGAGCGGCCGGCCGGGGGTGGCGCCGAGCGTGATCCTGCGTGGCCCGACCTCGATCAACGCGAACGGGCGCTCGCAGGAGCCGCTCTACATCGTCGACGGGATCATCCTCGGCTCGAGCATCGCCGACATCAACCCCTCGGACATCGAGAGCGTCGAGGTGGTGAAGGGCGCGGCGGCGTCCTCGCTCTACGGGTCGCGCGCGGCGGCGGGCGTCATCCAGATCACGACGAAGAAGGGGCGCTCGGGGAGCGACGGGATCAGCACGACGGCGCGCGCCGAATACGGCATCAACGACATCGAGGGGAACTTCGGCATCGCGCGCAACATGCCCTTCCTCCTCGACGAGACGGGGACGCGCTTCTGCGTGCTCGACGCGTACGGGACGAACAACGTCTGCTCGCGCACGATCGACTATCTCGCGGAGCAGGCTCGCATCAACAACACGCCCGCCGACTTCGCGAGCGGTCCGCCGTCGTTCCCGGTCGATCCGGGCGCGGTGACCAGCGGCGACATCCTGCGGCGCGCGTTCGTGTCGGGCACCTATCCCGGCAAGACCTACGACGCGGTGAAGCAGCTCGTCGATCCGAAGCCGGTCTCGATCAACGACGTCTCGGTCGCCGGCCGCTACGGCCAGACCACCTTCCGCACGAGCGCCGGCTACACGCAGCAGGGCGGCGCGATCCAGGGGCTGAAGGGCTACAACCGCATCAACGGCCGCATCAACCTCGATCACCGGATCAACGACCAGTGGTCGCTCTCGGCGAACAGCTACTACAGCCGCAGCGACCAGGACGGCAGCAACCAGGAGGAGGGCGGCACGGGCTTCTTCCGCCTGACGCGCACGCCGGCGATCGTGAACATCACGCAGCGCGACAAGTTCGGGCGGCTCTACATCCGCACGAACCTCGGCTCGGGCGGCGTGCAGAACGAGAATCCGCTCTACTCGTTCGAGAACATCCAGCGTCAGGACCTGCGCTATCGCTTCCTCGGCGGCGCGACGCTGAAGTACACGCCGCTCGACTGGCTCGACGGCGAGGCGAACTTCAGCATCGACCGGCTGAACCTGACGTACAACCAGTTCTCGAACAAGAACTACCGCACGACCAACGTCAACGCGACGGTCAACAACGGAAACATCTTCAACGGCGCGGCGAACACGCAGTCGGTGAACTCGAGCGTCCAGCTCACCGCGCGCCGGCAGCTGCTGTCGTGGATGAACAGCCGCTTCAACGTTCGCGGCTCCTACGAGGGCATCGACCTCGACCAGCGCCAGTTCCAGGGGAACCAGCTCCGCGTCGGCAGCGTCACCGCGGCCGCGAACGCGACGAACGTCCAGAGCATCTTCTCCGCGGTGCAGGCGACGCGGCAGGTGAGCCTCGCCGGCAACACGTTCTTCGACATGTTCGACCGGTATACCGTCGATCTCCTCGTCCGTGAGGACGGGAACTCGCGGTTCGGCAAGGACAATCGCTTCCAGACGTACGGCCGCGGGTCGGCGGCCTGGCTGGTGGCGCGCGAACCGTGGTGGCCGACGTCGGCCGTGAGCCAGTTCACCCTGCGCGCGTCCGTCGGGTCCGCGGGCAACACGCCGCCGTTCGTCGCGCAGTACGAGACGTACTCGATCGGCACCGGTGGAACGCTCTCGCCGCAGACGCAGGGCAACGCGCACCTCAAGCCGGAGGTGGCGACGGAGGTCGAGCTGGGCAGCGACATCGAGCTGTTCAACCGGTACTCGCTCACGCTGACCTACGCGAAGTCGGACACGCGCAACCAGATCCTCCCGGTGCCGCGCTCGGTCGTGACCGGGTTCCCGACGGCGTGGGACAACGCCGGCACGCTGCAGAACAAGACGTGGGAAGCGGCGCTGACCCTTCCGATCATCACCGGTGGCGGCGACTGGGGATGGACGACGCGCTTCAACTACTCGCGGAACCGCGCGATGGTGACGAAGCTGAACGTCGTGCCGTTCTTCATCGGTACCGACCTCCAGGGGACGAGCACGATGTTCCGTGTCTCGGAGGGTGAGCGCTACGGGACCTTCTACGGCCACCAGTTCGTGACGAGCTGCTCGCAGCTGCCCGTCACGCCGTCCGTCAACTACCAGTCGATGTGCGGCGGTGCGGGGATGCCGTTCCAGAAGAACGACGAGGGCTACATCGTCTGGGTCGGTCAGGGGAACAACCCCGGCATGGGCATCACCGACAACCTGTGGAACGCGATTCTGCCGGGCGGTCAGGCTCCATGGGGCGCGCAGCTCGCGTGGGGGATGCCGATGCTGGTTCGCGACAACTGCGCGAGCGGGATCTGCCCCGCGTCGGTCCGACCCCTCGGCCACTCGCTCCCCGACTACCGCGTCGGCATGTCGCACACTCTGACGTGGAAGGGTCTCTCGCTGTACGGGCTCGTGGATGGCGCGTTCGGGGGGCGCGCGTACAACCAGGGACGTCACTGGTCGTACCTCGACTTCCTCTCGCATGACGTGGATCAGGCGGGGAAGAGCCTGCAGACGGCGAAGCCGATCGGGTACTACTACCGCGTCGGTCCGTCGGACAACAACTCGGGCGTCGGCGGGTTCTACGACATCCTCGGTCCGAACAGCCGCTTCGTCGAGAACGCGAGCTTCGCGAAGCTCCGCGAGCTCTCGGCGTCGTACCACTTCGGCAACGTCGGCCCCG
>DASVXU010000130.1:0-14926 GCA_036392515.1 Gemmatimonadaceae bacterium | reverse complement strand
CGCCGAGGAGAACTTCGGGAAGATCCTCGCCGACGACCTGCGCCCGTACCGCGACGAGCTGATCATCTCGACGAAGGCCGGCTACCGGATGTGGCCAGGCCCGTACGGCGAGTGGGGATCGCGGAAGTACCTCGTCGCGAGCCTCGACCAGAGCCTGAAGCGCATGGGGCTCGAGTACGTGGACATCTTCTACTCGCACCGCGTCGATCCCGACACGCCGCTCGAGGAGACGATGATGGCCCTCGACCAGGTGGTGCGGCAGGGAAAGGCGCTCTACGCGGGCATCTCCTCGTACTCCCCGGACGCGACGAAGCAGGCGGCGAAGATCCTCCGCGAGCTCGGCACCCCCTTCCTCATCCACCAGCCGTCGTACTCGATGCTCAACCGCTGGGTGGAGGACGGGCTGCTCGACACGCTCGAGAAGCTCGGCGTCGGCTGCATCGCGTTCTCGCCGCTCGCGCAGGGGATGCTGACGAGCAAGTACCTGAAGGGTGTCCCCGATGGCTCGCGCGCGACGCGCAGCGAGTCGCTCCCGGCGAAGTTCCTCTCCGAGGACAACCTGCGCCGCATCCGCGGACTGAACGACATCGCGAAGAGCCGCGGCCAGACGCTGGCGCAGATGGCGATCGCCTGGGTGCTCCGCGACCAGCGCGTCACCTCCGCCCTCATCGGCGCGCGCAACGTCGAGCAGCTCGAGGACAGCCTCGGCGCGCTGAACCGCCTCGACTTCACGAAGGACGAGCTGGCGCGCATCGACGCCCTCGCGACCGAGGGCGGGATCGACATCTGGAGGCAGAGCGAGAAGGCGGTGCCGCGTTAGGCTGACCCGACTCGGCGTGATGCAACAGGAGCCGAGCAAATCAGCAGATCCGCACCGCCGTCGCCTTGAACGAGGCGTGAGTCGGCGCGCCGGGGGTGAGGCCGAGCTCGCGGGCGGCGCCGCGCGTGACCACCGCGACCAGCGGCAGCCCCTCGACCTCGAGCTCGACGCGCATCAGCGATCCGCTCGCGCCGACGGCGACGACGCGCGCCGGGAAGCTGTTCCGCGCCGAAGAGGCGGGCGCGTCGCGCGAGAGGACGATCTCGTCGGCGCCGATCACGGCGTGCGCGGGCCCCTCGACGCGCTCGGCGGCCGCGTGGACCGTGAGGCGGCCGGCGCGGAGGGCGATCATGCCGTCGCTCTCGACGCTCGCCACGCCCGCGATGACGTTCTCCGCGCCCACCAGCTCGGCGACGCGGCCGGTGCCGGGGCGCGCGAAGAGCTCCGGCGCCGGCCCGCTCTGCAGGACTTGCCCCGCGTCGAGCACGGCGAGGGTGTCGGCGAGGAGCGCGGCCTCGTTGACGTCGTGCGTCACGTGGAGAACCGTGAGCCCGCGCTCGCGCTGCCAGGCGCGCATCATCCGCCGCATCGCCGCGCGGCGCGGCGGGTCGAGCGCGGCGAAGGGCTCGTCGAGCAGCAGTACGCGCGGGTCGCTCGCCATGGCGCGGGCGAGGGCGACGAGCTGGCTCTCGCCGCCGCTCAGCGTGCGCACGTCGCGGCCGAGCAGCGCACCGATCCCGGTGCGCTCCACCGCGTCGTCGATCGATCGGCCGCGCGCCCCGTAGGCGACGTTGCGCCGCACGTCGAGGTGCGGGAAGAGGAGCGACTGCTGGTACACCATCCCGACGCGCCGCTCCTCCGGCGGCAGCGCGGTGACGTCGCCGCCGTCGAGCAGAACGGCGCCACGCGCGACGCCGCGCAGCCCGGCGACGGCCTCGAGCAGCGTCGTCTTCCCCGCGCCCGCGGCGCCGAGCACGACGCCGTACTCCCCGCGCTCGACGGCGAGCGTCGCACCGTCGAGGGTGAACGCGCCCTGGCGGACAGTGACGTCGCGCAGCTCGATCATCGCGCGGCGACCGCGGCGGCTCCGCGGCGGGCGCCTAACGCGCGCAGGGCGACGAGCGGGACGAAGGCGAGCAGGACGAGCGCCGCGGCGGCGGGAAGCGCCGCGCGGAGCCCGTAGGTCGTGAAGCGGTCGTAGGCGAGCACGCTCGCCACCCGCGGCTGCCAGGCGAGGATCACGATCGCCCCGAACTCGCTCGCCGCCCGCGCCCACGCGGTGACCGCGCCCGCGAGGAGCCCGCGCCACGCCATCGGCAGCGTCACGCGGTGCACCGAGTCGCGGAACGAGTCACCGAGGGTCCGCGCCACCCCCTCGTAGCGCGGATCGACGTCGGCGATCGCCTCGCGCGCCGCGCTGACATAGATGGGCGCGGACACGAAGAGCATCGCGATCACGATCGAGATCGGGCTGCCGACGACGCGGATCCCGAGCGCGAGCAGCGCCGCGCCGAGCGGGGAGCCGCGGGCGAGTATCACCAGCAGCGCGATCCCGGCGACCGGGTGCGGGATGAGCAGGGGGATGTCGAGCACCGCCTGGACGAGCGAGCGGCCGCGGAACGCCGAGCGCGCGAGCCAGTACGCGAGCGGAGTGCCGAGCAGCGCCGCGATGAACGTGCTCGCCGTCGCGGTGAGAAAGGTGAGGGCGATCGCGCCGAGCAGCTCCGCGTCGGAGAAGAGCCCGCGCACGCCGCCCGCGCCTCCCTTCGCGACGAGGGTCAGCGTCGGCACGGCGAGGAAGAGCAGCAGCGCCGACGCGGCGAGCGCGGCGAGCACGCTGCCGCCGCGCAGGGCGCGCCGCACGCTCACGGGCGCTCGCCCGCCGCCGCGACGGAGTCGGCGATGCGCTTCAGCCGCGGATTCTCGACGCGACCGGCGATCGCATCGAGCCCCGCGGCGCGGAGCACTCGCCGGCCGTCGTCCGAGATGAGGTAGTTCACGAGCCGCATCCCGCCCTGGAAGTGCGCGGCCGCGCCGGGCACCGAGAGCGCGTAGCGGATCGGCGCGCCGCGCACCTCGATCTCGCTCCCCGGCGCCTTTCCGGGAATGCGCACCGCGACGTCGCCGTAGATCGCGGCGCGGTTCTCGTCGCTGAGATCGACGTCGGGGCCAAGCGTGACATAGCGCAGCTTCGCGGCGCGCGCCGACGTCTCGTAGAGGAAGGCGTAGTCGAGCGCCCCCGTCTGCAGCAGCGCGACGAGGTCCGCCGACTTCGGCCTCACGTTGCGCACCGGCGACCGCGCGAGCACCGAGCGCTCGATCGTGCTGTCGTGCAGCGCGCGCTCGGCGAGACGGAGCACCATGATCGCGCGGTAGCCCGCCGGATCGAGCGCCGGATCGGAGCGGCCGACCTCGACGTCGTCGAGCGCGAGCACCTTCCACCAGCTCGTGGAGTCGATCTCGGCGGCGTGGCGCGCGTTGGGCGCCATCGCGAGCACCATGCGCCCCCGCGCGAAGGTCGCCCACCAGCCGACGTGCTCGGGGCGCAGCATCTTCGGAAAGACCTCTTCGTCGGCGAGGGCGAGGACGTCGGGGATCTCCTGGAGGTCGATCAGCCGCCGCGCCAATTCGACGCTGCCCGCAGTGTGCATCGCGACGGGTATCCCGGTGCGCGCGGTGAAGCTGTCGAGCGCGACGCGCAGCGGCGCGGCGAGGCTGCCCGCGGCGGCGACGGTGACCGGCTCGCCGAGGAGGCCGCGTCCTTCGCATCCACCGAGGGCGACGATCGCGCCGGTGAGGGCGAGGATGATGGGGGGCTTTCGCATGGCCCCCAATATCCCGACACCAGGGCCGCGCGACAAGCGAGGCGCCGCCGCGCAAGTAGTGCGCGGCCAGGGGCGGAATGGTAGCTTGTCAGCGCCTCCCACTCATCTCCATGTCAGAGCCAGCCATCGAGATCCGCAACGTCGCGAAGCGCTACGCGGCGCACGTCGCGGTGAAGGACCTCTCGCTCGTCGTCCCGCGCGGCACCGTCTACGGCCTGCTCGGGCCTAACGGCGCCGGCAAGACGACGACGATCCGCATGATCCTCGACATCATCGAGCCGGACATCGGCACGATCTCGGTGCTCGGCAGCGCGCATCGCGACCGGGCGATCCAGGATCGCGTCGGCTATCTCCCGGAGGAGCGGGGTCTCTACAAGAAGATGCAGGTGAACCGCGTCCTGAAGTTCCTCGGGGAGCTGAAGGGGCTGCGCGGCCGCGAGGCCGATGCGCGCATCGGCGACTGGATGGAGCGGCTCGGCCTGCGCACCGCGGAGAAGGACTGGGGCGAGGCGAAGGTGGACGAGCTGTCGCGCGGGATGCAGCAGAAGGTGCAGTTCATCGGCGCGCTGCTGCACGACCCGGAGCTCGTCATCCTCGACGAGCCGTTCAGCGGGCTCGATCCGGTGAACGCGCAGGCGCTCAAGGACACCGTCGTCGAGCTGAAGCGGCGCGGCAAGACGGTCATCTTCAGCACGCACCTCATGGACAACGCCGAGCGCCTCTGCGACGCGGTGTGCATCATCGCGCACGGGGAGAAGGTGCTCGACGGCGCGGTGAGCGCGGTGAAGGCTGCGCACGGCGAGCGCTCGATCGCGCTCGCGCTCGACGGTGCGGCGACCCCCGCGGTACAGGCGATCCTCGCCGACCGTTCGATGGTCGCGGACGTGGACGACCAGAACCTGTTCTACGAGCTGGAGCTCGCGCCGGGGGCGGATCCCTCGGCGCTGCTGCGGCGGCTCGTGGACGCGGGGGCGCCGATCAGGCGGTTCGAGCGCGTGCAGCCCTCGCTGCACAGCATCTTCCTGGAGCGCGTCGGCGCGACGGGTGTCGAGGAGGGGATGAGCGGCCATGGCTAGACTCTGGGCGGTGATCAAGCGCGAGTACCTCGAGCGCGTGCGGACGAAGTGGTTCATCATCTCGACGCTCTTCGCGCCTTTCCTCCTCGGGCTGCTGACGATCGTCCCGATCTGGTTGATCGGGAAGACCGCGGCACAGTCGGACATCACGCACATCGCCATCCTCGACGCGTCGGGGACCGGCGTCGGCCGCCGGGTGCGCCTCGCGCTCGGCGGCGGCTCGCTCGCCTCCGACACGTCGCGGACGCAGCTCGTCGTGCTCGACACGACGCAGCTCGCCGCGGCGGAGTCGGCGTTCACGCACATGGTGATGAAGAAGGAGACGCGCGGCTATCTCGTCCTCGGCCCGCACGTCCTCGACGACACCGTCGCGCGGTACGCGGGGCGGAACGGCGCCTCGCTCGCCGACGTCGGCCGCATCCAGTCGGCGGTGCGGCAGGGGATCCTCCAGGCGCGGCTCGAGCGCGCCGGGCTGAATGCCGAGCGCGTGATGAGCCTCACCGCGGCGAAGCAGGTCGAGCTGAGCGCGGAGCAGATCGGGGACAAGGGACGCGAGGGGGGAGGGATCGTGAAGTTCCTCTTCTCCTTCAGCATCGCATTCCTCCTGTACATGTCGATCGTGCTCTACGGGCAGAACGTCCTGCGCGGAGTGCTCGAGGAGAAGCAGACGCGCGTCGCCGAGGTGGTGGTGTCGAGCGTCTCGACGGACACGCTGCTCGCCGGGAAGGTGCTCGGCGTCGGCGCGGTGGGGATCACGCAGCAGATCCTCTGGGTGATCACCTCGATCGCGGTGATCCGCGCGCGCGACCCGATCATGCGGGCGCTGCACATCCCGCAGGTCTCCTTCACCATGCCGTCGATCTCGCTGCCGGTGCTGGGACTGCTCTTCGTCTTCTTCGTGCTCGGCTTCATGCTCTACGCGGCGATCTTCGCCTCGGTGGGCGCGATGGTGAACAGCGACACCGAGGCGCAGCAGGCGCAGCAGCCGTTCATGATGCTGCTCGTCGCGACGGCGATCCTGATCCAGCCGGTGCTGGTGAACCCGGCGAGCTCGCTCGCGGTGGCGGCGTCGATCGTGCCGTTCAGCTCACCAGTGATCATGCCGCTGCGGCTGAGCGTGTCGTCGGTGCCGTGGTGGGAGGTCGCGCTGGCGATCGCCGTCGCGGCGGTGACGATCGCGATCTTCATCTGGATCGCGTCGCGGATCTACCGCACGGGGCTGCTGATGTACGGCAAGCGGCCGACGCTCAGGGAAGTTGCGCGCTGGGTGCGCCGGAGTGCATGACTACAACGAGGGACGTGAGACCGACCGCAACGAGCGACGAGCGACTCAACCACAACGAGCAACGAGCGAGCAACTACAAACGGTGAGGGCCCCATGAGCGAGCGTGAGGCGACGGGGAAGAGGGCGCGGGGTGAGGACGAGGCGATGAAGCTGAACATCGTGGACGAGATGTCGAGGGAGAGCTTCCCGGCGAGCGATCCCCCTTCGACGAATCCGGGGCGAGTCGGTGCGCCGCGGAGACCGAAGCAGAGCGGGCCGAGCGAGAAGACCACGTAGTCGCGCTGCTCGCGGAGTGGTTCGAGAGATGCGTTGGGGGTCGCAGGGATACGACCCAGTGAACCGCGAGGACCGATGACGGAGCGCGAGATGAAGAAGCAGGACCGCCGTGAGGACGACGCGGCGCCGCTGAGCGGGAACGGGCTGGTGGACGAGATGTCGGAGGAGAGCTTCCCGGCGAGCGACCCGCCGTCCACGAACCCGCAGCACGCCGGCGACCCGCGGCCGGTCGGGAAAGACCGCACCCCCGGAACCACGCACGAGCCGCGCAGCTAGCGAGGGACTGCGGCAGGCGCCAGGAGGCAGCCATGAGGGGCCAGGCGCCAGGCGTAAGGAACGGCGTAACGACTGCGGGCGCTGCGATTCGTCGCAGCGCCCGCAGTCGCTCTACCCGTCGAGCGCAGGGCCGAACTCCTGGCCCCTGGCCCCTGCAGTTCAGTCGGCCCGCATAGCCTGCGACGCGTCGGCGGCGCCCATGGTGCCGGTCGCTGCGGGGCCGGTCGCGTCGAAGCTGCGGCCGCCGCTCGTGCCGCCGAGACCGACGTTCGCGACGCCGCTGCTCGCGTAGCCCGCGCCTCCCGCGCCGCCGAGGTTCGCCGACGAGCGGCTCGCCCCGTCGCCGGAGCGGGTGTTCGTCGGCGCGCCGATGGCGGTCTTCAGCTCGTTGACCCAGCCCTCGAGGCGCCCCTGGAAGGCGTCATGGGCGCCGGTCACGAGGCTCGACACCGCGTCGTCGAGGAGCGTGCCGATCTTGCTGCTCGCTCCCTTCGTCGCCGCGACGGTGGCACCGGCCGCCTTCACGTCGGAGCCCGATCCGGCGAGCAGCGCGCCCGCCGCGACCGCGACCGCGAGCGCCGGCCAGGGATGATCGCGGACGATCTGCATGAGGTTCATCTTCTGCTCGAGCTGCGCGAGCGTGTCGGACATCCGCTCGCGCGTCAGCTCGATGTCGCGACGGACGTCAGCCGTTGTTTCAGCCATTCCTTGTCCTCCTTGAGTGTTGCCACCGTCTGGTCCGGGGCGAGCCTGGCGGGAGAGAGCTGTGCGCGCCCCCGCCTGATGAAGAGAGATGCGATCGCGAACGCGATCACCGTGACGATGAGGGCGGCGAGCCAGTAGCGATCGTTAGGCAGCCACTGGTCCCCCACGAGGAGCACGAGGCCGGTGAAGAACGAGAGGGTACCGAGGAGGCCGAGCACGCCCCCGCCCGCCACCATCGCCGTCCCGCGGCCGACGCCGCCCACCATCCCGCGCAGCTCGAGCTGCGCGAGCTTCACTTCGTTTCGCACGAGAGCGGCGCTCCCCTCCGCGAGCTCGCGGAGGAGAGTGCCTACGCCCCTGCGGCCGTCGTTCTGCTCGACCGCCATGGCGCCCTCCTACTTGCGGAAGGCTTTGCCGAGCAGGTAGCCGAGTCCAGCCGCGATGAGCAGCGAGCGGCCCGGGTTCTCGCGCACCTGCTTCTCGATCCCGGCCTTCATGTTGTCGAGATCCGCGTTGCGGAGGAAATCCGCCGTGCTCTGCATCCCGGTCGCGAGCTTGTCGCTCACGTTGCCGAGCGCGCCCGAGTCGGTCGCGACGCTGCCCTGCCCCGTCGCGCCGGCGTAGGTGCCACCCTGCGACTGCGAGCGGAGCTTCTCCGCGCCCGCCTCGAGCTTGTCGGCGAGGGTCGCCTTCAGCTCGGTCGCCTTCTCCTTCGCGCTGCCGAAGCCGCTCTTCGCCTTGTCGGCCGCGCTGTTCAGCCCACTCTTCGCCTTGTCGGCGATCGAGTCGGCTTCGCTGCCGAAGCTCCCCGACGAGCCCGAGCCGCCGAAGCTCTGAGTCGAGCTCGCGCTCCCCTCGTGCGCGGAGCCGCCGCTGATCCCGGCGCCGTAGCCCTGGCTCCCCGAGTTGCCGAGACCCGAGCCGCCGCCGTAGCCGCTGCCGAGCCCACTGCCGCTCTGCGAGCTCCCCGACTCGTAGCCCGACTCCGGACCCGCGCCGGTGCTGCTCGACCCACCGGTCGCGCCGAAGCTCTGCGAATTCAGATTGTCGTTCGAGTTCCGTTCCATCGCTGCATCCTCCGTTAGGTAGCGTTCGCGAGGCGCGTCGCCCCGGCGGCGTGTGCAAGTGCAGACGATGTGCCGGTGGCGAAACGCGGGGGCTGGTCGCCGCGATCAGTCTCTGGGTACCAGCCTCCAGGTATCAGCCTCCAGGGGTAAAGGAACGGCGGCTAGAGGGAATTCCCCCTAGCCGCCGTTCCTCACGCCTGGCAGCTGGAAACCGGCAACCCGAGACCGGGCAACCGGAGAGCTTCTACTCGCTGACCCCCGCCCCCTCGCCACAGAACTTCTCGAACGCACCCTCGAGATCCTTCGCGATCGCGTCGGCGGAGCGGCTCTCGATCTGATGACGCTCGAGCATGTACACCAGCTTCCCGTCCTTGAGCAGCGCGATCGACGGCGAGGAGGGCGCGTAGCCGGTGAAGTAGCTGCGCGCGCGTGACGTCGCCGCGGTGTCCTGTCCCGCGAAGACGGTCGTGAGCTGGTCGGGCTTCGCGCCGCCCTGCAGTGCCTGCGCGACCGCGGGGCGCGCGTTGCGCGCCGAGCATCCACACACCGAGTTGACGACGACCAGCGTCGTCCCCTTCGCGTCCTTCAGCTTCGCGTCCACCTCCTCGGCGGTGCGCAGCTCCTCGATCCCGAGCCGCGTCAGCTCCTGCCGCATGGGGGCGATCATTCGTTCGTCGTACATCCTCGAATCTCCTGGGGTCGGGGGTCGGGGGTCGGGGGGTCGGCGCCGACGGCTGACCCCCGACCCCTGACCCCGGCTGTTCAGTATTCGTCGTCTTCCGCGTGGCGCACCAGCGCGAGGATCGCCGACTGGGGGATGACGAGGTACTTCTCACCCTCGAAGGTCATCTCGACGGCGGCCTTCCTGAAGAAGAGCGCGTAGTCGCCGGTGCGGGCCTGCATCGGGACGAATCGCGTTTCCCGGCGGGTCGTTCCCATCCGCCAGGGCTCGTCGCTGTGTTCCCCGAGATCGGGCATTGGAAGACCCGGGCCAGTCGCGACGATCCGCCCTCCCTGCACCGCCTGCGAGTCCGCCGCCCCCGCCGGAAGGATGAGCCCGACCGACGTCCGCTCCTCTCCCTCCTCCGCCTTCACCAGCACACGATCGCCGACGACGATCAGTCGCTTGTTGTTGATGCGCATACGGCGAAAAGTGGGGCGTGATCCCGTGAAACGGAACTACGGGCGGTGAAACTAGCCTGCGGGCGGTGAGGTGTGAGGATGAGTATGGAGTGACTCGTGACTGGCGTTGACTGCCGGTAACGCACGTCACGAGTCACAAGTCACTCACCCACACACCTCACACCTCGCAGGGTAGTTACATCTGCTCGTGGATCGCCTCGACCGTGTGCCCGCGGTCTTCGTGGCGCAGCAGGAGGTAGCGCACGATCTGCACGACGCCCGCGAGCACCAGCGTGAACACGGCGATCGGCACGGCGCGCCAGACGAGGAGATCGCCCGCCATCAGGGGCCAGTCGGAGAACGCGGCGCGGCCGGTGCCCCAGGGCTCTCGGTGCAGCGCGATGAGGCCGAGGCTCGCCACCAGCTCGCCGGCGATCTCGAGCACCGCGAAGAGCGGCGCGCGCCAGAGCCAGTGGCGGATCGTGAAGTTCGCGAGGTGCGCGGTGCTCATCCCGAAGAGGATCACCGCGCCGAGCGCCGCCGTCAGCCCGAAGTAGATCCAGCTGCTCGAGCCGTGGGTGAGGACGAGCGCGCGATAGAGGCGCAGCACGATCCCCGTGAGCAGCCCCATCTCGACGACCGAGAGCGTGAGCTTCCGGAACGCAGGCGGCTCCTCGAGCTTCCAGGCGACGGTGTGCTTCGGGAAGTAGCTGGCCATGGCGCACCCAACATAGGACGGGGCAACACGTTGCGACAGACCAAATGAGACGCGCTCGACGTGCGCTCCGTCACCGGGCCACTTGCGCCGCCAGCCAGACGAGCGACTCGCGGGCGTGGATCCGCCAGTACTTCCAGTCGTGCGTCCCCGGCCACTCATGGTACTCGACGCGCGCCCCCTCGGCACGCGCGTGCGCGACGAAGGCGCGGTTCTCCTCGAGGAAGGGATCGTCGACGCCGACGTCGACGAGGAGCGGGGGAAGCGTCCGACCCATGCGCTCGTCGCGCAAGATCATCCGCGCCGGGTCGCGCGCGTACCACCCGAACATGTCGTGCTCCCCGAAGGCGAGGCGCAGCGACCCCCAGAGCCATTGCGGCCAGCGATCGGCGAGCTCGTAGACGTCGGCCGGCTCGCTCGCCGGCGCGGGGCGTCCGTCGTGCGGGATCCCGAGCAGGGGGGAGAGAACGCCCGAGTGGCTCGCCGCGGCGGAGAAGACGTCGGGATAGCCTAACGCGAGCGTGACCGCGCCGTAGCCGCCCATGCTCAGCCCCGCGATCCCGCGATGCGCGCGGTCGGCGATGGTGCGGTAGCTCGAGTCGACGTGCGCCACGAGGTCGCGCGCGACGTAGTCGTCGTACTTCGGCCAGGGGACGCAGTACGTCGCGGCCTTCTCGCGGCGCGCCGTGTCGCGCGCGCAGCCGGGATCGTTGAGCGCGTTCCAGGTCGTCCACCATCCGTCGTCCCCGTCGGGCATGACGACGATCATCTCCGCGCCGCCCGCGGCGACGAGCGAGTCCATCGTCGCGTCGATGTGCCCCTGCGCGACCCAGTCGTTCTCGCTCCCGCTGGCGCCGTGAAGGAAGTACACCACGGGATAGCGCTTCTGTCCACTCGCGTACGTGGGCGGCAGATAGATGCGCGCCACCTTGCGGACCGTCATGATCGGCGACCAGAAAGTGTCGCTGACGACGCGCCCCGGCTGGAGGGCGCGCTGCGCCGCGAGCGGCGAAGCGAGGAGGAGTGCGAGAAGGAGCGCGACGGCGCGGCGATGCATGTGCGGCGTGGTGGTCGAGTCGCGGGGAACGTATTCCTCGTCACACCGGTTGTCGACCGTTCCGTTCTCGACGCGCCAACCGCCCTCCCTCGTCCCTCGTCGTCGTGTCGAAGCTCGCCGGGCGCGAGGAACTTCTGGCATGTGCGTTGCCCCGGAGACCATCCGCCGCGCGTCGCAGGCGCGGGCGAAGCGCCACTCGTCGGACCACACCCCGGAGGCAACCGTGCGTCGCGGAGGAAGTCTCGTCGTCGCCATCATCATGGCGGTCATCGGAGCCATCACCTACTTCTCGTCGCGGTCGACGAACGAGGTGACCGGTGAGGTGCAGCACATCAGCATCGCGCCCGATCAGGAGGTCGCGCTCGGGCTGCAGGCGTTCCCCGAGATGGCGCAGGAGTTCGGGGGCGAGATCGACCAGCCGGTCATCAACAACTACGTGGAGCAGGTCGGGCAGCGCATCGTCGCGGGAAGCGACGCGGCGAAGGGGCCCTACAAGTACGACTTCCACGTCCTCGCCGATCCGCAGACGGTGAACGCCTTCGCGCTACCCGGTGGCCAGGTGTCGATCACCGTCGGGCTGCTGCGCCGGCTGCACAACGAGGCGGAGCTCGCGGGAGTGCTCGGCCACGAGATCGGGCACGTCGTCGCGCGCCATGGCGCGGAGCAGCTCTCGAAGCAGCAGTTCGCGCAGACGCTCGTCGGCGCGGCGACGATCGCGTCGTACGACCCGAACCGTCCCAGCTCGACGGCGCAGAACGCTGCGATCGCCGCGGCGATCGGCCAGCTCGTCACGATGCGCTTCGGCCGACAGGACGAGCTCGAGGCCGACGCGCTCGGCGTGCGGCTGATGAAGGAGGCGAACTACGACACGCGCGGGATGCACGACCTGCTCGTGATCCTCGAGAACCTCGACCAGGGTGGGCGTCCGCCGGAGTTCTTCAGCACCCACCCGAACCCCGAGAACCGCCTCGCGCGCGTCGACGAGCTGATCGCGCAGTCGGGCGGCGCCAGCGGGGGCGACGTCGGCGCCGACCGGTTCCAGGCGAACGTGCTGAAGTACATGCGCTGACGGGAGTACGGGAGTACGGGAGTACGCAACTGCCACGTGGCGGTGCCGTACTCCCGTACTCCCGTAGCCCCTGCTCCCGGACCACGCACCGCGCCGGATTCCCCACGATCCAGATCCGCGAGATCACGCTGCTGTCGGCGGGGGTCTTCACGGTGTCCGCGGCGAAGGAGATGCCGGGGAGGGAGGCGGCGACCCAGAGCTTATTGCCCTCACTCCCGCGCCGAGGGTGATGCTCATATCGCACATGACTGCAAACTACAACGAGCGACGAGCGACTCGACTACGAACCGCATCGGAGTTGCGACGAGCAGAGCTCGTCGCGCTTCCAGTGCTGGTTGTGGTTGGTCGCTCGTCGCTCGTTGGTGTTAATTGCTCGTCGCTCGTTGCAGTTCGCCTTTCACCACAAGAGTGACGACTTCCTCCAGCTTCTCCAGCGCGAACGGCTTCATCAGCACCGGCTGGCGCGAGGCCGCGGCGGAGCGCAGCGCGCTGCCGACCACGTCGCCCGTGATGAACACCGTCCGCGCGGCGAGTCCGGGCCGGTCGCGCCGGAAGATCTCGTGCAGCGCGACGCCGTCGATTCCCGGCATGCGCAGATCGCAGACGACGGCGTCGACGCTGGTCGTCTCGAGCACGCGCAGCGCCTCGCCGCCGTCGGCGGCCGCGACGACCTCGAAGCCGCGCAGCGTCCCGAACGCCGTGATCGCCTGCCGCAGCATCTCCTCGTCCTCGACGACGAGCACGCGCAGCCCGGCCAGCGGGGAGCGCGCCGAACCGGCGGCGCGCGCCGGTGCGCGCTGTGCCGGGGACGGCTCCGCCGCCGCGGGGAGCGACACCACCATCCGCGTGCCGCGCTCCGAGGTGTCGGCGACGCCGATCGAGCCGCCGTGCGCGGTGACGATCCCGTAGCTCACGCTGAGGCCGAGGCCCGTCCCTTCCCCCTCGCGCTTGGTCGTGAAGAAGGGCTCGAAGACATGCGCGCGCGCCGCCGCGGGGATTCCCGGCCCGGTGTCGCTCACCTCGAGCGCGACCATGCCGGGGAGGAGCGTCGTCGCGACGCGCAGGGTGCCCCCGCCTAACGGCGCCATCGCCTGCACCGCGTTCGTCACGAGGTTGAGCACCACCTGCTGCAGCTGCCGCGCGTCGCCGGTCACCGGCGGGAGGTCGGGGGCGAGGGCGAGCGCGAGCGCCACCTTCGCCTCGTCGAGCTGGAAGGCGCGCAGGCGCATCGTGCGCTCGACGAGGTCGTTGAGATCGAGCGGCTCGCGGCGGTGCTCGCTCCGCCGCGCGAAGGCGAGCAGGTCCTTCACCACCTGGCTCGCCCGTCCGGTCTCGGCGCGGATCACCTCGATCGAGTCGCGATGCGCGGCGGCGAGCGTCTGGTCGCGGAGGAGGAGCTGCGCGAAGGCGCTGATGCTGCTCAGCGGGTTGTTCACCTCGTGCGCGACGCCGGCCACGAGCTCGCCGACCGCGGCGAGACGTTCCGTCTCGACGAGCCGGGCGCGCATGTCGCGCTCCGTGGTGACGTCGCGCCCGATGACGAGCGCCGCCGGGGGATCCGCCTCCGGGAGGCGGCTCGCCGCGAAGGCGACGACGTGCGTGGGCGAGCCGTCGCGCGCGATGCGCACCTCGCAGCGCGACGGCTTCCCGTCGATCGCGCGGCCGATCGCCGCGGCGAGCGTCCCCTGATCCTCGGGTGCGACGATCTCCCAGAGGATGCGCCCGATGACGTGCGACGGCTCGAGCCCCGCCACGTCGCGGACCGCGTCGTTCGCCTCGCGCACCCGGCCGCTCTGCAGCACGGTGAGCACCACGTCCGGCGCGGCGCGGAACAGCGTGCGGAAGCGCCACTCCGCCTGCCGCAGGCTCTCGACCAGCTCCGCGTTGGACAGCGTCAGCGCGACGAGATCGGCCAGTGCCTCGACACGCTCGATCTCGGCGGCGGTGAAGACGCGCGGGCGGCGCATCGCCACCGCGACCGCGCCGATCCGGTCGGCGCGCTGGTGGATCGGCACGACGAGGATGCCGCGCACGCCTAACGGTCCGCCGGGCGGCTCGTGGAGGAGCCCCGGTTCCGACGCCGCGTCCTCGTGCGTCCACGGCCGTCCGCTGCGCACCGCCTTCCCGAACCCCGACCGCGCGACCGACACCTCCGCGCCGGCGAGCGAGGCGCTGAACCCCTTCGCCGCGGCGACGCGCAGCTTCCCCTCGTCGGTGAGCAGCCCGAGCGGGCCCGCCTCGGTCATCAGTGCGAGCGCGCCCCCGTCGGCGCTGACGATGTCCACCACCGCCTCGAGGAAGCGGTCGAGCACCCGCGCCGGCTCGAGCTCCAGCGAGATCTGCTGGCCGAGCGTCCACATCCGCTGCAGCACGCGCTGCGCCTCAGCCAGCTCGGCGGTGCGCGCGTCCACCGCGCGCTCGAGCCGCGCCGACAGCTCGCGCTCGGCGATGACGTTGCGGGCGAGGAGCTCGCGCGCCCGCCGCTCCGCCTCGAGCACCATCGCCGCGCGCAGCGCGAGCACGACGCTGAACCCCGCGATCGCGATCGAGAGCAGCACCTCGCGCTCGCGGCTCAGGCCCAAGTCCATAGCGGCCGCCGCGGTGATGAGGATCGCGACGATCACCGCGCGCCC
>DASVXU010000129.1:0-70313 GCA_036392515.1 Gemmatimonadaceae bacterium | reverse complement strand
CGCAGGTACGGGTTCTTCGTGAACGCGCGCTCGAGCGACGGCGTCACGTCGGCGTATCCCTGCGTCTGGGGGTAGCGCCAGCGGCCGATTCCGCCGCCGAGGATGTAGTAGACGTCGTCGTTGCGGTACTTCAGCTCGCGCCGCACGTAGTCGTTCCACGCCGGCGTGAAGGTGTTGCGGATCGTCGCTTCGCTCGGGTCGAGCTGCACCGCCTCCGACCCCGGGTCCACGTCGAAGGTCGTGAAGCGGCTGTCGAGGCGCCCGACGATTCGCCGCTGCGCGCGCAGGAGCTCGTGGTTGAAGCGCGAGAGCGTGACGCGGAGGTCGTTGTCGAGCACGAACGCCGTGTCGAGCCCCGTGTAGCGCGCGAGCTGCTGCGCGACGCGCGAGCGCTCGGCGGGCGACAGCCGCGCGCCCATGATCAGCGCCGGCTGATACTCGCTCACCGCCCAGCGCTCGGCGTCGTTCACCACCTGATCGACGGGCCGCGCCTGCATGTCCGCCGGGAGCCGGTGGTGATACCACGCGGTCGCCGTGTACGAGGGGAGGAAGTTCGCGAAGCCGACCGGGTTGTCGCGGTTCATCGACGACGCGCCGAAGTCGACGACGGTCGAGAGCAGGATGATCCCGTTGAGCGTGATCCCGCGGTCGGCGAGATATCCGGAGAGCCCGGTCGCGCGCGTCGTGCCGTAGCTCTCGCCGGAGATGAACAGCGGCGAGCTCCAGCGCGAGTAGCGCGTCAGGTACAGGCGGATGAACTCCGCCATCGCCGCGATGTCCTCGTCGAGCCCCCAGAACTTCGCGCCGAGCTCGGGGCGCGCGGCGCGGCTGTAGCCCGTGCCCACCGGGTCGACGAAGACGATGTCCGTCTGATCGAGGAGGGTCTGCGGGTTGTCCTCCATCTCGTACGGCGGGGGCGGCGCGCCGCCGTCGGCGAGCAGCTTCACGCGTCGCGGACCGTAGGCGCCGATGTGCAGCCATACCGACGAGGAGCCGGGCCCGCCGTTGAAGGCGATGAGCAGCGGCCGCTTCGCGACGTCGGCCACGCCGTCGCGCGTGTAGGCGACGAAGAACATCGCGCCCTCGATCGCGCCGGTGGTGTCGTTGCGGATCGGGAGCATCCCGGTCGTCGCGGTGTAGCGGAGTGGGCCGTTAGGCAGCTGAGCCGTGTGGTGCGTGACGACCGGCGTCTCCTGCGCGCGCGTCAGGAAGTCGCGGATGCCGAGCCGCAGCGAGTCGCGCGCGGCGGAGTCGGCCGCGGTGCGCGGCGCCTCACGCCCGCGCCCGGTGTCGGCGCGCGTCGTGTCGGGACGCGCCGAGGGGCGGCGAGTCTGCGCGCGCGACGTGGAGGCGATGAGCGCGAGCGTGGCGAGGATCACCATGCCGCCGCGCGTTAGGTGTGAAAGCATACGCTGGAAGTGACGCATCGATGACGATCGTTGGTGGGCGAGTCCGCTTGTCGCGATGAAGCTGCGCGCGATGCGCGACTGCGGCAAGGTCGCGACGCATCGTGGTCCGCGTCGTGCGCTGCACCGCCTTCCGCAGCACGCCGCGCGACGCGCCGTCGCGTGGCAGAGTCGCACCCAGCAGCAGAGGAGCAGAACATGATGTATCGCAGCATCCACCGTCTTGCCGCGACCGCGGCGCTCGGGCTCGCCGTCGCCTGCAACAGCTCGGACAACAACTCCACCAACCCGACGCCGCAGACCGCGCGCGTGCGCGTGGTGAACCTGTCGCCGGGTCAGGCGAGCGCGGGACTGTACGCGAACGGCAATCTCGTCGGGAGCAACGTCTCGTTCGGCAGCGCGGGAACGACCTGCTTCGACGTCCCCGTCGGACAGACGCTCAGCTTCCGCGGCGCCGGCAGCACCACCGACCTCACGTCGAACGCGAGCGCCGGCCTGCAGGCGGGGCAGAAGTACACGATCGTGCTCCGCGGCTCCGGCGCGCAGGCGACGTCGACGATCCTCAGCGACGCGACGCTCGGCACCGCGACGACGGGGAACAACTCGCTGCGCTTCTTCAACGGGACGGGCACGGCCGGCGACGTCTGGGTGACCACCAGCGGCGGCGCGACCACCGGCTCGCCGACGGTGAGCAATCTCGGCGCGGGCGTCTCGACGACCGGCGGGACGATGTGGACGAGCGTTCCGAACACCGCGACGCAGGTGCGGATGTGGAACACCGGCACGACCACCGGCACGCCGCGCGTCACCACGACGATCAGCTCCGGCAACCTCAGCTCGAGCGGGGTCGGCACGGTGTTCCTCACCGAGAGCAACATCGCGGGGTCGACCACCAACGCGAGCGTCGTCGCGGCGCCCTGCACCTGACCGGGCGGGTTCGCGACTCGATCGACCGGAAGAACGAAGGCCAGGGCGCGCGGCGCCCTGGCCTTCTGACCTAACGGCGAGTGGTCACTTGCACGCGGGCTCGCCGTCGCCGGCGGTCGTGACGAGCGTGTTCGGCGTGTTCACCGCGATCTCGCAGGTGGTCGATGCGAGCTGCGTGTGCGTCACCGTCGCCGTCCAGAAGCCCGCCCCGACGGTGATCACCGGCGCGCCGACACCCGTCGTCGGGCGGAACTTGAGCCGTGCGGTGTCGGTCGAGTACCGCACCGAATCGGCGAAGAACGCCTCTTCCGCGTTCACGAGATTCCGCAGATCGGACTTCATCGCCGTGACGTAGGCCTTCTCCTTCGTGTTGCTGAACTTCGGGATCGCGATCGCGGCGAGGATCCCGATGATCACCACCACGATCAGCAGCTCGATGAGAGTGAACCCACTCCGTGTCGTCCGAGGCATCGTCGTCTCCAGAACGGGTGTGCGGGAGCGCACGCTCCCCCTGTCCGTCATCATCAGGTAAGGCAACTGGCGTTCCGGGCCCAACAGTGTGGCAACTCGTTGCCAGACGCAAGGTTGGGGGCCCTGCGAGCCATGTCACAGGGCATTCTGCGGTGGGAAGGCGCGAGAACGACCGCAGAATGCGGCAGCAAACCTGCATTGCCGATGTGACGGACCTCTCTCTCCAGTAGACGCGTGGCCACTCGCACCGAAGGTGTGATCGCTGAGATCGCGGCGCAGGCTGCGTCGGCGCCGGAGTCCGTCCTCGCGCCGGACCTCGATCCGACCGAGGCCATCGAACCGGTCGCGCCGCCCTCCTCGCGCGCCGCGCCGGCGGATCCCGACGACCCGCGCCACGCCGCGCCCTTCCGGCGCACGCATTCGCCGGGGATCACGATCCTCTCGGTGCTCGCGCTCCTCTACACGCTGTATTTCGCGCGCGACTTCCTCATCCCGATCCTCTACGCGGTCCTGCTCAACCTGCTGCTGAGCCCCGTCGTCCGGGCACTCCTGCGATGGCGGATCCCCCCGCCTCTCAGCGCGGCGGTGCTCGTCCTTGGACTCCTCGCCGCTCTCGGCGGCGGCGCGTACGCCCTGGCGGGGCCCGCGCAGCGCTGGATCGGCGCCGCCCCACGAAGCCTCGCACGCGCGGAGTCGAAGCTCCACGATCTCGTGCGGCCGGTGCAGCAGGTGAGCACCACGGTGGAACGAGCGGCGGGCGCGGTCGGCACCGATGGCGCCAAGCCGCCGCAGGTGGTGGTCGCGGCGGGGCCGAGTCTCTCGTCGCGCATCTTCGGCACGACGGAACGGCTCGCGGCGGCGATCCTCGAGATCGTGATCCTGCTCTATTTCCTGCTCGCGGGCGGCGACCTCTTCCTGCAGAAGCTGATCAAGGTCCTCCCCGACTTCGGCTACAAGATCAAGGCGGTGGAGATCGCGCGCCGCACCGAGGCCGCGGTGTCGGCCTTCCTGACCACCGCGCTCTTCGTGAACGTCGCGGAGGGGATCGTGCTGACGGGGGCGCTCTGGCTGCTCGGCATGCCTAACGCGCCGCTCTGGGGAGTGATGGTCGCGCTCTTCGAGTTCATCCCCTATCTCGGCGCGATCGCCGCGCTGGTCATCCTCACCATCACGGGGCTCACGACCTTCGACGGCGTCGGGCGCGCGCTGCTGGTGCCCGGGAGCTTCCTGCTGATCAACCTCATTCAGGCGAACGTCGTCTCGCCGCTCCTGCTCGGGCATCGGCTGACGCTGAACCCGGTTGCGATCTTCGTCGGGCTCGCCTTCTTCTTCTGGATCTGGGGAGTGCCGGGAGCGTTCCTCGCCGTCCCCCTCCTGGCGACGATGAAGATCTTCTGCGATCACATCGACTCGCTGGCGGCGCTCGGGGAGTTCCTCGGGCAGCGGGACTCCGCGGAACGCCGCCTGGTGATCAGGCGCTGACCGCGGTCAGGCGCGCCCCTGCCGCACGGGAACGACTTCGCGGGCCTGGGGCTCGAGCTCGGGCACCCGTTCGGCGAGCAGCTTCGTCGTGAAGCGCTGCCCCTCGCTGATCCGCTCGACCTCGACGGCGATCGCGTCGACCGCTTCCTCGATCCGGCGGAGCCGCTCGTCCTCCTTGTCGGAGCGAACGACCTTCGGTGTCCGGCGGAAGAACATCCACTTCGCGAGGCCGGAGATGAGGACCACCGCCCCGAAGCTGCTGACGAGGACGAACATCACCTGCGCGAACTCCTGGACATCCGGATCCATCTTGGCTCTCCACTGGTGGGCGACACGCTGACAGCCGGTCGTACGGCGGAGGGGACACGCCGGTTTCCGGCCGACCGCGTACGTTGCCACCGGGAAGCGCCCGGCGCGACCCCCGGCAGCCGCGCGGCTGCCGGGGGTCGCGAGGGAGATCACTTGCTCCAGGGCGGGACGACCCCGTTCATCCGCGCGTACGCGATCAGCTGTCCGAGATGCTCGTGCAGGTCGTCGGCGACCGCGGCGGAGGTCTCGATGATCGTGTGGTCGCCGCCGAAGATCTTCCGGGTACCGGCGATCGAGTCGGTCGGGACGGCGGCGATGTTCTGCCTCGCGTAGGCGAACCCCTCGCGCAGATGCTTGAGGACGTCCTCCTTCGTGGAGGCCTGCTCGAACTTCTGGAAGGCCTCGCGCCCCCGCCCGATGACCATCGAGCGCGGCGCGCCCATCGCGACCGGAGCGAAGGTGTAGTACTCGCTCGCCACGTGCATGAAGGCCTCACCCACCGATCGGACGCCCGCGCCGGGGCGCCAGGCGTACTTGTCCGCCGGGAAGGCGTTCGCGAGCGCGAGGAACTTCGCCTGCAGCGAATCGAGGTCGGTGAGGAAGTTCTGCCGGACGGCAGCGGCCGCCGCGGCATCGGGCACCGGCGCGGCCGAAGCCGGGCGCGGAGCCTGGGCGAGCGCGCTCGTGCCTAACGGCGCGAGGGCGAGAGCGGCGGCGAGAGCGAGATGGCGACGCATGATCTGACCTCGTGAAGGGTACGCGGTGCGACGGTGGAGCCCGTGCGCGATCATAGACTCCCGCCCCCCGCCGCGACAGCGCCGCTCGAGCGTCTTGCAGAAAGCTGACGAACGGAGGTCCAGGCGGGGGCTCGAGAAACAGCGACGGTAGCTCATCCTGGTGGCTGATCGACAGCGAGCACACCGAGCACACCGAGCACACCGAGCACACCGAGCACACCGAGCGATCCGTACGGCTTCGGAGCTCCGCGCTCGATGAGCCGGATGATCCTGGGGGCGCGCCAGGGGCGCGCCGGACGAGAGCAACTCGCCATCCGCACCCCGAATCACATCCTCGCCTGGTCCCGCCGGTGGCCCTCTGTGTCCTCCGTCGCCCCTGTGATCTCTGCGTCGACCAGCAGGCGTTCCCGAATCTCGGCACCCCGCATCGCTCCTTCCCGACGCCCCGCATCCTCATCCGGCGGTCAAGCGAGCGATTGTTTCCCGCGCATTCGTCGTCCCGTAGTTCCCGTAGCAGTTGTTGTACAGCACGACCGTGCGCTCCGCTTCCTCGGCAACCTTCTCGATCCGCTCGACCCACGGAGTGAGCTCCTGCGGGGAGTACAGGTAGCGGTAGCGCTCGACCGTCGGCACCTTCGCCGCCTCCCACGTCGCCGCGCGCCGGCCGTGCAGGCGAACGAGCGCGAGGCGCGGCGTGGTCACTTCGACCACGGCCGGTACGCTGCTCGGCAGCCCCTGCGGCCCGTCGACGATGACGTGCGTCAGCTCGAGGTCGCGCAGCATGTCGAGCGTCCAGCGCGACGCCTTCTCGCTGTTGAACCAGAGATGGTTCCGGAACTCCACCGTCGCGCCCACCGCGGCGAGCCGCGTCGCCGACTCGGCGATCAGATCCTTGTTCTCAGGCGTGGGGAGGAACCAGCGCGGATACTGCAGCAGCACCCCGCCGAGCTTCTTCGCCTTGCGCAGCGGCTCGAGCGCATCGAGGAATCGCTCCCAGATCGCGTCCATCACCTGGGGCGGCAGATCCTTCGCGTAGATGCGCGACTTCTCCAGCAGCTCCCCCGGCAGGACGTCGGTCACGTCTTCGGGGAGCCGGGCGACCTCGGTCGGCTGGCCGGTGAGCAGCGCGTGCGCCTTCACGTGGAAGACGAATCCCGGGGGCGTCCGCTCGGCCCACAGCGTCGCGGTCGCCTTCTCGGGGAGCGAGTAGTAGCTCGAGTCCACCTCGACGACGGGAAACTGGCTCGCGTAGTAGCGGAGCCGGTCCTCGGCGGAGCTCGTCCCGCGGGGGTAGAACACTCCACCCTTCACGATCGTCGGATCGGTCCACGACGCGGTGCCGACGCGGAGCTCGTGGCCAGCGACCGGAAGCGGCGCGCCTAACGCGTCCGGCGGGATGCGGGCGATCGCGCGGTCCGCGCGCTCCCCGGCGGCGGCGAAGCCGGGGTCGTGGGCGGGGTCGAGGTCGGGGGCGGGGAGAACGGTCTTCGGGGCTGGCATGCGAGACTCCGGTCGCGGGCGGCGTGCGCCATCCGCCGCAAGCATATCGCCGGGGGCGCGCCCGTGCGATATCGTTGCATCATGCCGTTCATTCCGCTCGTTCTCGCGCTCATCGGTGGCGCGACCGCCCCGGACTCTCTCACCGGTCCCGGCGTCTCCCATCGGCTCGCCGTCTATCGCGCGGCCCGGATCGCCGACGTCCGCTACGATCTCTCGCTCGACGTGACCGGGCGCGACACGGCTCGCGGCCACGTCACCATCCGCTTCGCGCGCCGCGGCGCCGGCGACGCGATCCTCGACTGGCGCGGGCTTGCGCTCGCGACAACGCGCGTGAATGGTCGCGAGACATCGGGCATCGTCGCCAACGGCGCGCACGTCCGCATTCCCGCCGCCGCGCTGCGCGTGGGCCAGAACGTCGTCGACCTCGACTTCGCGAGCGCGATCGCGCCAGCGGGAGCGAGCATCATCCGCTTCCACGACTCGACCGACGGCGCCGACTACCTCTACACGCTCCTCGTCCCCGCCGACGCCAACGCGCTCTTTCCCTGCTTCGACCAGCCGGACCTCAAGGCTCGCGTCACGATGACGCTGCGCGTTCGGCGCGGCTGGACCGCGGTCGCCAACGGGGTGGTGGCCGACTCGATGACCGCCGACTCGGCGACGGTCTTCCACTTCCGTGAGTCCGACCCGATCAGCACCTATCTCATCGCCTTCGCCGCCGGCCCCTGGAAGACGGCCACGAAGGCGGTCAACGGGCGCTCGATCACGATGTACGCGCGCGCGTCGCGATTCGCCGAGGTGGAGGCGGACTCGCTCATCGACGCCAACGGACGCGCGCTGGGCTGGCTCGAGGAGTACTTCGCGCGCCCCTTCCCCTTCGCCAAGTTCGCCTTCGTGCTCGCCCCCGCCTTTCCATTCGGCGGGATGGAGCACCCCGGCGCGGTGTTCTACAACGAGGAGAGCTTCATCTACCGCGAGCGGCCGACGCTCGTGCAGCGGCTCGGGCGCACGGCGACCATCTACCACGAGGTCGCCCACCAGTGGTTCGGCGACTACGTGACGATGCGCTGGTTCGACGACCTCTGGCTGAAGGAAGGCTTCGCGACCTACATGGCGGCGAAGATGCAGGACGCGCTCGACCCGTCCGCGCAGGCGTGGAAGACCTTCTACCTCCGCAACAAGCCCGTCGCCTACGGAGTCGACGCCACCGCCGGCACGACGTCGGTCTGGCAGGCGTTAGGCAACCTCGACCAGGCGAAGAGCAACTACGGCGCGATCGTCTACAACAAGGCGCCCGGCGTGCTCAAGCAGCTGAACTACCTCGTCGGCGACGACGCCTTCCGCGCCGGGCTCCGCTCGTACCTCGCCGCGCACCCCTACGGCAACGCGACGTGGCGCGACCTGCTCTCCGCGGTCGGCACCGCGGCGCATCGCGACCTGCAGCCATGGGGGCGCGAGTACATCCTCCGCCGCGGCGTGCCGATCGTCGAGGCGCGGCCGTCGCGCAACGCGACGAACGCGAAAGCGGCGGTCGCGAGCGTCGAGCTGGTGCAGCGCCCCGCGCAGGCGATCTTCGGCACGGCGCCGTGGCCGATCCGCACCGAGCTTCTCGCGTGGGGAGACTCGCCTGACGCTTCACCCTCGCGGATCCCCGTCGAGCTGCGCGACGCGCGCAGCGTCGTTCGCCTTCCCGCGCGCATCGCGTCACCGGCGCTGCTCTTCCCGAACGCCGGCGACAACGCGTACGCGGTCACGCTCCTCGACAGCGGGAGCGTCCAGTGGGTGGCGCGACGCATCGGCGCGGTGGACGACTCCTTTCTCCGCGCGATGCTGTGGGGATCACTCTGGGATCTCGTGCGCGAGGCGCGCTACGCGCCGGTGGACTACATCCAGCTCGCCGTGCGCGAGCTGCCCCGCGAGCGCGACGAGCAGATCGCGAGCAGCATCCTCGGCCACGTCGCGCGCGCCGCGAACCGCTACCTGAGCGAGACGCAGCTCGCTGCGGTTCTTCCCGCGCTCGACGAGGAGCTGGTGAGTGTCGTCGCCGACGCGGCGCGCCCCTACGGAATCCGGAAGTCCCACCTCGACGCACTCGTCGCCGTCTCGCGTACCCCCGAGCAGCTCGCGCGGCTCGAGCGCTTCCTCGACGACTCGATCCCCGGCCTTCCGCTGCGCGCGCCGTCTCGGTGGGCGATCGTGACGACGCTCGTCGCGCGGGGCGCGGCCGACGCCGAGCAGCGGCTCGCCGCGGAGACGCGCCGCGACTCGACGAGCGAAGGGCGCCGGCGCGCCTTCGTCGCCGGCGCGGCGCGCCCGAGCGCCGCGAGCAAGGCCGACTACTTCCGCCGGTACTTCGCCGACTCCACGCTGAACGAGGATTGGGCGACGGCGAGCCTCGACGCCTTCAATGCCCCTGGACACGAAGCGCTGACTCTTCCCTTTCTCCGGGCCGCGCTCGATTCGCTCCCCTGGATCCAGCGGAACCGGCGGATCTTCTACCTCGGTTCATGGCTCGGCGCGTTCACCGGTGGTCAGACCTCCGCCGAAGCGTCGGCGGTGGTCGATCGCTTCCTCGCCGAGCACGCCGCGCTCGCCCCCGATCTGCGCGCGAAGGTGCTGCAGAGCGCGGACGAGCTGCGTCGCGCGGTCGCGATCCGGCGGTCATGGGCGGGGGGCGCGGCGTTGCGTTCGGGAGCGCACACGGGCATACTGCGAGAGTAACTCCGCTTCCTCGCCGCATGCCGACCACCACCGCTCGAAAGATCAGCCTGGCGTTCGCCGGCGGTCTCGGCGCCCTCGCGGTCACGGCGATCGCCGCATTGATCGCGCTGCAGCGCCTCGCGACCGACCGCGCGCTCGTGGCCCACACCTACGACGTTCGCGGCGAGCTGCGAACCCTCGACGCCGAGCTGCGCGAGGCGAAGTCGGACGTCCGGAGCTTCCTGCTCACCGGCGACAGCGCGTACGTCATCCACTACCTCGACAGCGTCGACTCGGCGGAGGCCGCGTTCGCGGCCGTGCGGCGGCTCACCGCCGACAACCCGGCGCAGCGGCAGCGCCTCGACTCCCTGCGGCCCGTCCTCGAGCAGCGGGTGCGCAGCCTCGGCGTCACCGCGTCCAGACGGTCGGAGGTGGCGCGCGGAACGCCGCCCGAAGTCGTCGAGCAGCTGGCCGAAGGAGAGCAGCTCGCGCAGCGCGTCATCACGTCGATCGGCTCGATCGACAGCG
Organism: Gemmatimonadaceae bacterium; assembly: GCA_036392515.1. Classification (GTDB taxonomy): domain Bacteria; phylum Gemmatimonadota; class Gemmatimonadetes; order Gemmatimonadales; family Gemmatimonadaceae; genus JABFXC01. Next base: position 60,253 of record DASVXU010000129.1, on the reverse strand, counting down.
TCGAGGGGACGCTCCTCCTTCGACGGGCGGCCGCGCAGAGCGAGACCGAGGTCGCCGCGCGGATCGTCGTGATCGTGCTCGGCGTCCTCGGTCTCGGACTGGCCGGCGCGATGTACCGCTCGATCGGTCGCGACCTCGCGCGCCGGGCGCGCGCCGAGGAAGCGCTGCGTGAATCGGAGGCGAAGTTCGCGGGCATCCTCGCCATCGCCGCCGACGCGATCATCACCGTCGACGCGGGGCAGCGCATCCTCCACTTCAATCACGGCGCCGAACAGATCTTCGGCTATCCCGAGGAAGAGATCGTCGGCCAGCCGCTGGACGTCCTGATCCCGCCCCGCTACGTGCCCGCGCATCGAGGCTACGTCGACGAGTTCGCGCGGTCGCCCGAGATGGCGCGGCGGATGGGCCACCGCCGGCAGGTGAGCGGCATGCGGAGCAACGGCGAGGAGTTCCCCGCCGAGGCGTCGATCTCGAAGCTCACCACGCCGCGCGGCGTGCTGTTCACCGTCGTGCTGCGCGACGTGACGGAGCAGACCCGGCACGAGCGGGGCGAGCATCTGCTCGCCGAGGCCGGCCGCAGGCTCGTCTCGACGCTCGACTACGACGAGGTGCTGCGCCTCGCCGTTCAGATCCCCGTCCCCGACCTCGGCGACTGGTGCATCCTCGACGTCATCGAGCGAGCGGACGACGAAGGAATCAAGATCCGGCGCGTGACGAGCAGGCACCCCGTGCAGGAGGCCGACACCGCTCTGCGCGCGATCGAGGCGCACGGCCTGGACGACGACGCGCCTTCCCGCGTGCTCGACATCCTCCGCACGCGCCAATCCGAGCTCCTGGCGAGCGTCTCCAGCGACTGGATCGAGGCGCACACGGAGCCGGCGCAGCTCTCGGCGATCCGCGCACTCGACGCGCGCTCGCTGATCCTCGTGCCACTGCTCAGCGGCGACCGCGTCATCGGCGCGCTCTCGATCGGTGCGAGCTCGTCGCGTCGGCCCCTCGACGAGACCGACCGCGCGCTCGCCGAGGCGCTCGCGAGCCGCGTGACGCTCGCGATCGAGAACGCGCGCAACTTCCGCCTCGCGCGACGCGCGACGGCCGCGCGCGACGAGGTCCTGAGCGTCGTCTCGCACGACCTGCGCAATCCGCTCAGCGCGGTGACGATGTACGCGCGCGTCCTCCTCGACCATCCACCGACCACCGAGACGGAGCGGCGGCCGCTCTATCAGTCGGTGCTCGACGCGGCCGACTGGATGCACCGGCTCATGCAGGATCTGCTCGACGCGGCGAGCATCGAGGCGGGCCGCCTCTCCGTGGAGATGGAGCCGCAGTCGGTCGCGCAGCTCGTCGACGCGAGCGTGCAGATGTTCCAGGCGCGTGCCGACGCGCTGGGCGTGCGACTCGCCGTCGACGTGGACCCGTCGGCGCCCATCGTCGAGGCGGACGCGGCGCGCGTGCAGCAGGTCCTCGGCAACCTGATCGGCAACGCGCTCAAGTACACGCCGAGCGGAGGCACGATCACCATCGGTGCGGAGCCGCGCGGTGAGGAGGTGGTGCTCCGGGTGCGGGACACGGGTGCGGGGATCGCGCCCCAGCACCTGCCCCATCTCTTCGACCGCTTCTGGCACGTGCGGGGCGCGAGCCGGACGCGCGGCTCGGGGCTGGGGCTCGCGATCGCGCGCGGCATCGTCGCCGCGCATGGGGGGCGGATCTGGGTGGACAGCGCGCCGGGCGAGGGGAGCACCTTCTGGTTCACCCTGCCCCGCGCGATAGTCGGCGCCCGCGACCAGCTCCCGGACCCCACCGAGCACCGCGGCGCGCCGGCGTAGCGGCCGGCGACGTCGCGGCGCTACCTGCCTAACGCGCGCCGCGCCTCGTCGGGAAACGTCTTCCTGATCCGCGAGAACGCCTTCTCCCGGATCTGGCGCACCCGCTCCCGCGTGATTCCCGAGATCACGCCGATCTGCTCCAGCGTCATGGGCTCGTGTCCGTCGAGGCCGAAGTGCAGCCGCACGACCTTCGCCTCCCGGTCGGGGAGGTGCGCGAGCAGCTCGGACACGGCCTCGCGCAGCGACTGCTCGGCGATCGGCGCATCGGGAGCCGGGGAGCGCTCGTCGGCGAGGAGCTCGAGCAGCGGGGTCGTCTCGTCGGGAGAGTCGCCGCCGTCGAGCGAGACCTCGCGCGCGGCGATGCGCGACGCGCGCAGGAGGTCGGCGGGGCTGACCGCGAGCTTCTCCGCGATCTCGCGCTCGGTCGGCTCGCGGCCGAGCCGCTGGCCGAGCGCGCTCACCTCGTGGTCGAGCCGCCGTCGCGCCGCGAGATGGGCGCTGGGGACGTGCACGAGCAGCCGCTGGTCGTTCAGCGCGCGGACGATCGACTGGCGGATCCACCAGACGGCGTAGGAGATGAAGCGGACGCCCTGCCGCTCGTCGAAGCGGCGCGCGGCGCGCATGAGGCCCAGGTTCCCCTCGTTGATCAGGTCGGCGAGCGCGACGCCGCGATGCTGGTAGAGCTTCGCGACCGAGACGACGAAGCGGAGGTTGGCGCAGATGAGCGCTTCGAGCGCGGGTTCGCTCCCCTCGCGCGCGCGCTTGGCGAGCGCCGATTCCTCGGCGCGCGACAGCAGGTGATACGTCCCGATCTCGCGAAGGTAGATGGCGAGCGTATCGGTGGACGGGACGAAGTCGAATCGGGGCGCCACGGCGGTCATGGGCGAACACTTGAGGAGTGCCGGATGAATTCTCGATCCGCGCTCCGCGGCGCGCAGTCCGCTCGCCCCTGATGATGCGTCGGCCGAAACCCGACAGCGCGATGGGGGAACAAGACGAGCCCCCGTGAATGGTATCGCTACCGTTCACGGGGGCCGCATCGCTGGCGGCCGTCGTCCATTCGCTTCGGTCGCTACCGCTCGATGATGGTTCAGATCAACGAACGGATCGCCTGGACGACGGTCTTGCCCTTGTCGGACGGACCCGACTCAGGTGCTCCGGGATCTCGGAGCTTCGGTTGTGTCCAGCGGCCTCACAACCTGTCCATCGGCGCCGAAGTGCCGATGAGCACCCTTCCAACGGCGTCCCGCGAGAAGGATTCACGCATCGCTGTCCGTGCGGTGCATGCGAGGCGAAGATGGGCGGCCGCGGAAGCGCGTGCAATCAGGAAAAAGCCCGACACGGCGAGCCGAACCGGAACCTCCCGACCCCGCGCCGCAGCTTCCCCGACTACGACGGCCGCCTAACGGTGGCAGAGTGGCCTCGACCACCCGGCGCTCGGCGTGCCGGCCGGTCGCCCAGCCTGGATGGAGCGAGAAGAGATGACCACGACCATGAGAACGACAGCGCGGCGGTGGATCATCGCCGCGCTCACGACGCTCGCGATCGCGGGCGTGACGTGCACCGACACCTCGCGGGGACCCGTCGAGCCACGACCCGCGCCGGTGGCGAAGGTCGTCGTCAGTCCCGGAACGGTGACGCTGACCCCGATGGCGATCGACACGCTCGATGCCGCGACTCTCGACGCCCGCGGCGTGGCGCTGACCGGTCGGCACGTCGACTGGAGCTCCACCGCGCCGGACGTCGCGACCGTGGATACGAGCGGCATCGTCACCGGACGACATGAAGGCACGGCATGGATCCGCGCGACGAGCGAGGGAAAGAGCGACAGCGCGAAGGTGACTGTCGAGCCACCCTGGGTTCTCACGGCGTCGAGCTTCACGCTCACCCCTGGCGTCGACGCATCCGTCGCCGCGACGCTCGACGCGTCGCCTCTGACGGTCGATTGGCGGGTATCGGACTCCTCCGTCGCGCGACTGTGGCCGGCGCGGGGATCGACGGCCTATCTTCGCGCGCTGAAGCCGGGGGCGGCCGTTCTGACCGCGACCGTCCCGGGCACCACGTCGACGCGGGAAGTCCCGATTCGGGTGACTGGTGAGCCCGTATACAGTGTGACCATCGACCCGGCCGATATCGCGCTGATCGGCTCGACGGGTCCCTTTCCGCTCTCTCGGACGCTCAGCGCGACGGCGAGGGACCGCGCGGGGAACGTTCTCGAGAACCGCAGCTTCGTCTGGACGTCCAGCGACAGCTCCGTTGCGATGCTGTCACCCGCCGGGAGTTGGAATCGCTGGTCACTGACCGCGACCGCCCGCGCACCGGGAAGCGCCGTGATCACGGCAACGAGCGAAGGAATCTCGGGGCACGCGCAGTTCACATCACTGCCACTTCCGAGTGGCCCGTTTTCCGTGCGGATCGATCCTGACACCGCGTATGGGATCGTCGAGTGGGCACTGGACGGAGACTTCCTGTACGCGAAAGCTCTCGACGCGAATGGGCACGACGTCGTCGCGCCATTCACCTGGACCTCACTCGACTCCACGATCAGCACCCTCACGCAGCTCTCGCCGAATTCCGTGCGCGTCGTCGCCCGCCGGCAGGGCGTCGCGCGCATCGTCGCATCGCTGAACGGATACGCCGATACCGCGATCGCGAAGATCGCCCACGCGCCCGTGAGGAGAGTCGTGATCGGCGGTGGGGGCGACCTGATCCTCTATGGCACCGGATGCGATCAGGTCGCGGGGCCGGTCCGATACTATGCAGCGGCATACGACGAATACGGCGATCTGGTGACGGAGTTCTACCCCGGCGCGACATGGTCCGCGAGCCCCGCCGGAATCATCTCCGTCCCTCCGGGTCCGAGCTCGACCGTCATGGTCTCGGCAAGCAGCCTCGGTGCTGCGACGCTGACAGCGACCATCTCCGGCGTGAGCGCGACGACGAGCGTCTCGACACGAAGCTGCAGCAGGATCTCAATGTTGACCGCGTCGGCGGCCGTCAAGGCCGGATCGAGCGTCCAGCTCAGGGCCAGGCTGACGATCGACGGGCAGGGAACCTACGAAATTCCCCCGGCGCGCCCTGACGCGATCTGGTCTTCCAGCGACACGTCGATCGCCCGTGTCGATCAGGATGGCGTCGTCACCGGAGTCTCGGCGGGTACCGCCGTCATCTCGGTGACGGCTTACAGAAGCACGGCCAGCGTGGCGGTCGGGGTCTCGCCCTGACGCCGATCGCTTCCTGCCTAACGCGCCGCCGGCCAGGCCGGTCGGCGGCGCGCTGTTCATTTCCTTGACGAACGGCCGCACCGCAGACGCGCTGGCCGTCGGCGAGCAGTCGATCTGCCCGAACGGCCAGCGCGCGACCTCACGCGTGGCGATGCGCCCCTGTCGCGCCCACCCGCATCCGCTCTAGCTTTCCCGCGCCGCACCCTCCGCCGCGACTCGTCCTCGCGGACGAATCGCTGTTGTCCTTCATCGGAATCCTCATGTCGAGAAGCTCGTTCGTGCGCCGCCGTGCGGCCGCCTGGGTCGCCGTGCTGGTGGTCGCCGGTGCGTGCACCGCTGGCGTGGACAGGATGGTCGGACCAGGCTCGGTCGCCATCGACGCGCCGTCGCTCGTGGTCGTGAACGCGCCGTCGAGTGGTGTCGTCATCAGTCAGGTCTACGGCGGGGGCGGCAACTCCGGCGCGACGTACAGGAACGACTTCGTCGAGCTGTACAACGGCAGCGCCTCCGACGTGAGCGTCGAGGGCTGGACGGTGCAGTACGCGAGCTCCACCGGCACCTCGTGGCAGACCACGACGCTGCACGGCACCATCGGCTCGGGGCACTACTACCTCGTGCAGGAAGGAGCGGGCTCCGGCGGCACGGCCTCGCTCCCGACCCCCGACGCGCTCGGCGGGATCGCGATGAGCGCGACGGCCGGCAAGGTCGCTCTCGTGTCCAGCGGCACCGCGCTCTCCGGCGCCTGTCCGCTCAACGCCAACGGCGCCATCGTCGACTTCGTCGGCTTCGGCGCCGCGGCGAACTGCTTCGAGGGCAACGCGGCGACCGCGACGCTCGCGAACGCCACGGCCACCGTCCGCAACGACGGCGGACGCCAGGACACGAACGACAACGGCGCCGACTTCGGCGCGCCCGTCGCGCCCTCGCCCCGCAACAGCGCGTCGCCGGTGCTTCCCCCGAAGAGCGTGCTCTCGGCGGTGATCTCGCCCGCCGCACCGGTCGCGGTGGTCGGGCAGACGATCGCCTTCACGGCGGTGGCGACGAAGGGCGGCGCGGACGTTCCCGTCACGCACGCGGAGTGGACGAGCAGCAACACCGGCGTGGCGACGATCGACGCGGCCAGCGGCGCGGCGACGACCGTCGGCACCGGCTCGGCGACGATCGCCGTCACGGTGACGACGGCGCAGGGCACCGCGAGCGCGACGACGACTCTCTCGGTCGCGGCCGCCCCCGCGGCAATCAGGATCGCGCCCGTCACCTGGTCGCTGAAGCCCGGCGCCTCGCGGCAGTTCAGCGCGACGCTCACCGACGCCGGCGGGAACCCGACGACGAGCCCGGTGAGCTGGACGAGCACCAATCCCGCCGTCGCGACTGTCGACGCGACCGGTCGCGTCCTCGGCGTGTCGTACGGCTACACCTTCATCATCGCGACGACCGCGAACGGCATCTCCGACACCGCGCGCGTCGACGGCAGCGACATCATCGTGCAGGCCCGTGCGGATGCGCTGCCCCTCGGCTTCCAGACGCAGCTCTTCCTGCAGAGCCGCAACAACGTCGATCGCGACGGGAACGCCGTCGGAAACTCCGGCGTCACCTGGTCGAGCTCCAATCCGGACATCGTCTCGGTGGACCCGAACACCGCCGTGATCACGGCGAAGAAAACGGGTGTCGCGCTCATCACCGCGCTCGCAAAGTCGGACGGTGTCTCGAGCGCGTCCACGGCGGTCACAGTCTCGGTGCCGGAGGTGTCACTCAACGCGCGCGTCGGCCACAACACGGAGCTCGGCACCCCGCGCGACGCCGACCCGAGCGACGACTACATCATCGCGCGCCGCCAGTACACGCTCTCGTACAATCCCGCGCGTGGCGGCCCGAACTGGGTGAGCTGGAACCTCGACGCGAGCCACAAGGGAAGCGTGTCGCGCTGCAACTGCTTCACCGCCGACACCGCCGTGACGCGCCTCGGCTTCAAGGCGTGGGACACCGCCGACTGGATCAACGGCGGCACCTGGTCGCGCGGCCACATGGCGCCGTCGGCCGACTGGGCGGACTCGGACGGCGACAACGCCCCGACGTTCTTCCTCTCGAACATGCTCCCGCAGAACCAGACGATGAACGCGGGCGCATGGGGCGATCTCGAGAACAGGCTGCGAGCGCTCGCGACGGGGAGCACGGAGATCTACATCGTCGCCGGCGGGATCTTCACGAAGGACCGCTCGGGTCCGGGCGTGGACGGCTTCGGCTTCATGAACAGCACCGGTCGCATCGCCGTTCCCGACTCGGTGTGGAAGGTCGCGATCGTCGTCCCCGACGGCCGTCCGGCGAGCGGGATCACCAGCGCGAGCGACGTGCAGGTGATCGCGGTCAAGATGCCTAACGACGCGACGGCGGGCGGCACGTACGACCGCTACGTCACGACGATCGAGTCGGTCCAGCGGTCCACGGGCTACGACCTTCTCTCGGCGATCGCCGAGGACGTCCAGTGCCGCGTCGAGTCGCGGAACTGCGCGCCCGTCGCGCGGCTCGGCGGCCCCGGTCTCGCCGGCGGCGACGAGGGCGAGGCGCTGAGCTTCAGCGCCGCGACCTCGAGCGATCCGGAGGGCGACGCGCTCTCCTACCGCTGGACGGTGGACGGCGTCACGGCCGGCAGCGGCCCCGCGCTCACCTGGACCTTCGGCGACGAGGGCTCGTACACGGTGAGCATCACGGTCGCCGACCCCAACGGCGCGAGCAGCACCGCGTCGGCGACGGTATCGGTGCGCAACGTCGCGCCGACCCTTGGCGGGTTCGCGGGCGCGACGATCCTTCGTGGCGAGCGGTACACCGCGGCGGGGAGCTTCGCCGATCCGGGTGACGACAGCTGGTCGGCGACGGTGAACTACGGCGACGGAAGCGGCGCCAACTCCCTCCCGCTGAGCGGGAAGAGCTTCGCGCTCGGCCACGACTACGACGCGGCCGGAACCTTCACGGTGACCGTGAGCGTCTCGGACGGCGACGGCGGCAGCGACGCGAGCTCGGCGCAGGTGGTCGTGCAGACGCCGCTGGAGGGCGTGCAGAACATCGCGAACATGCTCTCCTCGCTCGGCGACGCCGGCGCCGCGTCGGTTCGCGGACCGTCGTCGTCGCTGAACAAGGGCGAGCTGAACTCGCTGCGGGTCAAGCTCAACGCCGCCGCGGCGGCGCTCCGTCGCGATGACGCCACCCCGGCGGCGAACACTCTCGAAGCTTTTCTCAACGAGCTGAACGCGATGGTGGGCTCGGGTCGGGTGAGCGAGTCGGCCGCTGCGCCGATCGCGAGCTACACCCGTCGCGTGATCGCGAGCGTGAACGGCTGAGCGGGCAGCGACCTTCACGAAGCCCCCGGTGGCCTGGCGGCCACCGGGGGCTTCGTGCGTCCGACTCGAGTAACGAGTCGAGGGCGCGCCGCTTGTTTCCTTGCCCGGACGCGCGCAGCGCGCTACTAACTCTGTGTAGGGCTTTCCCCGGCACGAATCCGCGATCGCGCCCTTCCATCCCGCGCGTAATGCCAGTCGCCTACGACTTCACGAGAGGGGTCCTCCGCCTGACGATGCAGGGGGCGTCGTCGCCTGGCGAAGTCACCGCGATGATCGACGCCGCGCTTCAGGACGAACGCCGTCCGACGCTGCGCGGGCTGCTCCTCGACGCGCGGGAATCGACGACCGCTGCCAAGCGCTCCTCGGCGCAGATCCGCGGGCTGGCCGAGGAAGTGGCGCGGCGCGCGGCCGAGTTCGGTGGACGCCTCGCGCTCCTCGCGAAGAGCGACGTGGTGTACGGGCTGATGCGGATGGGCGAGGTCTGGGTGCAGGCGAGCGGGAAGGTGCAGTCGCGTGTCTTCCGGGACGAGGACGAAGCGCTGGCCTGGCTGACGCCGGCCGGCGACGGCGCGCACGACGAGGAGGGATGACGCGACAACGGGGCCGGCGGATGCCGGCCCCGTTGTCGTTGGCGAGGCTATCGCTCAGGTGTTGCGGTCGATCTCGCGCTCGGCCTTGCCGAAGGCATCCTTGACCTTCCCCTTGAGCTGATCGGCCTTCCCCTCGGCCTGGAGCGACGAGTCGCCCGTCAGCCCGCCGACGGCGTCCTTCACATGGCCCTTGATGTGGTCGGCCTTCCCCTCGACCGAGTGGTCGATGCCCTTCTCCGTGAGATTCCGATCGTCAGCCATTTATGCCTCCCAGGGTTTGTCGCGGCCCCCATATCGGCCGCACGACCAGTAAGGCAAGTGCGATGCCGTACAGTCTGAGGCGGGCTCGGCCGCCCGACTTGCGCCCGCGTCGGACAGAGCGATATTCGCCCGAGTCTCGTTCACGGGCCGCGTGCCCGCACGCGGCCTCGGCCCTCGCTGTTCCACGCCTCTCCAGGAGGTGGAAGGTGTCCGAGATGCCCCCGGGCCTGCCGAAGCATCCCATCGGCACGTTCGCGTTCGTGGGGACGTATGCGGTGGTGTTCGTGATCCTCTGGTTCGCGCTCTACCGCTTCGTCTTCCTCGCCCGCCACCCGCTGACGCCGTGAGGTCACGATGAAAGTCGACCTCTACGAGCGGATCTGGATGTACGGCGTCGTCGTGATGCTCGCCGCATTCTTCGCCAGCACCGCGATCGCGGCGGCACGCGGTGGGATTCACCCGCCGAGCCACGTCGAGACGATCGACCCGCGCAAGGCGATCGGCGACCCGCGGTTCCAGCCGCAAGGCGTCTCGCTCGACCAGAACGGCCACGTGCACGCGCGCGTCATCGGGCTCACCTTCGCGTGGATGCCCGCCGAGATGACGCTGCCATCCGGCACCCCGGTGACGTTCCACGTCACCAGCATCGACGTGCAGCACGGCTTCGAGATCGCGGGAACGAACGGGCAGGCGCAGATCATCCCCGGCTACATCAGCCAGTTCACGACGCAGTTCGACGAGGGCGAGTACCTCATCGTCTGCAACGAGTACTGCGGCGCGGGGCACCACATCATGGCGGCGAAGCTCCACGTCGTCCCGCCGGCGCGCTGGACGCGTCCGTCGGTCACGACCGTCAGGCAGTCAGACGCGGGAGGTGAGCATGCCGAGCATTGACGGGCCCGCCGTGGTCGCGGTCGCGCGCGCGGGAGATCCGTTCTCCCCCGACGCACCGGCGCCGCTCGCGCAGGCGCCCTACCCCACCGCGGCCGCCGCGACGGGACAGATGAGTTCCGCCGAGCGCCGGCTCGTGCTCGGCAACATCTGGGTCGCGGTCGCCGCCTTCGGTGTCGCGGCGGTGATGGCGGTGATGCAGGCGCTGAGTCGGGCGAACATCAATGTGCCGAACCACACGCCGCGCATGTACTACATGTCGATCACCGCGCACGGCGTGCTCATGGCCCTCGTCTTCACGACGTTCTTCATCATGGGATGGGGCTACGCGATCATCCATCGCGAGGTGGGGCGCATCCGCTGGATCGGTCTCTCGACCGCGGCGTTCTGGGTGGCGGTGATCGGGACGGTGACGGCGGCGATCCCGATCCTGACGTTCAAGGCGAGCGTGCTCTACACCTTCTACCCGCCGCTCCAGGCGCACCCGGCGTTCTACATCGGGCTCACCCTCGTCGTCGTCGCCTCGTGGGTGTTCGCATGGAACGCGGTGGCGAGCTGGTGGGCGCTGCGCAGGAGCGACCGTACGCGCCCGGTGAGCCTCGCGATGCACGCGACGACCGCGAACGCGATGCTCTGGCTGCTCTGCACGTTAGGCGTCGCCGCCGAGATGCTCTTCCAGCTCATCCCGTGGTCGCTCGGGTTGATGCCGACGATCGACCCGCTGCTCGCGCGAACCCTGTTCTGGTTCACCGGACACCCGCTCGTGTACTTCTGGATCCTCCCCGCGTACACGGTCTGGTACAGCGTGCTGCCGCGCGAGTCGGGCGGCTACCTGTTCTCGGAGCCGCTCGGCCGGATGGTGTTCGCCTACTTCCTCGTCATCTCGACGCCGGTGGGGCTGCACCACCAGTTCCAGGATCCCGGGATTCCGGCAAGCTGGAAGCTCTTCCAGACCTTCCTCACGATGGCGATCTCCTTCCCGAGCCTCGTCACCGCGTTCACCATCTGCGCCTCGCTCGAGGTCGCGGGCCGGCTGCGCGGGGGGAAGGGACTGTTCGGCTGGATCCGGGCCCTGCCCTGGGGGAACCCGGTGGTGTCCTGCGTCCTCTGCGCGATGCTGCTCTTCCTCGTCGGCGGATTCGGCGGAGCGGTGAACGCCGCGTACGCGCTGAACTCGGTCGTGCACAACACCGCGTGGATCCACGGGCACTTCCACACGACGGTCGGGAGCGCGGCCGCGCTCACCTACATGGGCGCGATGTACTGGCTCGTGCCGCGGATGACCGGGCGCGAGCTCTCCTTCCGCGCGAGCCTCGCGCGGTGGCAGCCCTGGCTCTGGTTCGCCGGAATGATCCTCTTCGCGATCCCGAGCCACATCACGGGGCTGATGGGATTGCCGCGTCGCGTCTTCACCACCGACTACGGTGGCGCGGCGCAGGCGGCGCGGTGGCAGGGGCTGACGTCGATGTCGGCGGTGGGCGGGATCGTGCTCTTCGTCAGCGCGATGTTCTTCGTCGGCGTGATCGCGCACACGCTGCTGATGGGCCGACGCCGCGAGGGCGCGCCGCTCGTCTGGGCCGACTCGTTAGGCATGCCCGAGGGCGGCTTCCGCTCGACGATCTGGGACCGACTCGGCCTCTGGTGGGCGATCGCGCTCGTCCTCGTCGTGATCGGCTACGCGATTCCGCTGCTCGACATCCTGCATCTCACGCGCTACGGGAGTCCGGGGTTCAAGCCGTTCTGAATTGCAGGGGCCGGGGGCGCGGCACCAGTTCATGCTTGACGCGCCGCGGCTGGAGCCGTATGGTGTGCTCGTGAACACCGCCCGTCTCTTCTCCCGCTCCCGGTATTATTACGGCCTTCCCATCACGGGCCGTGAGTGGAGACGTACGCGCGACTGATTCGACGCATCGCCAACGCTACCGCCGGCCCGTGGAGATTCCACGGGCCTTTTTCGTTTCTCCCCGTGCAGCCCATCCTCAGATGATCATCGTCACCCGTCCCGACATCACCGACGCCGAGCTGGATCAGATCCGCGAGCGCGTCGAGGCCGCCGGCCTCCACACCCATCTCTCGCGCGGTGAGCAGCGCACGATCATCGGCTGCATCGGCGACGAGCGGCGACTCGCCGAGCTTCCGCTTCGCTCGATGCCCGGCGTGGAGTCGGTGATGCCGGTGCTGAAGCCGTACAAGCGCGCGTCGCGCGAGTTCAGCGTCGATCGCACCGTGGTTCGCGTCGGCGATCGCGCGCAGATCGGCGGTTCGCCGGTCACCGTGATCGCCGGCCCGTGCTCGGTCGAGAATCGCGAGATGCTGCTCGAGACCGCGGGAAAGGTGCGGGACGCCGGCGCGACCGTGCTGCGCGGCGGCGCGTTCAAGCCGCGCTCCTCTCCATACAGCTTCCAGGGTCTCGGCCGCGAGGCGCTTCTCATGCTCGCCGAGGCGCGCGCGGCGTCGGGTTTGCCGGTGGTGACCGAGGTGCTCGACACGCGTGACGTCGATCTCGTCGCCGAACACGCCGACATGCTCCAGGTAGGCGCGCGCAACATGCAGAACTTCGCGCTGCTCGCGGAGCTCGGCCGCGTGCAGCGGCCGGTGCTGCTCAAGCGTGGCCTCTCGGCGACGATCACCGAGCTCCTGATGGCGGCGGAATACATCATCGCGCACGGCAACGGCAACGTCGTCCTCTGCGAGCGCGGCATCCGGACCTTCGAGCGTGCGACGCGCAACACCCTCGATGTCTCGGCGGTGCCGGTCCTGCAGCGCGAGACGCACCTGCCGGTGATCGTCGACCCGAGCCACGCCGGCGGGGTCGCCGCGCTCGTCGCTCCGCTCTCCTTCGCCGCGATCGCCGCGGGCGCCGACGGGCTCATCGTCGAGGTCCACCCCGATCCGGCGTGCGCGCTGTCCGATGGCGACCAATCGCTGGCGCCCGCCGCGTTCGAGTCGATGATGTCGCGGCTCGCCGCCTTCGCCGAAGCGGGCGGACGCTCGCTCTCGACCGCGGCCGAAGGGGTGCCCGCATGATCGACCGGAGCGGCATCGAGCCGGGAGTCGACCCTTCCGCGAAGTTGGCGGCGTGCCGCGAGGAGATCGAGCGCATCGACTCGGAGCTGATCGCGCTCCTCGCGCGGCGCATCGCCGTCGCGCGGCGCACGACTGCGCTGAAGCGCGCCGCCGGGCTCCCCCTGCTCGACCCGGCGCGCGAGGCGACCGTCATTCGCCGTGCGGTGGAGCAGGCCCGCCGTCACGATCTCCCCGCGGAGGACATCCGCGCCGTGTACTGGCAGGTGGTCGGGCTCTCGCGTCGCGTGCAGGAGGAGTCGGTGTGAGCTCCGGTACGCGCATCGCGATCATCGGCCTCGGCCTCATGGGCGGCTCCCTCGCCCGGGCGGTCGCGGCGCGGGGCGCGCACGTTCTGGGTTACGACGCCGACGAAGCGTGCACGGCGGACGCGATGCGCGCCGGCGTGGTCCACGAAGCATTGACCGCGCGGCTCGATGGTATCGAGAGCGCGGAGCTCGTGGTCATCGCGCTGCCGGTGGACGCGACAGTGAAGCTGATCGAGCGGGACGGCGGAGCGCTCGGTTCGGCCGCCCTCGTGATGGACGTCGCGAGCACGAAGCAGAGCATCATCGCGGCCGCGGAGGCCGCCGGGCTCGCGCCGCGCTACGTCGGCTCGCATCCGCTCACCGGAAGTCACCGTTCGGGTTGGACGGCCTCGCGGATCGGGCTGTTCGACGATGCGCGCGTCTTTCTCTGTCCGACCACGCGCACCACCGACGATGCGCTCCGCAGGGCGGAGTCCTTCTGGCGAGGGCTGCGCGCCAGCACGGAGGCGATCGCGCCCGAGCTGCACGATCGGGAGATGGCGTGGCGCAGCCATCTTCCGCACCTGCTCTCGGCGACGCTCGCCCTCACCCTTGCCGGCGAAGGGGTGCGCCGGTCGGCGCTCGGCCCGGGCGGCCGCGACATGACGCGACTCGCCGGCGGCTCGCCCGCGATGTGGTGGCCGATCGTCGCCGACAACGCGCTCGAGATCGCGCGCGCGCTCGACGCGTGCGAGCAGCGCCTGTGCGAGCTTCGCCACGCCGTGTGCTCGGGCGAACAGGCCGCCGTCGCCGGGCTCCTGGAGGATGCACGACGCTGGTTCGACGGCGATCCGGCGGTCGCGCCGATCGATTGAAGGGGACCAGCAGCGACCTCCGCGCGCCTCACGACCTTTTCCGAGGCACGCGCGACAGCGCGCTGGCGGCTGCGGTGCACGTTCCCTAGCTTCGCCGCCATGCGATCTCGTCTCCGGACCCTCCCCCGAGCGTCGGGGCTTCTCCTCGGCGGCGCGCTCGTCGCGCTCCTCACCGCCTGCCCCCGCGAGCAGGTCCCCGTCGAGGAGCTGTACACCACGCGCATGCTCGGACTCGGGTACCTCGAGCGGAATCAGCTCGCCGAGGCCGAGTCGGCATTCCGGAAGCTGACGAAGCTCGCCCCCGATGATCCGCTCGGGTACACGAACCTCGGGCTCACGTACCTGCAGGCCGGGCGGCTCGACGATGCCGAGAAGCAGCTCGAGCGCGCGCGGAAGATCGATCCCGCGGGAGTCGAGTCCGGTCTCGCGCTCGCCCGCGTATATGCGCTCACCAGCCGGCCGCGCGAGGCGCGCGAGGTGCTCGAGAAGCTCCGCGCCGGGGGTTCGCGCGACACGCATGTGCTCTACGCACTCGCCGAGCTCGACTCGCTGCAGGGTGACACCGCGAGCGCGGGCGCGTACATGGATCGCCTGCGCGAGATTCTCGCGATCGCTCCCGCGAACCTGGTCGCACGGCTCAGGCTCGCTGCCGCGCTCGAGCGGCGCGGCGAGAGCGACAGCGTCATCCGGCATCTCGAGGAAGTGCGACGCATTCCTCCCGAGCCGCCGCGCGAGGCGCGCGCGCAGCTCGACAGCACCGTCCAGCTCCTGCGCTCTGGAAAGCTCGACGACTCACGGCGCACATTCGCGCGCCTCGTCGAGCTGTTGAAGGGCACCGCGCAATACCAGGCGTCGCTCGCCGACGTGCGTTGGGCCGAGGGGCCGATCGCGGGGCAACCGGTGCTCACCTTCGCGCCGAAGGACTTCATCACCTTGCACGGCTCGCGAAAGCAGGCGCAGGCGGCACAGGTGCGCTTCGTCGATGCAACGGACGAATCCGGCCTCGCGCGAGCGGCATCGCCCGCAGCGCCCGGCGCGAGCCCGGCGACCGCGCTCGCGGTCGGCGACGTGGACGGCGACGGCTCCGAGGACATCTTCATCTCGCGCGCCCCCGTCGCCGGACGTCCCGCCGCGCAGCTTTTCCGCGTGCAGGGAGGCTTCGCCCGCGACGCCACCGACCGTTCGGGCATCACGCTTGCCGACGGCGCGCGCTTCGCCACCTTCGCCGACTACGACAACGACGGCTGGCTCGACCTCTTCGCGATCGACCCGACAGGGCGTGGGCATCTCTTCCGCAACCGCGGCGACGGCACCTTCGAGGAGACGACGGCGAAGGCGGGCGTCGCCGAGCTGCATGGCGCGGAAAAGGGGTACTTCGTGGATCTCGACCACGACGGCGATCTCGACCTGCTGCTGCTCGGCGCTCAGCGCACGGTCTACCGGAACAATCTCGACGGTACCTTCAGCGACGCGACGGCGGCGTTCGGGCTTGCGGGCGCGGGAGACGACGCGGCGTACGGGGACTTCGACGGCGACGGACGGACGGACCTCTACGTCGCGCGCGAGCGAGGAGGCGACGCGCTCTATCACAACGGCGGCGCCGAGCGATTCACCGACGTGATCGGGTCGAGCGGGATAGTCGGGCTGGGCGGGTCGGGGGCCGTCGCGTCGACCGACTACGACAACGACGGGTCGCTCGATCTCTTCGTCGCCGCGCCGGCGGGGGGCGAGTCGGCGCTCTGGCGGAACAAGGGCGATGGCACCTTCGCACGCGACACGCGCTCCGCATCCGCGCTGCAGGCGCTCCGTGGCGTCGCCGCGCACGATGCCGCCTTCGTCGACTACGACAACGACGGCTGGGTCGATCTTCTCGTCGTCGGCGCCGCGACGCGGCAGAACGGGTCGGGTCTCTACCTCTTCCGCAACGACGGCACCGGCCGGTTCGTCGATCGCTCGAGCGTGCTCCCGCCGGCGGCGCGCATGGCGGGCGGCTCCGCGCTCGCGCTCACCGACGTCGACGGCGACGGAGACGAGGACATCCTGCTCATCGACGCGAGCGGTGCCGCCCGGCTTCTCCGCAACGACTACGGCAACGACAACCTCGCGGTCAACGTCACGCTGAAGGCGCTGCGCACGGGAAGCGGGAAGAACAACACGTTCGGCGTCGGCTCGCGCCTCGAGCTGCGCGCGGGCGACATCTACCAGACGCGCACCGCGACCGCGCCGCGGACGCACTTCGGGCTCGGTCCGCACCTCAAGGCCGACGTGCTGCGTGTCGAGTGGCCGAACGGCGTGCCGCAGACCGTCTATCTCCCCGGCACGGACCAGGACGTCGTCGAGCGCGAGATGCTCAAGGGTTCCTGTGGCTTCGTCTACACCTGGGACGGCACCCGCTTCCGCTTCGTGACCGACGCGATGTGGCGCAGCGCGTTAGGCATGCCGCTCGGGCTGATGGGGAGCACGAGCGCCTTCGCCCCCGCGGGCGCGTCGCAGGAATACGTGCGCATCCCCGGCGACGCGCTGCGGCCGCGCGACGGGCGGTACGTCCTCCAGCTCACCGAGGAGCTCTGGGAGACGGCGTACGCCGACCAGGTGAAGCTCCTCACCGTCGACCATCCCGACTCGGTGGACGTCTTCGTGGACGAGCGCTTCGTCCCGCCGGGGCCGGTCTCGCTGAGAATCTACCAGGTCGGCCGCCGCCAGCTCCCGCTCTCCGCGGTGGACGAGCGCGGCAACGACGTCCTCCCCGCGCTGCGCGCGAGCGACGACGTCTACGTCTCGAACATGACGCCGACGCGCTATCAGGGTGTCGTCGAGCCGCACGATCTCGTCCTCGACCTCGGCCCCGACGCGGGCAAGCCTGACACGCATCTCTTCCTCCGCGGCTGGATCTATCCCACCGACGCGAGCATCAACGTCGCCCTCGGCCAGCAGTCGAAGATCAATCTCGCTCCGCCCTCGCTCGAGGTACGCGACGCCGGCGGCAACTGGCGGGTCGCGATCCCGAGCATCGGCTTCCCCTCGGGGAAGGACAAGACGATGGTGATCGACCTCGCCGGCAGGTTCCCGACGAGCGACCACCGCGTGCGTATCCGCACGAACATGCAGATCTACTGGGACGAGGCGTTCGTCGCGCGCGATCTCGCGGGGGGCGCGCTGAAGGTGGAAACGCTCGCGCCGCGCTCGGCGGAGCTGCATTACCGCGGCTTCTCGCGCATGTACCGCAAGGGCGGCCGCTACGGCCCCTACTGGTTCGACTACTCGTCCGTGTCGAAGGAGAATCCGTGGCGCCCGATCACCGGCGACTTCACGCGCTTCGGCGACGTGCTCCCGCTGCTCGGTAGCCCGGACGACATGTACGTGATCATGGCGCCCGGCGACGAGGCGACGATCGCCTTCGACGCGAGCTCCGCGAGCGCGGTCCCGCGCGGATGGAAGCGCGATTTCCTGCTCTACACCGACGGCTGGATCAAGGACTCCGATCTCAACACGGCCTTCGGCACCACCGTCGGGCCGCTTCCCTATCACGCGGTGAAGTCGTACCCGTACGCATCGGGCGACGCGTATCCGACCGACACCGCGCATCAGCGCTACCTGCGGACGTACGACACGCGCCGGATCGGCGGGCGCTGACGAATCAGCGCGATCTCATCCGGGCGCTGGCGAGAACCGCGTTCAGCGCCCGGTAGCGCGTCACCATGTCGCGTGCCGGGTCGGCGGCATCCAGTCGCTCCGCCGGAGCGCGCAGCTCGCCGCAGCGGCGCTGCTCCGCGACGAGCGCAGCGGATCCGCGCTTCGTGTCGCCTTCGCCCGGCGCGGGTGCGCCGGGCGCATTGCTCTTCGCCGCCGCGACGGCACGAGTGAAGTGCTCGCGCGCGAGCGCGACGTCGCCGTTCGTCCACTCGATGTACCCCGCGTAAAAGCGGGCCACCGGATTCGCGGCGTGAGTCGCCAGCACCGCGGCGAGGTCGCGCCGCGCCTCGGCGAGATGGCCGCGCAGCAGCGCGACCTCACCGAGGCGCACGAGCGGCCCCGTCTCCTCGCGGTTGATCTCGTGCGCCCGCGTGAAATGCCGCTCCGCCGAGTCGAGCCGGAAGGGAGCGCCCTCGTCGAGGCAGGCGAAAAGCGCGCCGAGCTCCGAGTGGGCGCGCGCGCTGGACGGATTCACGGAGACGAGCGTACGCCACGCACGTTCGGCACCGGCGAAGTCTCCGAGCGCCAGGCGTGTCGTGCCGTAGTAGTAGAGGACGTCCTCGTGGCGAGGGTCGAGCTCGAGTGCGCGCGCATATGTGTCCGACGCCTCCGGCGTGCTGCCCGCGACGCGGAGCGCGGTCGCCTCGCGATAGAGCTTCCAGAACTGCTGCACCCGGGTGCGGTCGAGCGTCGGGCGCGCGCTCGCGGCGGTGTCGCCGCTCTCGCTGATGAGTAGCCGCTGGTTCGCCGCCACGTCGACGCGAGTGACGGAGCCACCACCCGGCCAGCGGACCTGCACCCTGTCCGCGCGTGCCGCGCTCCCGAGCCCGAAGGTCTCGATGAGGCTGTTCTGCGACAGATAGGAGCTCTGCGCGCCGATCTGCCGCGTCTGCACCGTGTCGCCGAGCACCACGCGCACCGTCGCGCCGATTCCTTGCCGGTTCGACTTCGTGCCGCGCACCTCGACCTGCAGCCAGTGGTTCCTGTTGCCGCCGTCGTTGCGGAGGAGGATGCCCGGCCCGTCGTGGTTCACGATGAAGACGTCCTCGTCGCCATCGTTGTCGTAGTCGGCGAAGGCGGCACCGCGTCCGACGAACTCCTTCGCGAACGTCGAGCCGGCGACCGGTGACACGTCGAAGAATCCCGCGCCACGCCCCTGATTCCAGAAGAGCTGGTCGCGCATCGGGACGAGTCGCGTCGGATCGCTCCGATCCTGCAGGGTGCTGCCGTTGACCATGAAGAGGTCGACCTTGCCGTCGTCGTCGTAGTCGATGAACGACGTCGCCCATCCGACGAAATCGAGGGTGCTCTGCCCGAGGCCCACGCGGTCCGCCTCGTCCATGAAAGCGAGCTTCGACACGTCGCCGCCGGTCAGACGCTTCTTCGCCTCGCTGAGCTGGTTCGTGTAGAGCGCGTTCTCCTGCGCGATCCAGTGTGTCAGGAAGAGATCCTGCGCCCCGTCGTTGTCCCAGTCGCCGACTGCGATCCCCATCGCGCTGCGATAGTCCGCGACGCGCGCCGCGTGACTGATGTCGGCGAACTTCCCGTCGCCGAGGTTGCGGAAGAAGGCATTGTCCGATTGGTCGTTGGCGACGTAAAGGTCGAGCCATCCATCGCCGTCGAAGTCCGCCCACGCCGCGGAAAGTCCGCGCCCCGTCGTGTCGGCGACCCCGGCCTTCGCGGCGACCTCGGTGAACGTCCCGTTGCGCTCGTTGTGGAAGAGGAGGTTCCGCTCCGGCGGGAACGACGACGGGTTGATGCTCGCCGGATTCTCGACGTCGTATTCACCCGCCGTTCCATTCTCCGGGCGCGCGTACTTCACGTAGCCGGTGACGTACAGGTCGAGGAAGCCGTCGCGGTCGTAGTCCCCCCACGACGCGCCAGCCCAGAAGCCCACCGGTCCGCCAACGCGCGACACAGTGCTGCGATCGGTGAAGGCCCCGTTTCCCTCATTGTGGTAGAGCATGTTCCGACCGTACGCCGACAGCGCGAGATCGATCTTGCCGTCGTTGTCGTAGTCTCCCCAGGCGACGCCCATCCCCCAGCCGCGGAAGTCGATCCCCGACCGGTCGGTGACGTCGCTGAAGGTGCCGTTGCCGTTGTTGTGATAGAGGTGCGCACGCGCGGGCGACGCACGCCGCTCGGCGTCGGTCATCGTCAACGGGCCCGCCTCGTTCGCGACGACGAGGTCGACCCAGCCGTCGTTGTCGTAATCCCCCCACGCCGCTCCCGAGCCCATGTCCTCGGGCAGCTGCGACGAGCGCCTGCCGTTGAAATGACGGAAGTCGATCCCCGCCTCGCGCGTGACGTCGGTGAACCTGACACGCGGATAGTTCGCGGGGAGGCCGCGCGCCAGCTCCTCGGTGATTCCCTCGCGGTCCTCGCCGGGCCGATAGGTGCCGACGCGCTCGCGCCAGCGGAGCGTGGCGGCGGTCGCGGCGCCGAGGAAGAGCACCGCTCCGCCGGTCGCGATGAGCAGCAGACGCCTGCGCGGGGTGATACGCATTCCGCTAATCGCCGCTCGTGACGCGGATCGTCTTGTGGTCCTCGGAGACCACCGTCACCGGCGCGGTGATCCCGGAGTTCGCGCCGAAGAGGAAGTTCAGGAGGTACTGGTCCGCCTTGCGGTAGAGCAGGCGCGCGGTCACGTGCAGCTCGGTGGCCTTGGCC
This sequence comes from Gemmatimonadaceae bacterium, assembly GCA_036392515.1. GTDB lineage: Bacteria > Gemmatimonadota > Gemmatimonadetes > Gemmatimonadales > Gemmatimonadaceae > JABFXC01. The sequence goes on along the minus strand of DASVXU010000129.1, from coordinate 39,577 downwards.
GAGGGACAGGGGAAGGTGAACTTCTGCTGATCCGAGAAGCCGGGGAAGAGCGAGCGACGATAGCGCACGCCGACCATCTCCCAGAGGTTGTGGCGGTCGATGAGGTTGCCGTTCTGGTCCACCGGCTCCGCCTTGAGCATGAAGCTCCCCGGCGCGATGAAGTTCGCGCTGTCGCGGCGCCCGGAGGTGTACACGACGCGGCCATCCTGGTCGGTGACGCTCAACTCGACCCAGGCCTGGATGATGTCGAGCGGACCGGTCGGGAAGTCGTGCCCCGCCTTGTTGTTCGTCAGCATCGTCTCGATCACGATCGGCGCGCCCGGCTTCGCCGTCGCCGGCGCCATCAGCTCGACGGGAATCGCCGGACCCTTGCGCCACTTGTCGGCGATCTCGGGGATGTCGATCTCGCCGCGCAGCCACTTCTCGGTGAGGCGCGTGTGCTCTTCCGCGCCGGGGAGCTTGAGCGCGAGCGGGATGAACTGGTTGCCGCCGAGGAAGCGATGGCTGCGATGCTTCCCGTCGTCGGGCGCGCGGTTGTAGTCGCGGTCGTCGCCGCTCCCCGCGTCGTCCGACGCCTCGAGCGGCATGTGGCACTCGCGGCACTCGATCGTGCGCTTCGGATCCTTGCCGTGGTTCCAGCGGCTCTTCCGCCAGTTGTCGTACTGGTTCTGCAGCTGCACCCAACCGACGTGATTGATCTCCTCGTCGATGAACTGCTTGTGACAGGCGGCGCAGAACTCCGGACTCTTGAACATCCCGCGCTGCAGCGACTGGACGTGCTGCCGCGGGTACGCGCGGATGAGAAAGTCGCTGACGCCGTGCGGGAGGGAGCCGCCGCTCATCTCGAAGAGGTAGCGTTGCGGCTGCGTGACGACATACGCCGCATTGCCCTTCACGTCGGTCTCGCTGATCGCGTGACAGGCGACGCAGGAGACTCCTTCCTTGTACCCCGCCTGGCTGGTGAGATCGGCGGTGAAGATGTTCTTCGTCCCGGAGAAGAGAGAGATCGGATCGTGGCAGCCGCCGCAGTAGCGGGTCGACTCGGGGCCATTCTGCTGTCCCATCGTCGACTGGACTTTCTGGAAGGCGGGGTCCATCGCTGCGAAGCGGTGCGCGCTCACCGCCCATTCATGGTAGATCGTCTTGTGGCAGCCGGAGGAGCCGCACGACTCGGAGCCGGCGAGCGATCGCGAGTCGTACGCGCCCCCGCTGGCGGTCCTGGCGAGGCTCGGCGCGAAGGGGCGCTCCGGGCCGAAGGCGTAGCTGTAGTCCCCGGGGAACTCGTTGTTCATCTCCGGCGCGCGGTAGGCCACCGTCGCGATGAACACGGGGAGAAAGAGGGCCGTCGCGACGAGCACGCTCACGTACTGGAAGCGTCGGGAGGCGGCGTGGAGCGCCCCGCCGAGCGCGGTTGCCTTCGCCCGCGCGGCGCGCACGAGCAGCGTACCCACGTGCGGCACCACGGAGGCGATCAGCGCGAAGGTGGCCCAGATGTGCGCCAGGTCCCAGCCGCGACCGATCCGCGTGGCGAATGCTGCCTGCCAGGTGAGCACCAGCCCCGAGATGATGAGCACCATCGTCGCGACCGTCGCGAAGTAGCCCGTGAGGACCACGTGCGACACGCGGATGGCGCGGTAGAGGCCCCAGTGGCGAAGCTGGTACCAGCCGAAGGGAAGGACGAACGCGAGCCCGGCCAGCGTGTGGAAGACCACCATCCACTGGTTCGGGACGCTGAACGGCAATAGATAGAACGCGAGCCCCGTGATCGTCTCGAAGACGAGGAGGCCCGCGACGCAGGCGAGCAGCCGCTTCCGCCACTCTTCGGCTCGGGAGGTCGGGTGGCGGGGGGCTGTCATGGTGCCGCCCAGAGTCGCGCCGGGAATCCCGGAATTCCATAAGGGAACCTCCTACGAAATGTCGGTAGAAGTGCTATAATCGCCTCGTCGGACCCTTCCCCCCATTCAGTGACCCCTCCCGGCACCCCGCGCACCCGACGGGCGATCATCGCCGTCCCCTTCCTCGCGGCGATCCTCCTCGCGATGCGCCTCGATCGCGGGCCCGGCCGCGCGACCGCCGACGCCGCGCGTCCCGGCTTCGCCCTGCGCGACGAGACCAAGGCCATCGGGATCGACTTCGTGCATCGCCGCGCGACCTTCGACCCGAGGATCGCCAACATCGAGCCGCACGTCGCTGCCGTCGGCGCCTCCGTCTCGGTCGCCGACTTCGACGGCGACGGATGGCCCGACCTCTACTTCACGAGCAGCGCGACGGGCGCGCCTAACGCGCTCTATCACAACCGCGGTGACGGCACCTTCGAGGACGTCGCCCCGGCCGCGGGTGTGGCCGACCTCAATCGTCCCGCCGAGGGCGCCTCGATGGGCGCCGTCTGGGGAGACGTCGACAACGACGGCCGCGAGGATCTGCTCGTCTACCGCTACGGCTATCTCTCGCTCTTCCGCAACGTGGACGGCCGCCGCTTCGAGGACATCACCGAGAAGGCGGGGCTCCATCGCCGGGTGAACAGCAACGGCGCGATCTGGCTCGACTACGATCGCGACGGCCTGCTCGATCTCTACGTGACCGCGTACTTCCGCAGCGACATCGACCTGTCGCACCTCACGACGACGCGGATCATGCACAACAGCTTCGAGTACGCGACCAACGGCGGAAAGAACCTGCTCTTCCACAACCTCGGCGGCGGGCGCTTCGAGGACGTCACCGACCGGATGGGCGTCGGCAGCACGCGCTGGACCCTCGCTGCGGCGTCGGCCGACTTCGACGGCGACGGCTGGCCGGACATCTACCTCGCGAACGACTACGGCCCGGAGGAGCTGTACCTCAACGACCACGGGCGCGGCTTCACCCTCGCCAGGGCGGGGCTCGACGCCGAGTCGAAGAGCGGGATGGCCGTGGCGTTAGGCGACGCGTTCAACCGCGGGCGGCTGGACGCATTCGTCACGAACATCTCCGAGCGTGGCTACATCTTCCAGAACAACAACCTGCGCGTGAACGAGATGTCGCGCGGCGGCCGCTTCCGCAACGTCGCCGAGGGCGCGCTCGCGGACGCCGGCTGGGCGTGGGGCGCGCAGTTCGGTGACTTCAACAACGACGGCGCGAACGAGCTCTTCGTCGCGAACGGCTTCATCTCGGCGAACCGCGATCGCAACTACTGGTACGCGATGTCGAAGATCGCCGGCGCGAACAGCCGCCTCTTCGAGGACGCCGCCACCTGGCCCGCCTTCGGCGACGCGAGCCTCTCGGGGTACGAGCCGTCGCGCGTCTACCTGAATCGCGGCGTCGCCGGATGGGTCGATGTGGCGAGCAAGGTCGGCGCGACGGATCTCTACGACGGTCGCGCGGTGGCGCTCGCCGATCTCGCCAACCGCGGCGCGGTGGACGTCATCGTCGCGAACCAGAATCAGCCCGCTGTCGTCTACCGCGACCAGCCCGATGCAGCGAACCACTGGATCGGCGTGAAGCTCGTCGGCACGCGGAGCAACCGCAGCGCGATCGGTGCCGAGGTCGTGCTCGAGTCGGGCGACCTCGTGCAGCGCCGGATCGTCGACGGGGGCTCCGGCTTCGCGAGCCAGAACGACCGCCGCCTCCACTTCGGGCTCGGTACGCGCGAGTGGGTGGACCGCCTCGTGATCCACTGGCCGTCGGGCACGCAGCAGGTCGTCGCGCGTCCCGCGATCGACGGCTTCGTCACGATCACGGAGCCGCAGCGATGAGCGACGCGACCCGCGCGCCGATGGTCGCGCAGAATCCTCTCGCGCGCCTCTGGGAAAGGGCGAGCCGGATCGATCCGCGCTACCTCATCACCTTCCTCATCACGCTCGTCCTGCTGGCGGCGCAGCTCCGCTACCAGATGTTCGGTGGCTACGAGCGCATCGCGATGGCGCTCGGCGTCTGCGTCGCGACCGAAGCCGCGCTCTCCTGGTTCGATCGCGGCCGCGTCGTGAACCTGCAGAGCGCGTACATCAGCGGGATCAGCCTCTCGCTGCTGCTCAAGCCGCAGGGCTACGCACTTTGGCCCTTCGCGATCGGTGGCTTCCTCGCGATCTCGTCGAAGTACGTGGTGCGTTACCGCGAGAATCACCTCTTCAATCCGACCAACTTCGCGATCTGCGTACTCCTGCTCGCTGCGCCGAGCCACGTCTCGGTGCTCAGCCACCAGTTCGGGAACGACTTCGTGACGAACGTCGTGATCTGGACCTTCGGGCTGATCATCGCCGCGCGCGTCGGCGTCCTGCACATCACGCTCGCCTACGTCCTCAGCTTCCTCGCGCTCAACAGCACGCGCGCACTGGTGCTCGGGCAACCCGTGCTCCCCGAGATCGCGCCGCTCACCGGGCCGATGTACCAGCTCTTCGTCTTCTTCATGATCACCGACCCGCGCACGGTGGTGCGCGGGCGTGGGAAGCAGATCGTCGTCGCGGTGATCATCGCGCTCGCCGAGCTCGTGATCCGCTACGGGTCCGATCAGGGATGGACGATGCCCACGGGGCTGAACGCCGGGCCGCCCCTCTTCGCGCTCTTCATCGTGGGACCGATCGCGAAGTGGCTCGACCTGCGCAATCGCCCCGCCGCCCCGGCGAAGCCGCGATGAGCACCTACGGGCACCGCCGGGCCTTCCGGGCGGGTGTCGTCGCCGTCACGGTCGGCGTCATGCTCCACCTTCCGATGTACGTCGACGCGAGGGCGATGGGCTACCGCATGGTCGGGATGCCGATCGACAGCGCGATGACGATCGGGATGGTGCTCATCCTCGTCGGACTCGTCGCATCGGTGTGGGGGCTCGTCCCCCGCGACCACACGCCGCTCCGGCGGGACGACCGCCGCTTCCGCGTGCGCGCGCTCGACGAGGTGCCGATCCGCGCCGCCCACGTCGCGCTGATGCTGGTCATGGCCGCCGCGGTCACGATCGACGTCATGAAGCCGGCGACGCTCTCGTTCGTGCTGCCGGGGATGACGCAGGAGTACGGGCTCAAGTCCCCGCTTCATCCCGCCGGGCACGTGCCCGCCGCGCTCCTTCCCCTCTCGGGGATCTTCGGCACGGTCCTCGGCTCGTTCCTCTGGGGATGGATGGGCGACCGCCTCGGCCGCCGTCCCTCGATCCTCATCGCGGCGATGACGTTCATCGCGACCAGCATCTGCGGCTCGATGCCCTCCTTCGCGCTGAACATGCTGATGTGCTTCGTGATGGGGCTCGGCGTCGGCGGGATGCTGCCGATCATGTTCACGATCATGGCCGAGACGATCCCGGCGCGGCACAGAGGCTGGCTGCTCGTGCTCATCGGCGGCGACGTCGCCGGCGCGTACATCATCACGAGCTGGCTCGCGGCGACGCTCGTGCCGACGTACAGCTGGCGGATTCTCTGGTTGATCGGACTTCCGACGGGAGTGCTGCTGATCCTCCTCAACCGCTGGATCCCCGAGTCCCCGCGCTTCCTGCTCGCGCACGGACGGGGCGACGAGGCGGCGGTCATCATGCGTCGCTACGGCGCCGCGGTCGTGCACGACGATGGCGCGCGCGATGAAGCCGAATCGCTGTCGGGCACCTCGCTGCGCCTGACGCGCCCGCCCTTCCTCGGCGCGACGATCCTCGTCGTTCTGCTCGGACTCGGGATCGGGCTCGTCTCCTTCGGCTTCCAGCTCTGGATCCCGTCGAACCTGCAGAAGCTGGGGATGACGCAGGCCGACGCGAGCCGGATGCTGCGCAACTCGGCGCTGATCGGCTTCCCCCTGAACTTCCTCGTCGCCTGGCTGTACGGCTTCGTGAGCAGCAAGCGGACGCTGATCGCGCTGAGCGGGCTCACCGCTCTCTCGCTCTTCGGCTTCGTGCTCGTGGGCGATGGCGTCGTCGCGAACCGCGACCTGCTCTACGCGCTCCTCGTGATGCCGATCTGGGGGATCAGCTCCGTGGTGGCGGTTCTCTCCGCCTACAGCGCGGAGATCTTTCCGACCGCGCTGCGCTCGCGCGGCACCGGTCTCGCGGCGGGGCTGAGCAAGGCGGGCGGACTGCTCATCATCGCCCTCGTCGCCCTCGCCGTCGCCCCGCCCTCGATCGCCGGCACGGCGCTCATCGGCGCGATCCCGATGGCGCTCGCCGCGATCGCGGTCGCGGTGTTCGGCACGGAGACGCACGCGCGAGCTCTCGAATCCATCACTCGAGAGCAACTCGTGAGGCGCGCCTCGTGAAACGGAACTACGAAGAGTGAGGCTACCCGGCGGGCGGTGAGGTGTGAGGTTTCGTGGGGAGTAACTCGTGACTGGCGTCGACGGCGGTTGACTGCCGGTAACGCCGGTCACGAGTCACGAGTCACTCACCCACACACCTCACCCATCGCAGGGTCGTTTCACTGATCGCACGGTCGTTTCACGAGTCGCTCTGCGTCAAACAGAGTACCCCTTCTTCAACAGAAACTGCCCCGCCTTTTCGTAGTACGAGTCGCCGGGGAGCTGCCAGCCGAGTGTGTCGGCGAGCCGGTCGTAGGTGTTGAACAGGAACGCGACGTAGAATGCGTCGCGGATCGCCTCGCGCGAGACGCCCTGCGCGAGCACGGTGCGGACGTCGTCGGCCGTGAGCTCATCCGGCCGCAGCGTGAACGTCTCGAGCAGGCCGAGCATCGCGCGCAGCTTCTCGCCGATCGGCGCGCTGCGATAGTCGTCGAGCACCGGCTGCATCGTCCCCTTCCCCAGCGCCGCCTCCGCGACCGCGGAGTGGGAGCAGGTTCAGAAGACGCACTGATTGAGTCGGGAGACGAACGCGGCGAAGGTCTCGCGCTCGCCGACCGTCCACTCCGACGGGCCGCGCATCACCTGCTGCGTGAGGTCCGTCCAGGGCCCGCCGAAGAACTCCTTCCGGTACATCAGCGTCCGCACGACGCCGGGGGCGTGCCCCATCATGAGTCGCATCACGCCGAGGATGGCCTTCTCGCGGAAGCGATGGCCCGTGTGGACCTTCTTCAGCCTCATGCCTTCTCCAGTGCCGAGAGCCCGGCGAAGAGTCGCTTGCGCGAGGCACCGAGCGCCGCGCTGACGACGATCTCGAACATCACGTCGTCGCCGTACTTCGCCTGGAGCGCCGCGATGTCCTCGTCGGTGACCTTGTACGCGTGACGGTGGATCTTGTCCACCAGCGACTGAAGCTCGGCGGGCAGGCCGCTTCCGTTCGCGGCCGCGTTTCTCAGCGAGGGCTCCGCCTCGCCCGCGCCGTTCAACACCCGATCGAGGGCCCGGTCGCGGAGGAAAGCGTGGGGGTCGGGGCGCATGCGGGAAACTGCGAGCCGGGAACGGGGGCCGCAAGATCGTGGCGGAGGCATCGGATTCCCTGGCTCGGCCGGGCCGGCATCGGATCGCACAGTGTGGCGCTCGAGCCCCTCAGCGCAACGAGCCGACTATCGCTCTTTTCATCGAAACACGAAGGTCACGAAGGTTCACGAAGAGGGCTTACAGCAACATCTTCGTGCTCCTTCGTGACCTTCGTGTTAACGGCTCTTGCCAAGGCGACGATACGATGCGAACCCGAGGCCTGTCGGGCTTGGCAACGGCACACTGCATGTGACGAGAGCTCCTCAGTGCGACGAGCCCGCCGGTGTTCGGCCTCCGAACTCAGGCTCGTCCCGCATCCCCCGCAGAGCCGGCAGGGCGTCGAGCACCTGCTCGCGCGTCATCCCGAGCAGCGCATGCCGCTCGATGAGAACCTCGAGGTCGAGGGGATAGAGGTTGTGCCGTCCGCGGTCGGCGAGGCCCGCGATGTTGCGCGGGGCGATCGCGCGCGCGATCCACTCGGCGAACGCGGCTCGCTCCCGCGCGCCCGCTCGCAGCCGGCGCAGCGCCTCGCGCGGGAGTGGCTCGAGCAGTGCGTCTCCCACGCCGAGGAAACCGCTCCAGGCCGCGTCGCTCCTCGGCGTCATGCGCTGGGTCACCTCGGCGAAGGACACCGTCGCGAAGTACAGCATCGCGTGCGCGGCGAAGAGATCGAACTCGCGCATCGCTTCGTACGCGCCGGCGACGAGGGCGTCGATCTGCCGCGCCTCGGCGGCGAGGAGCGCATCGTAGCGCGCGAGCGTGGCGCCGTCGGGAAGCCGACCCGGCCCCGCGTCCTCGAACGCCATCGCCAGCCGCTCCACGCCACGAAGCGCCCACGAGATCCCCGTCGAGAAGAGCGGATCGACGAAGGAGTACGCGTGCGGGAGCATCGCCCAGCGCTCACCCGCGGCGCGCGTCAGGCGGTGCTGGATTCGCTCGCGGAAGGCGATCGGGAAGAGCGGGCGGGCGTCGGCGAAGAGCGCGCCGATCGTCGGGTAGCGGCGCAGCATCGCCTCCCACAGCTCGCGCGCGCTCGACGCCCCCGACGCGCGCAGCGACGCGAGTCCGCCCGGCGTGAGCAGGAATCCCGCGCTCGTGACGCCGTGGTCGAAGCGCAGCGAGTACATCCACCCTTCCTCCACGATGTGGTGCACCGCCGCCCAGTCGTCCGGGTACGGACCGTCGGGCAGGCCCGCGACGGCTGCGGTCATCAGCGCCACATCGTCGAAATGGCCGAAGACGAGCGCGGAGTGCGTCTCCATCTCCGCGAGCGCCGAGGGGATCGCCAGCGCGCGCGCGAGGAAGCCGCCGGGGCCCGATGCGTCGACGACGAAATCCACGTCGAGCTCGAACGGCTCCCCCGCATGCGTGCCGCTCAGCGTGACGCGATCGTCGCGGAGCTCCGCGCCGCTCAGATCCACTCTGTCGCGGTAATCGACTCCCGCGCCGATCGCCACGCGCACGAAGTGATGATCGACGTCGGCGCGCAGCCAGTGGGTGTCGGCGAGGCGGTCCTCGGGGCTCGCGGCGACGAGCAGTCGCTCGGAATCGAGGCCGCGGTTCGCGAACGGCTCGCCGCGATGGTGGCGATAGTAGGTGAAGCCGCGCTTCAGCCCGCGTCGCAGATCGGGATGATGCTCGAGCCACCGCCCGTGTGTCGCCAGGCGGTAGCAGTCGGCGAAGCCGTAGCGCTCGCCGATCCGTTCGAGCGCGAGGTTGGCGAGCGGCGTCGAGGACTCGCCGATGGCGAAGCGCGGATGCGTGCCGCGCTCGAGCAGCACGACGTCGCGTCCGAGCGTCGCGAGTATGCGCGCCAGCAGCGAGCCCGCGAAGCCACTCCCGACGACCGCGATCCCGCGCGACTCGGTCACGCGGCCCCGCACGATGCACACGCGACGCGTGGCTCGCGTCGGCCGCCGACGTTCATCAGCTGCAGTCGCGCGACGCGCGCGGCGCGGCACGTGTCGCATCCGGGCAGGCGCTCCGCGTCCCAGAGGTCCGCGGTGACGACCGTACCCGCGATCCCCACGCAGCTCTCGAGCGCCTCCTCGAGCTGCGCCAGCGTCGGCGGAGTGAAGTCGCCGAGCGCCTGCAGCCGATCGACCTCGCCATTCCCGGCGCGCACGGGAATGATGGACACGACCGCCGCGCCCTGCTCGGCCGCGTGCTCGACGGCGCGCACCGTCCACTCCACGCTCTCCTCCACGGGAACGTGCGGCGCGCCGAGCAGCACGAAGACGCGCAGGTCGATGCCGTTGTCGTGAAGGAAGCGCGCCGCGTCGGCGAAGCGAGCGAGGTCGAGCTTCTTGTTCAACTTCGACGCCGCGATCGGATGGATCGTCTCCAGCCCCACCGCGACTTCGAGCCGCCCCGCGATCCGCCGCGCGAAGTCGAGCGTCCGCGCGCCCACCGTATTGACGTGCGATTCGACCGTGACGCCGCCGAAGGACGCGCAGAGGGACGCGATCGCCTCCAGGTCGGCGAGCGGCACCGCGCGCGGATCGAAGAAGTTGCTCGCGTTGTACAGCTTGATCCGCTGGATCGCCGCGCCGCGATGCTGGTCGAGGACGCGCCGGAGCTGACGCGTCAGCGCGCCCTCAGGCGTCGGCCCGTCGATCGTGTAGCGCCAGAGATCGCAGAAGGAGCAGGTGAAGGGACACTCCGCTCCCGCGAGGAAGACGGTGAGCGCGCGCTCGACGCGCCCGTCCGGCCTCCGCTCGTCCTCCACCAGCGAGCCGTGCGCGACCTCGGGATCGACGCGCGGCTTCGGCGGACGCAGTGCGCGGATCCGCCGGTCCTCGGCCGCCGACAGGCTCACGCCGGCGCCGCGTGCAGCTTCTCGAAGTGGCGACGGTAGAGCGCTTCGCCGTGCGGGAAGAGCCGCGGCGCTTCGCCCGCCGAGAGCGCGCCATGCTGGAAGCGCCGCTTCGGGAACACCGGCATCTCGATGCCGAGCACCGCTCGCACTCCACGCGAGACGATCTCCCCCTTGAGCGCGTACAGCTTCTCGTGCGATCCCTTCGTCAGCTCGGCGAAGGGGATCGCTTCGGCGACCGCGATCACCGACGGACGCGTGTAGGGGCTGAAGTCGGCGAAGCCGTGCTCACGCGCGCAGGCGTAGCCGCGCACGCATCCGCGGCTGTAGCCGCCCGAGTAGGTGAGCGAGTGCTTGATCGACTCCACCCCCCACCCTTCCTGGTACAGCATGCGGTTGTTGACGACGCTGCGGATCGTGAGCTCGCTGTTCTCCTCGATCGGATAGTCCTTGAGGTTCTCGTCGCCGCCGTCGCCGTCGACGAGCAGCCGCCATTCGGGATAGCGCTCGCGGATCCCGGCGAGGAGCGCGAGGTTCACCGCCGCGCACTCGACATCGAGCGGCTTGTAGTCCTCGATCACCGCGACCGCGCGCTGCGCATCCAGCGCGCTCGCCGGGATGTCGATCGTCTCGCCGAGCATCTCGAGATCGGTGCGGCGCAGGAAGTCGCGCGCCTGGCGTGCGTCCTCCCCCTCGCCGTCGATCGAGAGCGTGAACGCCTTGAGTCGCGACGGGGAGATCCCCTCGTTCAGCATCAGCCGGTAGAGGCAGAGCAGGATCGCGCCGCTGTCGATTCCCCCCGAGAAGGGGACGCCGATCGGCGCCGCGGGGTCCTGCGCGCTGAGCCAGCGCCGCAGCTCGGCGTACACCGCCTCGATGTACCGACGCCCGATGACGTCGAGATCCGTCGGCAGCGTTCCGCGCGGCGGATCGAAGAAGCGGCGGTGCACCGGGTTCGGATCCGGGCAGCCGACGAGCCGCAGCGTCGTCACGTGGTGGGCGGGGACCATGCGCGTGTAGCTCGGATGGAACTGCGCCGACCAACCCCGCCTCGACAGCTCCGCCGCGATCTCGTCGATCCGCTCGGCGACGATCAGCACGGGTCCCGCGACCGCCTTGGCGAGAAAGTACCGCATCGGCCGATCGAGGCTCCGCGCGAGCACGATCCGCTCCCCATCCTGCGCCAGCAGCGCGAAGGAGCCATCCACGCCGAGCACGCCGTCCATGTCGTTGGCGAGCATCGCCTGGCGGGCCGACTCGACATCACCGCCCCAGATCCGCTGCGTGTCGTCGTCGATGAGGTTGACGACCGCCGGAACGTACCCCGTATGACTCATCTGCTGTTGAATTGAAGGTCTTGTGATGCGATGCGGGAACTCGGGAAACGGCGATGCGGGGTGTCCGCCTGCGGCGGGATACGGCGATACGAGCTGCGGGATACGGTAGAAACCGAAGCGATACGAGACCGGCGGAGCGCGGGCCGCCTGCGGCGCCGCGCTCCGCCCCCTCCCGCATCAGGTAGTTCTCGCATCCGCGCATCGCGTATCGCCGTCTCGCGGCCACGCCGAAGGCGTGCCGCCCCCTCGCATCGCTGGTTCCCGAGTTCCCGCATCCACCCTTTCACCCGCTGTACCCCGAGTGTATCGTCCCGCCCGGTGAAAAAACTCCGCCTCGCCCTTCTCCCGCTCCTCCTCGCCGCCTGCAACCGGGGCGATCGCGTCTTCGAGCTTCTCGATTCCCGCTCCACCGGGATCGATTTCGCCAACACCATCACCACCAGCGACTCCCTCAACGAGCTCACCGACGTCTACGTCTACAATGGCGCAGGCGTCGCGGTGGGCGACGTCGACAACGATGGACTCCCCGACATCTTCTTCGCGGGCAACATGGTGTCGAGTCGTCTCTACCGCAACAAGGGAAAGATGCGCTTCGAGGACGTCACCGAGCGCGCGGGGGTGCGCACCACCCGGTGGGCGACGGGTGTCTCGATGGTCGACATCGACGGCGACGGCTGGCTCGACATCTACGTCTCCGTCTCCGGCCCCGAGTGGTCGAAGCCCGAGGACCGCGCGAACCTGCTCTTCCTCAACAACCGGAACGGCACGTTCACGGAGGCGGCGGCACGGATGGGCGTCGCCGACACCGGCTTCACCACGCACGCCGCCTTCCTCGACTACGACGGCGACGGCTGCCTCGACCTCTTCCTCCTCGAGAACGCCCCGCAGGACTTCACCCGCGGCGACGTGACCGGGCACCCCGCGGGGATGCGCGGCCAGACGCCGGGGAGCTACAACCAGCTCTACCACAACGACTGCCACGGGCGGTTCACCAACGTCTCCGAGCAGGCCGGGATCCTGCGCGACGCGGGCTACGGGCTCGGCGTCGCGATCGCCGACCTCGATGGCGACGGGCGACCCGACATCTACGTCTCCAACGACGCGGTGCCCAACGACGTCGCGTACGCGAACAATGGCGACGGCACCTTCACGAACCGCGCGGCGCAGTGGTTCAAGCGAACCAGCTCCGCGGGGATGGGCGTCGACATCGCCGACTTCAACAACGACGGCTGGCCCGACGTCGTACAGGCGGACATGCTCCCGCGCGACCTCGCGCGACGGAAGCGCATGAGCGGCTACCTGAGCTACGCCTCCGTGCGCGACGCCGCCGGGCGCGGCTTCCGCCAGGATTACGAGATGAACTCGCTGCAGCTCAACAACGGAGTGACGCCCGGCGGCGCCCCCGTGTTCAGCGAGATCTCGCGCATGGCCGGCGTCTCGCGCACCGACTGGAGCTGGAGCACACTCTTCGCCGACTTCGACGACGACGGCAGGAAGGACATCTTCATCGGCAACGGCTACCCGAAGTCGGTCAACGACCTCGATTACGTCAACCGCCTCTACACCGCGCGCCTCCGCGCGACGGGAAAGCCGACGCGCGCCGCGCTCGACCTGCTCGCCCAGCTCCCCGCGTACGACGAGCCGAACTACGTCTTCCGCAACGCCGGTGATCTCACCTTCGTCGACGAGTCGAAGCGCTGGGGCACGGCCGATAAACGCAGCTTCTCATACGGCGCCGCCTACGCCGACCTCGACAACGACGGGAAGCTCGACCTCGTCGTCAACAACGTCGACGGCCCGGCGTTCGTCTACCACAACGTCCGCCCCGCCGACGACGCGCACCACTGGCTCCGCGTCGAGCTGCGGGGCGACACGCCTAACGCGCGGGGGCTGGGTGCGACGATCGTCGTCACCGCCGGCGGCGCGAAGCAGTACGTCTACCAGTCGCCGTACCGCGGCTTCATGTCCACCGTGGACGACCGGGCGCACTTCGGGCTCGGACGCGCCGCTCGCGCCGACAGCGTCGAGGTGTACTGGCCCGACGGGCGCTGGCAGCTCCTGACCGCGGTGCGCGCCGACAGCGCCGTCGTCGTGCGCCAGAGCGACGCGTCGGCGCGGAAGCGGCTCGATCCCGCGCATGGCGCGCAACCGCCGCGCTTCCAGCCCGCCGACGCGAGCCACCGCGTCGCGTACGCGCAGCCGGTCGCGCGATCGGTGGACTACACCGCGCAGCCCCTGCTCCCGTACATGGTCTCGCGCCGCGGACCCGCGCTCGCCGTGGGCGACGCCGACGGCGACGGGCTCGAGGACCTCTTCGTCGGCGGCGGCAACGGCGCGCCGGCGAAGCTCTTCCTGCAGCGGCGCGACGGCAGCTTCGTCCCGTCGCCGCGGCCGCAGCCCTGGGCCGCCGACAGCACGCACGAAGACTGGGGCGCGCTCTTCTTCGACGCGAACGGAGACGGACGTCCCGATCTCTACGTCGCAACCGGCGGATACGCGCTCGCCCCGGAGTCTCCGGAGCTGCAGGACCGCCTCTACCTCAATCAAGGCGGTGGAAACTTCGCGAGCGCGCCCGCCGCGCTCCCGCCGATGCCGACGGCCACCGCCGCGGTGCGCGCCGGCGACTTCAACGGCGACGGCCGCCTCGATCTCTTCGTCGGCGGCCGGCTCACCCCGCGCTCCTGGCCCCTGCCGACGCGCAGCTATCTGCTGCGGAACGATGGCGACCATTTCACCGACGTGACCGAGCAGCTGGCTCCCGAGCTGGTGCGCCCGGGCGGGATGATCACCGACGCCGCGTGGGTGGACTACGACGGCGACGGCAAGCTCGATCTCGTCACCGTCGGCGAGTGGATGCCCATCACCATCTGGCACAACGACGGCGCGCGCTTCCACGACGCGACGAAGGAGCTCCGCCTCCCGCCGACACGCGGCTGGTGGTACAGCGTCGCCGTCGGCGACTTCGATCGCGACGGCCGACCGGACATCGTCGCCGGGAACCTCGGGCTGAACTACAGCTACACCACGTCGCGCGACAGCATCTTCGGCGCGTGGGCGGGCGATCTCGCCGGGAACCGCGTGACGAGCGTCATCCTCACCCAGAAGATCGACGGCAAGGAATACTCGCTCCAGGGCTTCGCCCCCCTCGCGCAGGAGATCTACACCCTCGGCATCCGCTTCCCCACCTACGGCTCCTTCGCGACGAAGAGCGTGGGCGAGCTGTTCTCGGCGGCGCAGCTCGCGCAGGCGGTGCACTACGAGGCGGACACCTTCGCCAGCGTCGTGCTGCGCAACCAGGGTGGCAAGTCGTTCGCGCTCTCGCCGCTGCCGACGCTGGCGCAGATCTCGCCGGCGCGCGCCATCGTCGTGCACGACGTGGACGGCGACGGGAAGCTGGATCTCGTCGTCGCCGGCAACATCTACGACGCGGAGCCGAACACGGCGCGCGCCGACGCGGGGAATGGCCTCTGGCTGCGTGGCGACGGCAAGGGCGGCTTCACCCCCGTTTCGCCGCGCGAGAGCGGCTTCCTCGCGCCGCTGAACGCGACCGGACTCGCGCTCCTCAAAACGACCACCGGCGTTGGCCTGTTCGTGGCCAACGCCGGTGATTCC
Organism: Gemmatimonadaceae bacterium; assembly: GCA_036392515.1. Classification (GTDB taxonomy): domain Bacteria; phylum Gemmatimonadota; class Gemmatimonadetes; order Gemmatimonadales; family Gemmatimonadaceae; genus JABFXC01. Next base: position 24,499 of record DASVXU010000129.1, on the reverse strand, counting down.
CTGCAGAGCTACACCATCAGGCGCTGAAGCGCGGGTCTCTTACCACCCGGTGTTCTGCTTCAGTCGGCTCGTCCCGCCGACGACGCTGAGCTGGATCTGCTGCGTCGGGATCGGGAAGAGCTGGTGCCGCGCCGTGAACGGCTCGACCGCGGTGAACTGCGGACGGCGCGTGATCTCCTTGCCGCCGCCGACGCCATTGAAGTAGCCGTTGAGCGTCGCCGCCGCGTAGCTGTTGCCGTAGCGGCGCAGGTCGAAGAAGCGCTGGCCTTCCATCGCCAGCTCGAGCCGCCGCTCGGTGCGGACCGCCTCGCGAGCGACCGCCTGGCTGAGCCACGGCCCCTGCGTCGAGTACAGCCCGACGCGGTACGTTGCCCAGGTGATCGACGGATCGTTGATCGGCACCGCGATACGCGCGTCGCTGGCGCACTGCGGCCAGACCGTCTCGACCTTGTTCGTCGACGTCCACCCGCAGCCCTGCGCCGTCTTGGCGGCGCGCATGCGCACCGTGTCGACCAGCGCCTGCGCCGCGACGAGCGATCCCTGCTCGACTTCGGCCTCGGCCAGCATCAGCATCAGGTCCGCGTAGCGGAAGATGTGGACGTTGTCCGAGTTCGTCTGTGCCGGCACCCAGCCCACCGTGCTCTGTGCGCCGCTCGCCTGCTCGTGGACGTTCTTCTTCGGGCTGTATGGCCCGCCGTGCGACGCCTGACGGATCCACTCCTTCGTGTGAACGCCCCAGTCCTTGAACGGCACGCTGTCGCGCCCGACCGTCCAGTCGATGCGGGGGTCGAGCGGCCGAGCGCGGATCGCCGCGACCCCGGCACTGTAGTTCTCGTCGTCCGCGTTCCAGGTGCTCGGGCTCGAGAGCGCGAGCGGCAGACCGTTCGCGTCCACCTGGTAGAAGTTCACCAGGTTCTGCGAGGGCTGGTGGAAACCGCAGCAGCCGAAGGGGCTTCCCGAGTGCGGGAAGTTGAGGCGGTCGCCGAAGTTCGAGTTCTGTCCGTTCGGCTCACCGTCGTTCGCCGAGGCCTGGTAGGCGAAGATCGTCTCCGGGCCGTTCTCGTACTGCGCGAAGCCCGTCCAGACCTGGTCGAAGCTCGGCTGGAGCTTGTACGGCCCGTTCGCGTGGACGTCGCGAAGCGTCGCCAGCGCCGCCGCCCACTGTCCCGCGTAGACCTGCACGCGGCCCTTGTACGCCTTCGCCGTCCAGCTGGTGGCGCGTCCCTTGTCGCCGTTGCGCGGCGACGCGGGGAGCATCGCGATCGCCGAGTCGAGGTCCTTGAGCAGATCGACGACCACTTCGGCGCTCGTCTCGTTCGCCTTGCGGAAGTCGCTGTCGTCCTCGCGGTAGTAGGGAATGTTGCCCCAGAACCGCCACGCCTCGAAGTGGTAGTGGGCGCGCAGGAAGATCGCCTCGCCGATGATCTGCCGCGCCTTCGACGCCGTGAGGCCGCCGTTCGCCTGCACCGCCTTCGCGAGCCGGATCGTCGCGTTGGCGCGGCTGATCCCCTCGTAGACCGCGGTCCACTTCTGGTTCAGGTAATCCTGCGCGTCGGGCGTCGACCAGTGGTAGAGCTCGAGCGCCTCCACCGGAGGCTGGTCATTCGCTTCCGACCCCTCGTAGGCATCGTCGCTCGTCGAGCTGCCGAATGCCCAGTTGCTCACGGCGCAGCCCCATGCCCCGTTGATGCTCGTGCAGTCGAGCTGGCGGTACGCGGCGATCAGCGAGCCCTCGACACCGAACTCGGTGCTCAGGGTTCCCTGGTCGAGGGTGCCTTCAGGGGTCGCGGCCTTGTTCAGAAAGTCCTTGCACCCGTACAGCGCGAGCCCGGCGACCATCGCGATCGCCGTGCCCGTCATCAATCTGGATCGGAATATCGTTTTCATCGTTATCGCTTCCTCGGAGAAGGGCGTTGGGCGTCAGAAGCTCGTCGTCACGCCGATGCTGAAGACCCGATTGCTCGGATACGAACCCTGATCGATCCCGCGATACTGGTCGCGGATGTCGCCCGCCGCGCCGTAGGCGCTGCCGGCGGGGAGCACCGGATCGAGCCCCTCGTAGCCGGTGATGGTGAAGAGGTTGTCGCCCTGCACGTAGAGCCGCGTGCCCTGCAGCGTCCCCAGCCACCGCATTCCCGACGGGACCGTGTAGCCGATCTGCATGCTGCGCAGCCGGGTGTACGTGCCGTTCTCGACGTAGTAGCTGCTCACCACGGAGCTGTAGATGTCGCTCACGTCCAGTCGCGGATACTTCGCGTTCTGGTGCGTCGGCGTCCACGAGTTCGCGAGGAGATCCTTCTTGACGTTCGTCGAGAAGTTGCGGAAGACGTAGAACTGCTTCTGCGCGTCGAGGATCTGGTTGCCGTACGACCCGAAGACCGTCGCGCTGATGTCGAACGCCTGCCAGCGCGCGCCGAGGTCGAGCCCCGCGGTGAACTTCGGGTGCGGGCTACCGATGATCGTCTGGTCCGCGTCGGTGATCTTCTTGTCACCGTTCACGTCCTTGAACTTGATGCGGCCCGGCGCCGCGCCGTCCTGCGCCGCGTGCGCGGCGATGTCGGCCGCGTCGCGGAAGTAGCCCTCGGCGATGAAGCCGTAGAAGGCGCCGATCGGGTGGCCGACCTGGTTGATCACCGGGTGCGGGCTGAAGCGGAGCCCGACCGGACCGAAGAAGGACTGGTCCAGGCTGGCGACCTTCAGGATCTCGTTCTTGTAGTGGCTGAGGTTCAGCGTCGCGTTCCACGCCGAGGCGCGGTGGCCGATCGAGAAGTCGAAGCCGGTGTTCCGCATGCTGCCGATGTTGACGATCGGCGGATCGGCCTGGCCGGCAGCCGCCGGGAGGCGCGGATCGAAGAGCAGGTTGTCCGTGTCGCGACGGTAGATGTCGAGCACGACGTTGATCCGGTGCTCCCAGAGGGCGAGGTCCGTCCCGATGTTCTGCGAGCGGTCCTCTTCCCACTTCAGGTTCGGGTTGCCGAGCGAGGACTGCCGGAAGCCGGCCTGAATGGTGGTGTTCGAGCCCGAGATGTCGTAGAAGGTGACGCCGCGGTCGCCGCTGTACTGCGACACGATGCGACCCGGGGTGATCTGCTGGTTCCCGGTGACGCCCCATCCGTAGCGAATAAGGGCGTCCGACAGGAAGCGGTTGCCCGAGAGGAACGGCTCGTTGGTGATGTGCCAGCCGAGACCGAACGCCGGGAAGGTACCCCAACGGTTCGCCGGACCGAGGCGCGACGAACCGTCGCGGCGCACCGTGGCGCTGGCGATGTACCGGTCGGCGAAGTTGAAGTCCGCCTTGCCGAAGAGCGAGAGGAGCGCGTAGCGGTTCCCCGAGCTGCTGACGTTCTTCGTTTTCGCGTCGCCGAGCGCGTCCTGGATGAAGCGCGAGTCGAGGCTCGTGTTCAGCAGGTTGCCCATCGAGCCGTAGATGCCGCGGAAGTTCCCCGCGTTGGCCTCCTGCCCGGCGAGCAGGTTCAGCGTGCTCTGGCCGTAGGTGATCGCGTACGTCGCCGTGTTGCTCCACGTCCAGTCGAGCGACTGGTTCTGGTTCTCGTTGATCGAGTTCGAGAACGTCGCCTCGGAGTTTTCCGGCGTCGGCGCGCTGTAGCCGGCGAAGGAGCCCTGGCCGACGTTGAAGCCGAAGCGCGACTGGAGCCGCAGCGTCGGCAGTGCCTGCAGGGCGCCGAAGACGTTGCCGAAGACGCGGTTGTTGCGGCTGATGTTGTTCCGCGACTCGTAGGCGATCTTCAGCGGGTTGGTGTTGTTGCCGAGCGTCTGGGCCTTGCCGGAGGCGAAGTTGCCGGCGATGTCGCGCACCGGCACCACCGGCTGCATCAGGATGTTCTTGCCGAGGATGCCGGCCTCGCCCAGGTCGTCGTTACCATTGCCGCCGAACGCGCGCTCGATGCCGATCGCGAGGTTCTCGCCGAAGCTCAGCTTCCCGCGGCGGAACTCGGTGTTCGCGCGCACCGTCCCGCGCTTGAACTCGTTGTACCGCGCCGTGCCCACCTGGTCGAACAGGTTGAACGACACGCCGTACGTGTTGTCCGGGCTGCCGCCCGACACGTCGAGGTTCGCGTCGGTGACCTTGCCCGTTCCGAACACGGCCTTCCACCAGTTCGTCCCCGGGCTCCCTCGCATGATGAGGTTGTTCGGGTACGAGTAGCTGTTCGGATTGACCGTGGTGCAGGGGTTCGGGGTGCAGTTGTTCGGCCAGATGTACGCCGGCACCTGCGGGTTCGTGACGCTGCCGTAGATGTTGGTCGGAACCGGCTGCCCCGCGTTCTGGAAGCTCGCCTTCACCACCTGGAAGTAGTCGAGCGAGTTCTGGATGAGCATGTCGTCGTAGCCGGCGACCGGCTGCGACCAGCCCTGGCGCACGCGGAAGTTCGTCCGCGGCGGACCGACGAGCCCCTTCTTCGTCGTCTCGATGATGATGACGCCGTTGCTGGCGCGCGATCCGTAGATCGACGCCGCCGACGCGTCCTTCAGCACCTGCATCGAGGTGATGTCCTCCGGGTTCAGCCAGTTGATGTAGCTGTCCTGCACCGGAGTGCCGTCGACGATGTAGAGCGGGTCGTTGTTCTGGAACGACGAGATGCCGCGGATGCGGACGGTGCTGCGCGAGGCGGGCGAGCCGCTGTTCTCGACCGTCACACCCGGGGTCGCGGCGGCGAGCTTCTGCAGCACGCTGGCGCTCGTCTCGCGGTTCATCGTCTCGACCGGCACCGACGCGACGGCGCCCGTGATGTCGGCGCGACGCTCCTGCGTGTACCCGGTCGTCACGACAGCCTCGAGATACGTCACGCGCTCCATCGAGACGTCGATCGTCGGCCTGCCGCCGACGGCGATCGAGGTCGGACGGCGGCCGACCAGCGCGAAGCTGATCGTCGCGTCCGAGGGAACGTTCACGAGCTGATACTTGCCGGAGGGGCCGGTCACCGCGCGCGAGTCGGTGCCCGTCGCGGTCACGGTCACCCCCGGCAGTGGCGCACCCTCCGGCGACGACACCGTCCCCGATACAGTGATTCGCGCTCCCTGGGCCGCGGCCGTCCGGCCCGTGCCTAACGCGAAGAGCAGGCCGAGCCCCACCGCTGCCGCGCGGTAGAGGAGGCCTTTACGAAGTGGATTCCGGCCCAGCGTCTTTCTCATGTCTGACCTCTCAGTGGCGCACATGCTTGGTTATCCTCCTCCCCCTGGTCGTCGCATGGACTTCAGGCCCTGCATCTCGATCAACTGCCGGTAAGTGATCAGCCGGACGTTCCGCGCCCGTAGTGCGTCGCGAAAGCGTCCGGCTGTCAGTGCGTCGAGCTCTCCCTGCCGATTCCTGCTCATCTCGGCGAGCCCGCCGTCGGTGTTCATGTCGATGAGCGCTCCGAGCTCCGCGTCGTCGATCCCGACGTGGGTGACGAGCAGATTGAAGCGCGAATCGAGTCGATTGACCAGCGCGACGAGCGTGTCCGCCTTCGCGGCCGGGGGGACGTCGTACTGCGGGGCGTTGCTCCCTTCCCCGAAGTAGCCCGACAGCCCGACCCCGTACTCCTTCGCCAGCCGCTCGGCGATCTCGCGGAACTCCGGATACCGCGAGACGGTCCCCATGTGAAAGTCGAGGTAGTCGACCTTCAACCCCGAGCGCTTCGCGCGCTCGATCTGCGCGCGCAGCTCCGCCTCCACCTGCGCGAGGTCGGGGTGATTGTCGTGCAGCGCCTGCGAGCTCGGGAAGAACAGGCCGAGCGAATCCACGAGCGTCGGCACCGCTCGCTGCCCGAGCACCGGCCCCCAGCGGAGATTCTTCCACTCGGAGTTCAGCGTCAGGTGCACGCCGACCGAAACCTCGGGATGCCGCTTGAGGATGTCCACCGTCTCCTGATACCACGGCGTCCCCCACATCACCGAGACCGAGACGGGTATTCCCGACTCGATCAGTCGCTCGAGCCCCATGTTCACGCTGTGGCTCATCCCGCCGTCATCGCTGCGCACGATCAGATAGACCGGCTCCGTCGACGCGACGGAGCGCGACGCGACCACCTGACCGGGAATACGGGCCGGGACGGCGGCGAGCAGCGCGCTCGATAGCAGCGAGACGACGGTAAAACGAAGCAACCGGGCGGGACTCCGTAGGGGGGAGCGCTTGTGGTCTGCAGCTTCGGATCGCGACGATGCCGAGCCGCGCGGCAGGAGAGGCGGCTCAGCGACCCTGAAATACGACCGTGCGAAAAGTCTGTCAAGAAGCAAGTCAATCCGGGATTGGCCCGGTCCCATCGGTGCATTTCCGTACCTCGCTATCGGGAATTCCGACGACGGCGCGGATATGACAGGAAGCCGTGGAGTCCGTGGGAGAAGTCGCCGGGCGCTGCTTGCCGACTCGGCCATCGCGCTTGACGCCCCGCTCCGCTCGCGCCAGTTTCGCGAATTCCCCGGAAGCACTGCCGCCGTCCCTACTGGAGAGGGCCGATGAGCGCATCCGTGTCGTACAGCTACGACCGCGAAGTGGCGATCGTCCGCGCGCAGGACCACTACTCGCCGGCCGAACTCGTGGAAACCGTGAGCGCGGCGCTCGACGATCCGGAGCGCCCCCTCGTGCGCGGGCTGCTGCTCGACCTTCGCGATTCGCGCTCCTTCCACGGCCGCACCGTCGGCGAGGTCGTCGACGTGCACCGCTTCATCGAGCGGCGACGCGACCACTTCGGCGGGCGCGTCGGGCTCGTGCCTCCCCATCGCGCGCCATCGCGGCTCCTGAATCTCGTCAGCGAGCTCGCCGCCGGCAGCGGGATCGACGCGTATGTCTTCCGCGACGCCCGCGAGGCGCGCGAGTGGCTGCGGCGCGGCGCGCGGAACGCCGTCCGCGCCGAGGCACGACCGGTGCACTCTACCGAAGAGTGCGCTCCTACGTCACCACCGGTCTAGCCGCGCTCCTTCTCGCCGCGGCAACGCGCGGCGCCGCGCAGCAGATACGTCCTCCCGTGCCCCCCGACTCCGCGCGGAAGTGCGCGGAGTGCAGCCCGACGAAGCGCTTTCCCGCCGCCGCGGGGGAGCTGCTCGCCTTCGAGGCGATCCCGTACTCCTTCAACCGCTGGGCCGCGCACATCGACTGGGGGCAGACGACCCCGCGGACGTGGTCGTACAACCTCCATCATGGATGGGAGTGGGACACCGACCACTTCGCGATCAACCAGTTCGCGCACCCGTACAGCGGGAACCTCTACTTCAACAGCGCGCGCAACAACGGCTACGACTTCTGGCAGTCCGCGCCCTTCGCGCTCGTCGGCAGCGTGCTGTGGGAGTACTTCGGGGAGACGACGCGTCCCTCGATCAACGATCTCGTGAACACGACGCTCGGCGGGATCACCCTCGGCGAGACGACGTATCGGCTCTCGAGCATCATCCTCGACGCGCGCGCGACAGGACGTGAGCGCGTCCTGCGCGAGATCGGCGCGGCGCTCGTCGATCCACCGCGCGGGCTCGCGCGCGCGCTGCACGGCGAGCTGGGAAAGGTCGGGCCCAACGCCTTCGACCGGCTGCCGCGCAGCCTGCACCCGTCCATCGGGCTCGGATACCAGCGCGTGACGCGCGGCGACGCGCGCTCTCCGCTGCGCGGGCCGAACCAGGGATTCGTGGGCTTCGCGCTCGACTACGGCGATCCGCTCGACGGCGACGTCACGAAGCCCTTCGGCGCCTTCCGTGTGGACGCGACGCTCGCCTCGCACACGCCGGGCACCTTCTCGCAGGTGAACGCGGTCGGCTTCCTCGGGGTGCACGACTTCCGCCACGCCGACCGCGACAACCAGCAGCTCCAGCTGGCGATGCACTACCACTACCTGAACAACCAGGCGCTGGTGAGCGGCGCGCAGGGGTTCAGCGGGGTGCTCCTCTCCCGCCATCCGATCGGCGGGCTCGGCGCGCTGCGCACGGAGCTCTGGCTCACCGGGATCGCGCTCGGCGCCGTGCGCTCCGACTACGGCGCCGATTCGGCGGCGGTCGCGAACGAGACGGCGCGGAACTACGACTACGGTCCGGGCGGCGGCGGGCGCGCGCTGGCGCGCTTCGAGCACCGCGGCCGCACGCTCGCGGAGGCGTCGTACCAGAGCAGCTGGATCGACGTCGTCAGCGGGAGCGCACGCATGCACCACTACGAGGTGTTGAGCGGGCGCGCCGTTGTGCCGTTAGGCGGCCGCTTCTCCCTTGCCGCGACCGAGCTGCTCTACTGGCGGCAGAGCCGCTACGCCGCGCATCCCGAGGTGCGGAGGCGGGATGCGCAGACGCAGGGGTTCGTCAGCGTGCGCTTCTAGCGCGAGCGGTCGCCGAGCTCCCGGTCCAGCTCGCGCATCGCCGCCTCGTAGTGCGGATCCACCGGGGCGGGGGTCGGGAGAGCCGGCCGCGGCGTGGGCGTCGAACGGAAGAGCCGGCCGACGAGCCGGACCCCGAGCATGACCAGGAGGACGACGATCGCGATCCTGAGCGCGAAGAAGGCCAGCCCGATCAGCGCACCGAAGACGCCGACCGCGGTGGACAGGACGATGAGCGCGAGCGGGATCGCGATCGCGAGTCCGACGATGACCTTCACGAGTGTCCAGATGATGCGCATCGTTCCTCCCTGATCCTCCGGTTCGGCACCCCGGACGCCGCGCCCGGGCGAGGGTCGGCATCGGCCGCCCACGCTCGCCACTACCCCCCCGGACCCTCCCGAGTTTCGCCGCGCCCCGTGCACCGGCGGACCGAGGCGTCGGGAAGATTCCGACTTGCCCTCGCCCTCTTGTGATGGCCCGTTGGACGGGCACGATCAGGAGGTGGAGATGCCGACGCAGAACCCCAGGGCGGACCGGCTCGCGGCGGAGTTCCGCGAGGCAGAGCACAGGATGGACGAGCTCCGGGCGCAGGCCGAGTCCCGGCACGCCGAGGCTGAGCTCGACGAGATCGCCGATCTCGCGGCGGCGCGCGAGCGGGCACGTCGCTCGCTCGCCGACATGATGATGACGACGTCGGACGGGATCGATCTCTCGAGGCGCGACGTCCGCGAAGCGGTGGAGGATTTCAGGGCCGGGCTGCATCGCGTGGACGAGCGCTACCACGGCGGGGGACCTGCGACGCCGCGCAACCGGGTCGTGCAGGTCGTTCGCTTCGGCGACGCCGACGGGCTAGAGATCGCCGACGCGCCTCTCCCGACCGCGGGGCCGGGAGAGGTCCGGGTACGCGTGCTCGCGTCGAGCCTCGAGTACACCGACGTCGTTATCCGGCGGCACCTCTACCTGCAGACGATCCGGCGTGAGCCTCCCTTCGTCCTGGGCTACGACGTCGTCGGCGAGATCGACCAGATCGGTGAGGGAGTGGTCGGACTCCGCATCGGCGACCGCGTGGCCGACATGACCGTGCTCGGATCGAACGCGTCGTACCGGACTCTCGAGGCCGCGGATGTCGTCCCCGTGCCGGAGGGTGTGGACGCGGCGGAGGCAGCGGCGATGGTGTTGAGCTGGACCACCGCGTATCAGCTCCTGCATCGCGCCGCGCACATCCTTCCCGGCCGGCGCGTGCTCGTGCACGGCGCGGCGGGCGCGGTCGGTCGGGCGCTGCTCACGTTAGGCGCGCGAGCGGGGCTGCAGATGTGGGGCACGGCGCGCGGCGAGCACGCTGACCTCGTGCGCTCGCTCGGCGCGACGCCGATCGACTACCAGCACGAGGACTTCACCCGGGTGCTCGTGCGCGGCTTCGACGTCGTCTTCGACGGGGTCGGGGAGGACGGCTACCGCCGCTCGCTGGCCGCGCTCCACCGCGGCGGGACGCTCTGCGGCTACGGCTACAGCGCGAGCGTAAAGCGCGGAAGCCGGCTCGGCGGAATCATGCTCGCGGTGGCGAGCGTGTCGCTGCGCGCGTGGCTCTCGGGGAAGCACGCGCGCATCTATTCGATCAACCTGATGCGCACGCGCCACCCCGAATGGTTCCGGGAGGATCTCACGCGGCTCTTCGCGATGCTGAAGGCGGGCACGGTGCGGCCGCGGATCGCGGGCCGGATCGGCTTCGACGAGGTCGTGGAAGCGCACCGGCGCATCGAGGCGGGAGGGCTGGACGGGAAGCTCGTGCTCTGTCCCGCCTAACGGCGGGCCGCGCCGGCGAGCAGCGCGTCGATCGCGTCGTAGCCGGTCGGAATCGACACGCCCGCCGGGGAGGCGCCGGCGTCGAGGAGCGCGCGCACCGAGCGCGGTGAGCGGCGCGAGGACCAGTACGAGTCGACGCAGGCGCTCACCGCGCGCATGAGCGGGGTATGGCCGCGCGCGTCGCGGGCGTCCGGGTCGGCGTCGCGCGCGAGCAGGAGCTCGACCGCGTCGTGCGAGGCGCGCCAGGCGGCGACGTGGAGCGCGGTCGAGCCGGCCGAAATCACGAAGTACCCGTCGCCCGCGTAGCGCGCGTCGATCGGGACGCCGAGGTCGAGCAGGAGCGCGAGGCCGGCGGCGTTGTTCGTTCCCGCGAATTCGGCGAGCAGCGTCCCGCCGTCGGCGACGAGCGCGCGGACGAGCGCGGGCTCCGCCGCGGCGATGCCTCGGCACTCGTCCCCGTCGCCGCGCGCGCAGGCCGCGATCAGGCGATCGACGCCGTCGAGCGCGAGCGGAACGCCGCGCCGCTCGAGCGAGTCGAGGACGTCCCCCCTGCCCCTTCGGGCGGCGATCGCGACGGCGGAGCGCCCGCTGTCGCGCGTGCGGAGCTGCGGGTCGGCGCCGCGGTCGAGCAGCAGGTCGACGATCGCGAGCGAGTTGTCGCGGAGAAGGGCGTGGTGGAGCGCGGTGCGCCCGAAGCGCGTCATGCGGTGCGGGTCCGCCCCTGCGTCGCAAAGGAGCCGGACGCCCTCGAGATCGTGCCAGTCGGCCTTGCGGACGAGCATGACGTCGAGGCTCTCCGCGGTCAGCTTGCCGCTGGCGATGAGCTCGCGCAGCGCCGCGTTGTCGTGACCTTCCGCGCCGTGGTATGGCACCTCCTCGTCGTTGGGGTTCGCGCCGCGCTCGAGGAGGAGGCGCGTGAGCCCAGCGTGGTGCGCGACGCCCGCCGCGCCGTAGAGGACGCTCTCCCACTCCGGGTTCGGGCGGTGCGTCTCGTCGTGGAAGCCGCCGTTAGGGTCCGCGCCCGCGTCGAGGAGCGCGGTCGCGGCGCGAACGAAGGCGTCGGAGCGCGAGGCGTCGTGCTGGAGGAAGACGGAGAAGCAGAGGTACACCAGCGGCTCGACGTCGCGCGGGCCCGACTTCGACCTGGCGAGCGACGGATCCGCCGCGAGGAAGCGGCGCACCGCGGCGTCGTCGCCCAGGGTCGCGGCGACGTGGATGTCGAGCGCGACACCGGCGAGCTCCGGGTGCGTCGCGAGGACCGCGCGCGCACGGTCGATGGAGCCGTGCCAGAAGGAAGCGGAGAGGAAAGCGTCACGCGCCATCGAGCGCGAAGTTGAGTGCCGAACACCCGGCGGGCAAGTGGGTCGCGTGCCGCCCACTTGCCCGCCGAATGCCCGTCATTCTATCGCTTCTCGATGTAGATAGTGATTCGCGACGCTGCATCGCGAATCCTCGCATCGGGATCCCTGTCGCTCGACTTCTTCACGGCAGCGCGCGCCATGCCCGGGGCATCGGCGCCGGGCGGCGAGGTCCCGATCAGCGCATGTTCGTCGGTGACGATCCCCGGCCCCTGCCCGCGACCGGCATTGATCGCCGCCGAGTCGAGCGCCATCCGCCACGAGTACGCGAAGCTCGGCCACGCGTACGTCGCGACGAGGACGAGCGCCGCCATCCGCGCTTCGGGGGGCACGTCGGCGCGTTCGGTGCTCGCGATCAGCGCCGTCAGAATACGCTGATCGCGGACGCGCCGCGTCGTGCGAACGAGCTCGTCCAGCGCCGCGCCATCGCTCGGCGGGGTGCTCCAGAGGCGCGCGAGCGCCTGCGGACCCTGGTCCGCGCAGCGCGCGATGGTGCTCATCGCCCATGCGTGGCGCGGGGCCGGTTCACCAGTCGTGAGCACCTGCGACGCGAGCCGGCAATCCGCCGCGTGTCTGGCTTCGAACGAGACGGAATCTCCCCGCTGGGCCGAGGCGCAGCCCGGGGTCGAGACAGCGACCAGCATCGCGCCCGCGATGAACCACGAGCAGGAAGCTCCTGAACGTGCGGAGCCCTTGAGGTGGAACGCGTTGGTCGTCATGGGGCCTAGGGATGATAGAAGTTGAGGTTGCACGGAACTGTGATCGCCTTGACGGTTCCACCATCCTTCACGTCGTCCGCCGTTGCGAGGGTCGACGCCATGGTCGGGCCGAATACCGCGTCGAGGCGCAGGCTGATCGCCCGCGCCGGCGTTTGACCAGCGACGTTCGCCACGAAGCCCTCGAGAATGGCCGCCGGTCGAGCAGCCGCGAGCGCCTTTCGAAGGATACCCGCGTGCGACGAATCCGGATCGAACGTGACACCCTCGTGCAGCTTGATCTTCGGAAGAAATGCCGCGACCTGCGACGGAGCACACCACGGCCCGGGCTCGGGCTTCGGCAACGGGTGCGGATAATGGCTCGCCTGCCTGGCGGTGAATGCCGACGCGGGATCGAGTGCCGGCTCGTTGACGTGGATCGAGTCCGAAACGAGATACGGCATCGTGATCAGGTAAGCGAGATCCTTGTTCGGCCCATCCCGAACGATCGCGTACGACGAATCGAGCGTGAGTCGAGTCAGGAAGCTCTGGTGGTTGTGACCGAGGCTGCCCAGAGAGTCCGGCTGATCACCTTGCAGATCGGGATCGGTCGTTCCGTACGTCATCGTGTCACGCATCTGGAGGCCGGTCCACTCGGGCCGTGGACTCACCGCGAGCTTCTTCTCGCTGACCCCGGCCTTGCCCGCGACGGTGACGTGAACGCGCACGGTGCCTGGCGTCACGACCGTGCCCGACCACGTGAGCGACGAGACGTCGGTCGTGCGAGTGATCGTCGACAGGATGGGATCATCGGGAATGAACTCCCAACCGGTCACCTTCAGCTTTGTTCCGATGCTTCCCGGCTCGACCTTGCACTCCACACCGGATGCTGCCGCGCGCGCGACCGACGGCGGGCATGTGAGCTTCCAAGGGTCGTCTCCGACTTCGGCGGCCGCGGCATATGTCTGGCCACCGACCCGCGCCTGCACGACGAGCTTCCCCGCCGTCCCATCCACGTCAGCGACGCATTCCACCAGATTCTCGCAACTCGCGAGGGGTTGTTCCGGTCCCGCCGCAGTCGCGGAGGCGGCAGGTGACGCCTGAGAGCTACGCGGCGACGCGCCGCTGATCGCGCGGCGCTCCGTTCTGACATACGGCAGCGTGGCGGCCGCATCGTGGTCCGACGGCGTGGCGGCGAGAGCTGCGGCGACCGCCCGCGTGGCGACGGCCATCGGCGGCTCTCCCGTCGACTGGTCCGGAATCCAATACCAGTGGAGGTCCGTCGGTGTCGATCCATCGGATGCAGCGGCGTGAGCGGCCAGGTGCAGCTTGCCTGGCGCCGCCGAGTCTCTCGCGGTGAGCGTCGCGGTGAGGACCGCGGAGCCACCCAACGGTTGGCCTGTCCTGGGATCGGTCTCGCTGCCATCGTCGGGGACCACTTCGATCGTCCACTTTCCGCTCATGTCGAAGCAGTCACCCTTGGTCTGGCTGTAGTCGCGAGGGTCGGTCAATACCCAGTAGCATTCCCAGAACGTGTGTCCGACCCAGAGCTCTCCCCCGCGCCACGTCGTCCGGATCACCGGCTGGTCCTGGCCGAAGACGATCGTGTTACCATCGGCATCGCCGGGACCATTCCACCAGAGCTGCGCATAGCCGCGTCGATCGCCGAACCAGGTCGTATCGCCCCAGGGTGGGAGCGGCGTGTGCAGCATCGCCTGGATCTCTTCGGTTTCCTCACAGAAGGGTGCGAGCTTCACGCAGAAATCGAGAAGCCCCGCCGTGGCGGCGCGGCCGATCTCGCCGCTCGCGACGAAGCGGACGGGCAGGCCCTGAGGGAGCCGGATGCCGGTCGGATGCATCTCCTCGGCGAGAAACTGATGCGCGTTCGGCGCCATCGTGATCGCGCCGCCGAGCGCGTGCGCGCCCGGGGGCTCATCGCCGGCGAGGTCGGCCAACGCGTGCGCGCCTGCAGCCGCTGCGCGAGGCGCGGTGGGCGACGTCTCGTCATCGCCGCACGCGCCGAGCGCGCCGAGCGCGCATATCACCGCGACGACCGGCACGGCGCTCAGCATCCGCTGAACCTGGATTCGATATCGCATTGCTCCCGGACGTTAGGGTAGGTGCCCCATTACCGCGGGTCGGTGCCAGCAGCGACCCGGGAGGACGTTAGGCGCCCCGTCGGTCCCTGCAATACGAAAGAAGTAGCGGACAATGCGGGCCGCGCGCAGGACACGCTGACCGACCCTGCGCTCGAGCGAGTGCAGCCTCTCCCGGACCGCCAACTCACGATGCGCTCACGAGTTGATGACGGCGTTCCACGGGTGTTTATCGCGACGCCGAATTTCCGCGCGGCGCGGCAGTCAGGAAGTCCTTCCCGTTGCGCGCGGAGACCACGCGAAGATGAGAGGTGCCTAACTATCCGGAGGCGGCTCGAGCGCGGCTCGAGGGTGGGGAAAGCGCCCGCGTCCGGGACCGCGGACGACATCGTTAGGCAGCCGGCGCACCCGTTCGGAGCGGTCAGAAAGGCCGTCACGTCTGGCCGAGCGTCCTGATCTTCTATAGTGACGTCGTTCCTCTCTCCGTTCGGTCAGGAGGCCCGTGAAATCGACGCGCCTCTCGTCGCGCGCGCGTGCACGCGCACGGCGACCGCGTGACGTGACGCACCGCCGCGCAGAGCCCGTATCGGCGCCATCGTCGGCTCGTCTGCAACCGAGCTCCATCGATATCGCTCATCAGACGAGGGCCATACATGTTCGAATCCTTCGCGCAGCTCTTTCCCGTGCAGTGGCAGGGCGCGATCATCGCGCTCACGGCGCCGCTGCAGTGGCTCGCCGACTGGCAGGGGCGCATGCTCGACCTCGCGCTGCATGCCGGCACGCCCGTCGTGCGCGTCGTCGCGTGGGCGGCGCTGATCCTTCCCGCGCTCGTCGTGATGGCGGGGATGTGGTGCACCGCCGTCGCGCTCTACACGCTCCCCTTCCGCTCGGGACGCGGGCACTTCATCACGACGCTGCTGATGGCATGGTGGGACACCGGGCGCTGCATCTGGCTCTTCTGGGCCGGAATGCTGCGCGTCGGCGTCGCGCTCGTCGGCTGGGTGATCGGGTCGGTGCGCTTCGGGCTGCTCATGATGAAGAACATCATCGTCGGCATCGTGCGCTCCCCCTTTACCCTGCTCGACGTCACCTCGCGCCGCTACTTCCAGCCGGGGATGCCGTGGGTCGCCTTCCTCGTCCTCGTCCTCTGGTCGGCGATCGAGGCGACGATCTTCACCTTCACGCTGCAGCCGACGCTCAACGAAGTGTTCGGCGGGCTCACCGGCTTCGATCCGAACCCGCGCGTGATGGCGCCGCTGCTCTGGTTCTTCCTCTTCATGCTCGTCGCCGGCTCCTTCGCCTGCGTCCAGGTGGTGACGGAGGCGGTGAAGGCGAAGAAGACCGGGACCATCATCCAGATGCTCATCGTCGAGAGCGCGGTGATGTTCTTCGAGGTCGTCTTCCTCTATCGCGAGCTGATCGATGCGATCACCCCGTGGATCGCGCAGCAGTCGGGCGGCTCGCTGCAGCTCGGCATCGGCTGGACGCTGGGGCTCGCCTCCTTCGGCTGGCTCGGCGTGCGTGGGATGACCTGGTTCCTCTTCGGCCGCTTCGGCACGCCGGCGCTGGTCGCGATCCTCTCGCGCCAGACGCTGACGCAGGAGGACACGGGACGCGTCGCCGCCGCGCCGGTGCAGCCCGGCCTCTGGCGCGAGCCGGTGAACGCGCTCAAGGCGGAGACCGCGTGGTTCCACGAGGAGGCGAAGCGGATGCTCGAGCTGCTCTCCCTCCCCGTGCTGCAGCTGCTCGCGGCCGCGCTCAACTTCGCGGTGGTCGCGGTGCAGTCGCGTCCGATGTTCACCCTGCCCTTCCGGTCGCTCGAGGACGTGCTCGCCGCGACCCCGATGGCGGGGGGCGCGGCACCGCGGCCGACGCTGGAGAACGCGATGCGCCGGCACACGCCGCACGACCCCATGCCGCGGGTGGCCTCGTGAGCGCCCCGGCGATGAACCGCGCGCGCCGGCTCGGGCGCGCGGCGGGCGCGGTGGCGCTGCTCGCGTTAGGCGGGTGCGCCGCCGCCGCGGCGGACAGCACGCATGTCGCACGCTCGACGCTCGTCGTCGGGATCGACGTCAGCGGATCGTTCGAGAGCAGGGGCCGCTACGAGAGCTCGATCGACTTCGCGGCGAACTACATCTACGCGCACATCCACGGGCTCGGCGGACTGAAGCAGCCGACCGCGGTGTTCGTGGGATCGGTGGGCGGGGAGAAGCCTGGAGAGACCAAGTCCTTCCAGCCGATCCACACCTTCCAGAACATGAGCGTCGCGGAGATCGCCGCGTACCTGCGGAAGGAGTATCCGTCGCGCGACGGGCTCACCGACTTCAATCCGTTCTTCGAGCGCGTGGCGACGCTGGTGAAGCGGCAGAACCTCGTGCTCTCGCCGCTCAACATCGTCATGTTCACCGACGGGCTCCCCGACAATCCCTCGGAGAAGAACGACAGCCTGAGCAAGTATCGGAAGATCGACGTCAGCGGTCTGGAGTACCTCTCGAAGAACACGACGATCCGCGTCCTCTACCCGCGCCCGACGGTGGCCGTGCACTGGGAGAAGCTGGTCCCGCGCCGGCGCGTGCGCATGTGGACGGTGGACGACGAGGTGATGGCGACGTGGAGGTCGCACTACCACGAGGGCGCGAAGCCCGAGGATCAGGCGGAGCTGTGGAAGTGGATCAACGACAACGTGGACTTCCGGGTGAGGAGCGGGGGAATACTGTAGTCGTAGCATCGAGGTGTCGGGACGGCCATCCGCGAGGGTGGCCGTCTCTCTTTGCTGGACTCCGCGGTTCGGCGCGTTGGCATCTGACCGCTCGGGGCCGCGGCCGGCATCCTCGCGCAACGAGCCTGCTGTTGCTTTGGTATCGAAACACGAAGGGCACGAAGGTCCACGAAGGCTGTTGCTTCGGCACTCCTTCGTGCTCCTTCGTGCCCTTCGTGTTCGACAGGCGTTGCCAAAGCCAGAATGTCCGCCACGTCGGAATCCGGACACCCGCGCGGAGCGATCAGGCTCTGGACCGCGACGGGTGCGCGCGCCATCATCTCTGCGCCACCGCATCCGAACCAGGACATCCCCAGGACATCCCCATGTCGCCTCTGCTCGCGGAAGTCGTCGGCACGATGATCCTGATCGTCTTCGGCGACGGCGTCGTCGCGAACGTCGTCCTCGGCCGAACGAAGGGGAACAGCTCGGGGTGGATCGTCATCACCACCGGCTGGGCGTTAGGCGTCACCATCGCCGTGTACAGCGTGGTGAGCGTGAGCGGCGCGCACCTCAATCCCGCGGTGACGATCGCGCTCGCGGCGATCGGAAAGTTTTCCTGGGCGAGCGTGCCGGGATACATCGCGGCGCAGATCCTCGGCGGGTTCCTCGGCGGCGTCATCGTCTGGCTCACCTACCTGCCGCACTGGGGCGCGACGGAGGATGTGAGCGCGAAGCTCGCGGCCTTCTGCACCGGCCCCGCGATCAGGAAGCCCGTCACCAACATCCTCTCGGAGACGGTGGCGACGTTCATGCTCGTGCTCGGCCTTCTCGCCGTTCTCTCCCCGGCGAACCTTCTTCCCGGCTCCGACCTCGCGAAGGGCATCGGGCCGATCCTCGTCGGCGTGATCGTCTGGGCGATCGGCCTCTCGCTCGGCGGCCAGACCGGCTATGCGATCAACCCGGCGCGCGACCTCGGCCCACGCATCGCTCACGCTGTCCTGCCGATCGCCGGCAAGGGCGGTTCCGACTGGGGGTACGCGTGGGTCCCGGTCCTCGGTCCCGTCATCGGAGGCGTGCTCGGCGCCCTCTGCTATCGCGCGATCTGGCCCGCCTGACGTCCGAACTCCACACCGATGAAATACATTCTCGCGCTCGACCAGGGCACCACAAGCTCGCGGGCCATCGTCTTCGACCAGAGCGGCGCGATCGTCGCCGTCGCGCAGAAGGAGTTTCCGCAGATCTTCCCGAAGCCCGGCTGGGTCGAGCACGACCCGCGTGACATCTGGTCCACCCAGGCGGGCGTCGCGGCGGAGGTGCTGCAGAAGGCGGGGATCCGCGCGGGCGACGTGGCCGGCATCGGCATCACCAACCAGCGCGAGACGACCGTCGTCTGGGACCGCGCGACCGGACAGCCGATCACGAACGCGATCGTCTGGCAGGACCGCCGCACGGCGAGCATCTGCGATCGCCTCAAGGCGAAGAAGCTCGATCGCGTGATCCGGCGGAAGACGGGTCTCGTCATCGATGCCTACTTCTCGGCGACGAAGGTGCAGTGGATCCTCGCCAACGTGCCCGGTGCGCGGGCGCGCGCGGCGCGCGGCGAGCTCGCCTTCGGCACCGTCGACTCCTGGCTCGTCTGGAACCTCACCGGCGGAAAGGTGCACGTCACCGACGTGAGCAACGCGTCGCGCACGATGCTCTACGACATCGCGAAGGGTCAGTGGGACGACGAGCTGCTGAAGATCTTCGGCGTCCCGCGCGCGATGCTCCCCGAAGTGCGCTCGTCGAGCGAGGTGTACGGGACGACCGCGCTGCTCGGGGGATCGATCCCCATCGCCGGCATCGCCGGCGACCAGCAGGCCGCGCTGTTCGGCCAGGCGTGCACGAAGCCGGGGATGGTGAAGAACACCTACGGGACCGGCTGCTTCATGCTCATGAACACCGGCACCAGACCGATCGCGTCGAAGCACAACCTGCTGACGACGGTCGCGTGGCGGATCGGGTCGCGCACCGAGTACGCGCTCGAGGGAAGCATCTTCATCGCCGGCGCCGTGGTGCAGTGGCTGCGCGACGGGCTCGAGATCATCCGCGCCGCCCCCGACGTCGAAGCGCTCGCGGCGACCGTGCGCGACACCGGCGGCGTCTACTTCGTGCCGGCGTTCGCCGGACTCGGTGCGCCGCACTGGGACCAGTACGCGCGCGGCACGCTCGTCGGCCTGACGCGCGGCACGACGAAGGCACACATCGCGCGCGCGGCGCTCGACAGCATCGCCCTCCAGGTGATGGATGTCCTGAAGGCGATGGAAGGCGACGCGAAGATCAGGCTGAAGGAGCTGCGAGTGGACGGAGGCGCGAGCGCCAACGACCTGCTGATGCAGCTCCAGGCGGACCTGCTCGGCGTGCCGGTGGTGCGCCCCCGGGTGCTGGAGACGACCGCGTTAGGCGCGGCGTATCTCGCCGGTCTCGCCGTCGGCTACTGGAAGAGCCAGGCCGACATCGCGCGGCAATGGCAGGCGGACGAGCGCTTCACGCCACGGATCAAGGCGGCGGAGCGGAGGCGGATCGCGAGCGGATGGGAGAAGGCGCTCGGTCGCGCGAAGGGATGGGAGGAGGGGTGAGGGGCGGGGGCATGCTGCAGGGAGTCGGGGAGTCGGGGCGGCCATCCGGAAGGGTGGCCGTCTCGCTTTCGGGGGCCACTGGTGCTTTTCCGTTGAAACACGAAGCTCACGAAGGAGCACGAAGGTTCGCTGTCGCGTTTTTGCTTCGTGGGCTTCGTGGACTTCGTGTTTCAATCACGAGAGCCGCCGATCCTTTATTACTTGCCGGTTATATACGTGTTGTCGTATATTATAAGGTATGGAATCGTCCTTCACGATCGTCGCCGAGCCGAACCGGCGGGCGATCCTCGGCCTCCTGCTCTCGTCGGAGCGATCGGTCGGGGAGCTCGAGCGGGAGCTGCGACTGTCGCAGCCGTCCGTGTCGAAGCATCTGCGCGTCCTGCGCGAGGCGGGGTTCGTCGAGGCGCGCGGCGACGCGCAGCGGCGGCTGTACCGGCTGCGGCCCGAGCCGCTGATGGAGCTCGACGAATGGCTGGCGCCCTTCCGCCGCTACTGGTCGAAGCACCTCGACGCGCTCGAGCGGCACCTGGACAGGATGGACCGGAAGACCACCACCAAGCCGAGGAAGCGACATGGGAAGAAGTGAGCGCTACACGCCCGGCCCCGCCGCGGGCGCGGAGGTGCGGAAGAATGGCGAGCAGTGGACGCTGGTGCTCGTGCGCGAGCTGGCGCATCCGCCGGCGAAGGTGTGGGCCGCCCTCACCGACCCGGCGCAGCTGCGCGAGTGGGCGCCGTACGACGCCGACCGCGACCTCGGCAAGGTCGGCACCGCGACGCTGACGACGGTGGGCGCGCCGCAGCCGCACGTCACCGAGACGACGATCACCCGCGCCGACGCGCCTGACGTGCTCGAGCTCAACTGGGGCGGGCAGGACATCCGCTGGCAGCTCGAGCCGCTCGGCGCGAAGCGAACGCGCCTGACGCTCTGGCACGCCATCGACCGCCGCTACATCGCGATGGGCGCCGCGGGATGGCACGTCTGCCTCGACATCATGGAGCGCGCGCTCGACGGCGACCCCGTCGGCCGCATCGTCGGCGGCGACGCGATGAAGTTCGACGGCTGGCATCGCCTGCACGGCGAATACGCGAAGCAGTTCGGGGGCTCATGAAGAAGAGCGGCAACATCCAGAGCGGCGCGGCGGCGTCGAAGCTCATCGACGCGCGGATCGCGGAGCTCGACGACTGGCGCGGGGAGATGCTGGCGCGGCTGCGCGCGCTGATCCACGACGCGGATCCCGACGTCGTGGAGGAGTGGAAGTGGGAGGTTCCCGTCTGGTCGCACGACGGGATCATCTGCACCGGGGAGAGCTACAAGAAGGCGGTGAAGCTGACCTTTCCGAAGGGAGCGCAGATGAAGGACCCGAAGGGGCTGTTCAACTCGAGCCTCGAGGGGAACGCGCGGCGGGCGATCGATTTCGGGGAGGGAGCGAAGGTGGATGAAGGCGCATTCAAGGCGCTGGTGCGCGAGGCGGTGCGAGTGAACGGGGCGACGAAGAGCGCGAGGAAGGGCTGACGTGGTGTTGTGCGCCGGCCAGACGCATACAATCGGGACGGCTGGATCAGAACCCGCGACCCCTGAACCCGTGTGCAGCCCATGCGCCTGACGCTTCTCCTCGCCGCGCTCCTCGCGCTCCTTCCCGGACATCTCCGCGCGCAGGGCGCCCGGCCCTACCCCGCGCCCACGGAGGGCGACTACGTCGCGCGGGACTTCGTCTTCACGACGGGCGACACGCTGCGCGAGCTGCGGATCCACTACACGACGATCGGCCGGCCGGTGCGCGACGCAAGCGGTCGGGTGCGCAACGCGGTGCTCGTCATGCACGGCACCACCGGGGACGGGCGCGGCTTCCTCAACGAGACCTTCGCCGGTCACCTCTTCGGCGCCGGCCAGCTGCTCGACGCGACGAAGTACTACATCATCCTCCCCGACGGCATCGGCCACGGGAAGTCGAGCCGGCCGAGCGAGGGGATGCGCATGCGCTTCCCCAGGTACACCTACGACGACATGGTGCGCGCGCAGTACCGGCTGGTCACCGAGGGGCTGGGCGTGAACCACCTGCGCCTCGTCATGGGCACATCGATGGGCGCGATGCATACGTGGGTGTGGGGCTACACGTACCCGGACTTCATGGACGCGCTGATGCCGCTGGCGAGCGCGCCGGTCGAGATCGCGGGGCGCAACCGGATGATGCGTCAGATGATCGTCGGCGCGATCGAGCGCGACCCCGAGTGGAAGGGGGGCGACTACGAGGGGCAGCCCGAGGCGGGCCTCACCGACGCCGTGCACTTCCTGATGCTCATGACGAGCAGCCCCCTGCAGTGGCAGAAGGCCGCGCCGACGCGCGCCGCTGCCGACAGCTTTCTCGTCGCCAACACGCGCCGCTACGCCTCGCGCCTCGACGCGAACGACATGATCTACGCGTTCGAGGCGTCCCGCACCTACGACCCGTCGCCGCACCTCGCCCAGATCCGCGCCCCGCTCCTCGCCGTCAACTCGGCCGACGACCAGGTGAACCCCCCGGAGCTCGGCATCGTCGAGCGCGAGATCAGGAAGGTGCCCCGCGGCCGCTTCGTCCTCATCCCGATCAGCGACGCCACGCGCGGGCACGGGACGCACTCCGTCCCCGCGGTCTGGGGGAAGTATCTCGCGGAGCTGCTGAAGGAGAGCGAGACCCGTTAGGCGGAGGCAGCAGGGTCTTCTGGAGGGCGACTCCACTTTGACACGGGAGGTCAGCCCAGCCATGTTCTGCGCGAGCCGTCGCGGCGCCCCGGCCGAAGCCGGTCAGGACGCGCGTCGTCGGCCCGGTTGCAGGAACCATGGGAGGTCCCATGAAACGCCTTCTCGTGCTGTTCGCGCTCGCAGTCGCCGGCTGTTCGGATGCCGCCCGGATCGTTGATCCGCTACCCAGATCCGGTGGCGCCCCCCTCGCGGCGGTGGCGCCCGCCGGCGTGCCGGCGCCGCCGGCGGGGTTCACGCTCACGTGGAGCGACGACTTCACGGGGGCGGCCAACACGGGCCTCAACACGGCCGACTGGAAGTACGACGTCGCCGCCGGCAGCACGTACGGCACCGGCGAGATCGAGAGCACGACGAGCAGCACCGCGAACGTCTATCAGGACGGAACCGGGAACCTCGTCATCAAGGCGATCCACACCGGCACCAACCCCACGAGCGGCTGGACCTCCGGACGGATCGAGACGCAGCGCGCCGACTTCGGCGCCCCTGCCGGCGGCGTCGTCCTGATCCAGTCGTCGATCCAGCAGCCCGACGCGAACCTCACCACCGCGAACGGGCTCGGTTACTGGCCCGCGTTCTGGATGCTCGGGGCCGCGCTGCGCAGCGGCGGCACGTGGCCGAGTGTGGGCGAGATCGACATCATGGAGGACGTGAACGCGCAGTCGGTGGTGTACAGCACGCTGCACTGCGGCACGAATCCCGGTGGACCCTGCAACGAGTCCTCGGGGATCGGCTCCGGGGCGCACGCCTGCGCCGGCTGTCAGACGGCGTTCCACACCTACGGCGTGCAGATCGATCGCTCCGTCTCACCGGAGCAGATCCGCTTCTACCTGGACGGGGCGGTGCACTTCACGATCAACGCGACGCAGGTCGACGCGACGACGTGGGCGAACGCGGTCGACCACCCGTTCTTCATCATCTACGATCTCGCGATGGGCGGCGGGTTCCCGAACGGGGTCTGCAACTGCACGTCGCCGACGACCGCCACCGTCTCGGACGGCGCGATGCGGGTCGCCTATGTCGCCGTCTACAACAAGGCCGCGGCGTCGAGCGGGACGAACATCGCCCTGAACAAGCCGGCGACCGCGTCTTCGCTGGAGAACGCGACGTTCCCGGCGTCGAACGCCGTCGACGGCAACACCGGCACGCGCTGGTCGAGCGGGTTCAGCGATCCGCAGTGGATCCAGATCGACCTCGGCCAGACGTACAGCATCAACCACGTGACGCTCAACTGGGAGGCCGCGTACGGAAAGGCGTACCAGATCCAGGTCTCGAACGATGCGACCACCTGGACGACGATCTATTCCACGACGACCGGCGACGGCGCGACCGACGACCTCACGGGCCTGAGCGGAACGGGCCGCTACATCCGGATGTACGGCACGCAGCGCGCAACGGCGTACGGGTACTCGCTCTTCGAGTTCCAGGTGTACGGGACGCCATCGACGTCGGGCGGCACGCTGCTCTCGCAGGGGCATCCGGCAACGGCATCCTCGCAGGAGAACGCGTCGTTACCGGCGTCGAACGCCGTCGACGGGAATACGGGCACGCGCTGGTCGAGCGCGTTCAGCGATCCGCAGTGGATCCAGGTCGACCTCGGCGCCACGCACTCGATCAGCAAGGTGGTACTGAACTGGGAAGCGGCCTACGGCAAGGCCTACCAGATCCAGACCTCCAACGACGCCACGAACTGGACGACGATCTACTCCACGACGACCAGCACGGGCGGAGTCCAGACGCTGAACGTCTCCGGCAGCGGGCGCTACGTACGCATGTACGGGACGCAGCGAGCGACGCAATACGGCTACTCGCTGTGGGAATTCCAGGTGTACGGCACGTAGGCGCTGGTCGTGAGTGATGGGCGACGGCCGGGGCGCATGCTCCGGCCGTCTGCATTCGCGACATTTGGCCTAACGCCGGCAGTCGACGACTGGGGACGCGTGTTGGGTCAACGCGGGGCGGACGGCTGCGAGGTCAAGCCACGCGAAACGGCGGGACGTATCGCGACCTGTTTTCTCGGTAGCGTGGGTGCGAGGTGGGTACCTGCGACAATGGCTCTCTGCGATGCAGAGAGCCATGTACTCGTGAGGCTTTCGCAGTTTCCGTCTTACCCAATCGGGACGGCGGGATTTGAACCCGCGACCCCCTGAACCCCATTCGGCTCAGGGGAATCACTCAAAACGACAACTTGTTGGTCGGCAAGGGT
>DASVXU010000128.1:0-5646 GCA_036392515.1 Gemmatimonadaceae bacterium | reverse complement strand
TCTCCTCGGTGAGCAGGTCGGGGGAGAACGACTCATTCCGGCTCGCGCGCGTCCCCTGCGGGACCCCGTTCAGGTACTTGTCGGTCAGCATCCCCTGCGCGAGCGGGGAGAAGGCGATGCAGCCGACGCCGAGCTTCTCGAGGGTGTCGAGCAGCCCGTCCTCCACCCAGCGGTTGAGCATCGAGTACGACGGCTGGTGAATGAGGAAGGGGGTACCGAGCTCGCGGAGGATCTTCGCCGCCTGCTTCGTCGCGTCGGGGGAATACGAGGAGATGCCCGCGTAGAGCGCCTTCCCCTGCCGCACCACCTGGTCGAGCGCCATCATCGTCTCCTCGAGCGGCGTGTCGGGATCGACGCGGTGCGAGTAGAAGATGTCCACGTACTCGAGCCCCATGCGCTTCAGGCTCTGGTCGAGGCTCGCGACGAGGTATTTCCGCGATCCCCACTCGCCGTACGGGCCCGGCCACATCCGGTAGCCGGCCTTCGTCGAGATGATCAGCTCGTCGCGGTACGGGCGCAGGTCGTCGGCGAGGATCTTCCCGAAGTTCTCCTCGGCGCTCCCCGGCGGCGGGCCGTAGTTGTTCGCGAGGTCGAAGTGCGTGACGCCGAGGTCGAAGGCGCGGCGCAGCACCGCGCGCTGCGTCTCGAGCACGTCCACGCCGCCGAAGTTGTGCCAGAGCCCGAGCGAGATGGCGGGGAGGAGCACGCCGCTCCGTCCGGTGCGGCGGTACTGCATCAGCTCGTAGCGATCGGCGGCGGCGGTCCAGGGCATGGGGCTCATGGGGTGGAGTCGTCGGAAGTCTGCAGCGCCTGCTCGAGCGCGCGCCAGGGCATGAGGGCGCAGCCGACGCGCGCCGGATAGCGGGCGACGACCTCGAAGGCAAGGAGCTCGCCTAACGCGTCGCGGGTCACGGGCTCCTCCGCGAGCAGCTTGCGCAGTGCCTCCCCCGTCCGCCTCGCCGCCCCCACGCTCGCCCCGCGCACGACCTCGGTCATCATCGACGCCGACGCCTGCGCGATCGAGCACCCCTGGCCGGTAAAGCGGAGGTTCCTGATCACCCCCGCCTCGACGATCGCCTCGACCCCGATCTCGTCGCCGCAGACGGGATTCGTCACCGTCGCGCGGGCGTTGGCGCGGGGGAGGCGGCCCTTGTTCCTCGGGCGCCGGTAGTGCTCGAGGATGGTCTCCTGGTAGAGAGCCTCGGCCTGCGGGGGGAGAGAGGGGGTCATGGGAAGGCCATGTGGCACGAGGCTAGTGTCATCACTTCCCAGTCGTGAGTCACTGACCAGAACGACCAGGTGGCAGACGGTGCTGTCACGTGGCCTCTCTGAGAAGTGACTCGTGCCACCGTAGTCATGACACTGGCCTAATGCCCCATGGCAGTCCCGAAGATCCTCTGCGCCTCCCGAACTCCATCGACCAGCGCCGATACGTCTCCCTCGTCGCTGTACACGTAGAACGATGCCCGCGAGGTGGCCGCTACGTCCAGCCTCCGCATCAGCGGCTGCGCGCAGTGATGGCCGGCGCGGATGCAGACTCCGCGCTCGTCGAGGATCGTCGCCAGGTCGTGCGGGTGAATCCCCTCGACGGTGAAGCTCGCCACGCCGCTGCGCAGCGCCGCGGCGGGGCCGTGCACCGTCACCCCGTCCAGCGCGCGCAGTCTTTCGTCGGCCAGCGCCACGAGCGCGCGCTCGTGCGCGAGCACCGCATCCATCCCGATCCCCTCGAGGAAGTCCACCGCGGCGCCGAGCCCCACCGCATCGGCGACATTGGGGGTCCCCGCCTCGAACTTGTGCGGAAGGACGTTCCACGTCGTCTCCTCGTCGCCGACGACCTCGATCATGTCCCCACCCATCTGGTACGGGGGCATCCGCTCGAGGATCGCGCGCCGACCGAGCAGCGCCCCGATCCCCATCGGGCCGCACATCTTGTGGCCGCTGAAGGCGTAGAAGTCCACGCCGAGCGTGTCGAAGTCCACCGGAAGGTGCGGCGCGCCCTGCGCCCCGTCGCAGACGACGACCGCGTCGCACCGCTCGCGCACCAGCCGCGCGATCTCGCGCGCCGGGTTCACCGTCCCCAGCGCGTTCGACACGTGCGGGAAGGTCACGATCCGCGTCCGCGCGCCGAGCATCCCGCCTAACGCGTCGAGATCCACCCGGCCGTCGAGGGTGAGCGGCGCGATCCTGAAGCGCGCCCCCTTCTCCCGCGCGAGCTGCTGCCAGGGGACGAAGTTCGCGTGGTGGTCCATCGCCGTGACGACGATCTCGTCGCCCGCGCTCACGTTCGCGCGTCCCCACGCGCTGGCGACGAGGTTCAGCGACTCCGTCGTCCCGCGGGTGAAGATCAGGCAGTCGGCGTCGGCGAGCCCGGTGAAGCGCGCCACCTTCGCGCGCGCCTCGTGGTACCGGTCGGTGGCGCGCACGCTCAGCGCGTAGGCGCCGCGGTGCGGGTTCGCGTTGTCCCGCTCGTAGTACTCGCGCATCGCGTCGAGCACCGCGCGCGGCTTCTGCGTCGTCGCCGCCGAGTCGAGGTAGTGCAGGCCGGGGCTCGCCGCGAGGAGCGGGAACTCCGCGCGCAGCGTGCGCGCCGTGAAAGGCCGCGTTCCCATGCTCGTCTCAGCTCGCGCGCTCACCGCATCCTCCCGCCCACGTACACCTCGTCTCCCTCCACGCGTACCTCGTAGCGCGGAAGCTCCTCCTCCGCCGGACCGCGCGCCACCGCGCCCGTCCGCAGGTCGAAGCGCGCGCCGTGCCAGACGCACTCGATCGTCCCATCCCCGCACAGCTCCCCCGCCGAGAGCGCGAACCCCTGGTGCGGGCACTCGTCGGCCACCGCGCGCAGCTCGCCGCCGTCGTTGACGAGGCAGATCCGCTCCCCCGCCGGAGTCACGACGCCGAGCATCGTCCCCTCGGCGACGTCGCGCAGCGCCGCGACGCGGACGAAGCCGGCGCGCGCCGCATCGGTCACTCGGTGCTCACCGTCGCGGGGTCCCGCGCCGGCTGGTTCAGCGCGGCGTGCATCGCGTGCCAGCCGAGGCTCGCGCACTTCACCCGGGCCGGAAAGCGCGAGACGCCGCCGAGCGCGACGAGCTTGCCCAGCGCGGCGCGCGTCTCCTCGTCCACCGGCTTTCCGGTCACGAGGTCGTGGAAGCGCGTGAACAGCTGCTCCGCCTCGGCGCGCGTCTTTCCCTTCACCGCCGTGGTCATCAGCGACGCCGACGCCTGCGAGATCGCGCACCCCTTGCCGACGAAGCGCACGTCGGCGACGCGATCGCCGTCGAGCGTCAGCCAGACGCGGACCGTGTCCCCGCACATCGGGTTGCGCCCGTCGGCGACGCGATCCGCTCGTGCCGGTTCACCGTAATTCTTCGGCGAGCGGCTGTGATCGAGGATCAGGCTCTGATAGAGCTCGCCAAGGTCCGGCATGTCCCGTCCCTCGCGCGCCGCCCGCTACTCGGCGGCGGCCGCGCCGGTGAACCGCGCCAGCGTCAGCTCCTCGAGGCTCTCGCGCACCGCGTCGAGCTCGATCTGCTCGAGCACGTCGGCGGCGAAGGCGTAGGTCAGGAGCTGCCGCGCCCGCAGCGCGCTCACCCCGCGGCTCTTCATGTAGAAGAGCGAGGTGTTGTCGATCCGGCCGACCGTCGCGCCGTGCGTGCACTTCACGTCGTCGGCGAAGATCTCGAGCTGCGGCTTCGTGTCGATCACCGCGCGCGGCGAGAGGAGCAGGGTGTGGTTCTCCTGCTTCCCGTCCGTCTTCTGCGCCTCGGGATGGACGTACACCTTCCCGTTGAAGACGCCGTGCGCCGTGTCGTCGAGCACGCCGCGGTAGACCTCGCGGCTGTAGCAGTTCTCCTTCTGGTGCTCGATGCGCGTCTGGTGGTCGACGTGCTGCGTCCCGTCGGCCATGTAGAGGCCGTTCAGCGTCGCGCCGCACCCCTCGCCGCCGAGGATCGTCCAGACGTTCGTGCGCGAGAGCGCGGCACCGGTGGCGAAGGAGAAGGAGACGAAGTGCGAGTCGCGCCCCTGCCGCGCGTCGATCGTGCCGACGTGGTAGGCGCGCGGGCTCTCGCGCTGGATCTTGTAGTGCGTGACGCTGGCGCCGTCGGCGAGGGCGACCTCGGTGACGACGTTGGTGAAGTAGACCGCCTCACCCGTCGCGACGTAGCTCTCGATCACCGTCGCCTTCGAGTTGCGCTCGGCGACGACGAGGACGCGCGGGTGCGATGCACCCTTCGCCGCGGCGGCGTCGGAGACGAACAGCAGGTGGATCGGCGCGGTGGCGACCGCGTCCTTCGCCAGATGGATGACGGCGCCGTCGGCGAAGAGCGCGGTGTTCAGCGCGATGAAGGCGTTCTGCTCGACGTCGCAGATCGAGCCGAGGGTGTCGCGGAGCAGGTCACCCATCTCCTCGCGCGCCTGATCGAGGGGAAGGACGCGCACCCCCGCGCTGGCGACGCCGGCGGTCGAGAGCTCGGCGTCGTGGCGGCCGTTCACGAAGACGAGGGTCGTCCAGGCGTCCTGGCCGAAGGTGTACGGCGCGATCGACGCGCGCGTGACCTCGCCACCCGGCTCGCTGATCGCGCGGACGTCGAGCTCGGCGATCGGCGCGGCGCTCGTGTACTTCCAGTCCTCGTCGCGCGTCGTCGGGAAGCCGACCGCGGCGAAGCGCTCCGCGCCGCGCGCGCGAAGCTCGCGCAGCCAGCGCGGCTCGCCGTCGCGTTCGGTGGCCGCGCGGACGTCGTCGAGGAAAGCCGTCGTGGTCACGCCGCCGCTCCCTGCGCGCCGGTGACCCAGTCGTAGCCCTTCGCCTCGAGCTCGAGCGCGAGCTCCTTGCCGCCCGACTTCACGATCCGCCCGTTGGCGAGCACGTGGACATAGTCGGGGACGATGTAGTTGAGCAGCCGCTGGTAGTGCGTGACGACGATGGTCGAGCGGTCGGGGCGACGGAGCGCGTTCACTCCGTTCGCGACGACGCGCAGCGCGTCGATGTCGAGCCCGGAGTCCGTCTCGTCGAGGATCGCCAGCTTCGGCTCGAGCACCGCCATCTGCAGGATCTCGTTGCGCTTCTTCTCGCCGCCGGAGAAGCCCGTGTTGACGGAGCGGTTGAGCATGACGTCGCTCATCTCGACCATCTTGAGCTTCTGCTCCATGATGTCGAGGAAGTCCATCGGATCGACCTCTTCCTCGCCGCGCGCCTTGCGGATCTCGTTGTACGCGGTGCGGAGGAAGTACGCGTTGGAGACCCCCGGGATCTCGACCGGATACTGGAAGGCGAGGAAGACGCCCTTCTGCGCGCGCACCTCGGGATCCATCTCCAGCAGATCCTCCCCGTCGAACTCGACGGAGCCGCCGGTGACGGTGTAGGCGGGATGACCGGCCAGCACCTGCGCCAGCGTGCTCTTCCCCGAACCGTTAGGCCCCATGACGGCATGCACCTCGCCGGGGTTCACGGTGAGGTCGATGCCCTTCAGGATCTCTTTATCGCTTACGGTGGCGCGTAGTCCCTGGATTTTCAGCATTCGTGTTTTCGTCGTGCTGTGGGCTGGAGGCTGTAAGCTGAAGGCTGTGAGCGACTGCGTCTCCTGCGGTTACCGCCGTCGCTTACGGCCTCCTGCGTCCAGCCTCCGGCGAAGTGATGCAAGGGGG
>DASVXU010000127.1:0-2417 GCA_036392515.1 Gemmatimonadaceae bacterium | reverse complement strand
TGCGCACGCGGGGGCCATGTGGCGGTCGACATGCTGCCCGAAGATCGTGTGCCGGCCCCTCGCCAGCAAGTATGGCCGTTGACCATGGCCCGCGCCCCTCGCCACGCCCTGCGCGAGGGGCGCGCGCCGTCTTACATTCCTCGCATGACGACCATCGCCCATCCCCCCGAGACGCTCGAGGGCTGGTACCTCTCGCATCACGTCTACGCCGCCGACCGGGTCGCGCTGCGCGCCATGGGTGACCGGCGCTCGCGCGTCCTGAAGGAGGCCGACACCGTTCTCGCATCGATCGCGGCGCCGGAGGAGGGCGGTTGGAGCGCCGCGTTCGCGCTCGCCGGCTCCGTCGGTGAGCTGATGGTCGTCCACGCCCGCCCGACGCTCGACGGGATCGCGAAGGCCGAGCGCACGCTCGCGTCCGCGACTCTCCTCGACTCCCTGCGGCGCGAGTACTCCTTCCTCAGCGTGACCGAGGCGGGGCTCTACCACATCACCGCGGAGCTGGCAAAGAACGCCGTCGCACGCGGGGGCTCCGTCGGTGACGAGCCCTACCGCGCGGCGCTCGCCGAGCGCGCCGCGGCGGAGCGCTCGAGCCCGCACGTGCGTCGCCGGCTCTACCCGGCGCTTCCCGAGGACATGCCTTACATCTGCTTCTATCCGATGTCGAAGCGGCGTGACCCCGGCGCGAACTGGTATCAGCTCACCCTCGAGGAGCGGAGCCGACTGATGTATACCCACGGGCTCACCGGCCGCCGCTACGCGGGCCGCATCCAGCAGACCATCAGCGGTGCGATCGGCCTCGACGACTGGGAGTGGGGCGTCACGCTCGTCGCGAAGGACCCCCTCGACTTCAAGAGGATCGTCACCGACATGCGCTTCGACGAAGTCAGCGCCGTCTACGCGACGTTCGGCCGCTTCTTCGTCGGCAAACGAAGCAGCGTCGGGGAGGCGCTCGGCGAGTAGGGGGTACGGGAGTACGCAACAGCCACCTGGCAGTGCCGTACTCCCGGACTCCCCCTACTCCCGGACTCCCGGCAGCAGTACCGCCCGCACCGGCGCCGCGTCCACACCGGCCCAGCGCAGCGGAAGCGCGAGCAGCTCGTAGTCGCCCTCGGCCACGCCGCGCAGGTCGAGGTTCTCGAGCACGCACGCGCCCCCGTCGAAGAGCGCATGGTGAACCTCGAGTGTCTTGCTCTCGCGCCGGTCCACGCTCGGCGCGTCCACGCCGAGCAGCCGGACACCCCGCCGTGTCAGCGCGCGCGCCGCGTCGCTCGAGAGCGCCGGCCAGTCCGCGGGAAAGGAGCCACCGGCGATCGACGCGCCGGTGCGCAGCAGGAGACGCTCCACGCCGGCCGGCACGCGCGCGACGAGGTCCTCGTCGAGATCGCGCGGTTCACCCTGGACGTCGAGCACCAGCGCGGGACCGAGGAACGCCGCGAGCGGCAGCGTCTCCGCGGCGGCTGCGCCGTCGCGCACGTGCAGCGGCGCGTCGGCGTGCGTGCCGACGTGCGGGCTCGCCGTGATGGTCGTCAGGTTGACGCTCGATCCGTCGGCGATCCGCGCACTCCAGCCGCAGGTGAAGGGCGTGTCGCCCGGCCACTCCGGCGTGCCGACGCTGGTGAGGACGCTGATGTCGTGCAGCGTCACTTCGGCTGGCCGGCGCCGTAGAACTTGCCGCGCACCGCCCACAGGCTCGGGAAGAACCTTTGCGACACGGTACGCGACAGGTACTTCGCGCCGAGCGTGCCGCCGGTGCCTCCCGTCATCGGGCCGATGACGCGCTCGACGAGCTGCACGTGCAGGAAGCGCCACATCGCGAACCCCTGCTCGTACTCGATCAGCGCCTCGCCGAGCATGAACAGCGGCGTCTGCCCGGCGTCCGTGTACAGCGCCTCGAGCGTCGTTCCCGCGCGGGCGACCATCCGCTCGAAGGTGTCCTGCAGCGTGGGCCTGCCTAACGCCTCGCGGACGCCCGGCGGCGGGTCCCCGTGCTCGGAGATCGCCTGCATGAAGTGCGGGTCGCGCAGCCCCGACTTCGCCTCGATCGCCCGGAACTGCTCGCTCTGCGACCCGCTCGAGCTGCCGAGGTAGCCGCGGAACTCGGCGAAGCGCTGCGGGGGAAGCGTCTCGAGCGAGGAGAGCTGCTGGGTGACGATCCGGACGAGGGTGTTCACGCGCTTCGACGACGCCAGCGCGCCGAGCGCGTCCCCCGACTCCATGCGCCCGACGAGGATATCGAGCTCGTGGAGGAGGACCTTGAACCACAGCTCGCTCGCCTGGTGCACGACGATGAAGAGCAGCTCGTCCGGGTGCTCCGGCGACGAGCGCGGGCGCTGGAGAGAGAGCAGCTCGGGAAGGGCGAGGTAGCTCGTGTAGGTGACGTCGTCAGCGCTCATCTCAGAAAGTCGATACCGGGAAGA
>DASVXU010000126.1:0-4695 GCA_036392515.1 Gemmatimonadaceae bacterium | reverse complement strand
AGTCCCGCCGACGGCGTGGCGATGGTCGCCGCGGCGCAGAAAAGCGGACGCATCGTGCAGATCGGCTCGCAGCGCCTCAGCTCGCAGGTCTGCGCGAAGGCGAAGGAGATCATCGCCCAGGGCACGCTCGGCGACCTGATGCTCGTCGAGGCGCAGCTCGGCCGGAACAGTCCGACCGGCGCGTGGGAGTACCCGCCCCCGCCCGATCTCTCGATGCAGAACCTCGACTGGAACACCTGGCAGGGCGACGTCACCCCGAAGCGCGCGCTCGATCCCAACGTCTTCGCGCGCTGGCGCTGCTGGAAGGAGTACGGTACGGGCGTCGCCGGGGACCTCCTCGTTCACCTCGTGAGCGGGATGATGTTCATGCTCGGCGTGAACGAGCCGCCGAGGCAGGCATTCGCCGTCGGCGGGATCCGCCACTGGAAGGACGGGCGCAACATGCCCGACGTCCATGCGGTGCAGTACTACTGGGGCGACGTCCCCGTCTCGATGCGCCTCAACCTCGCGACGGAGACCCCGGAGACGTACCGCTTCCAGGGCTCGAAGGGCATCCTCGAGGTGACGGGCACGCGTGCCACCTTCACCCCGCAGACGGGGACTGACGACTCGCCGAGCTACTACGCGTGGAGCTTTCCGAAGGCGCTCCGCGACGCGTATTTCGCGCAGTGGCACGCCGAGAACGACGCCCGCGTCGCGAGGGAGGCGACGACGCAGACGACGACCTTCCGCGGCGACGACTACGACGACATCACGCCGCACCTGCGCAACTACTTCGACGCGGTGCGGACGCGGAAGCCGGTCGTCGAGGACGTCGTCTTCGGGCACCACGCGGCGCTGGCCTGTCACATGGCGAACGAGTCCTACTTCCGGAAGAACGTGGTGACCTGGGACGAGGGGCGCGCGGCCATTATGGGGTGAGGTCGCGGGGCCGGGGCGATAGCGTCTCGCTGACGCTGGTGGATGGGGCTACGTGGCTCGTCGGTCGTAGCATCGGATCGCTCCGGGCGCGTTTCGCGACTCCTCGCGCTGGGCTCTGATCTCCCTGGCACCGGCGGTGAAACACGAAGGTCACGAAGATTCACGAAGGGTGCTTCAGCAACAGCTTCGTGAGCCTTCGTGACCTTCGTGTTTCAATGACGAGAACGCGACAGCCGGCCCGGAGCGATTCGATGCCCATATCGGCGCCGCTCCGCGAGGTCATGCCGCGGTGAGCGTTCGCTCTCCGCGCGCGGCCTCACTCTCGAGCAGCACCGGCTGTCCGACCACTACGCTGCCGCCGGCGATCTCCTCGGTGGTGTCGCCGTCGTGGTAGGCGTGCTCGCCGTGCTCGCTGAGATCGATGCCGCGGAGCTCGTGCGGGACGGCGGCGCGGAGTGACGTGACCAGAGCGAGTCCGCGGAGGACGAGCGCCGTCATTCCGCCAGCGAACACGATGGTGCAGAGCACCGCGAGCGCCTGAACCGCGAGCAGGTGCGCGTTCCCCGCGAGGAGGCCGTCGGCGCCGGCGGGGTTCACCGACTTCAGCGCGAAGACTCCGGTGAGCAGCGCGCCGATGATGCCGGCGACGCCGTGGCAGGCGAAGACGTCGAGGGCGTCGTCGATACGGGTGCGATTGCGCAGCTGGATCGCGAAGTAGCTCGCGGACGCGCCGATCGCGCCGATCGCCACCGCGGCGAGCGGGGTGACGTAGCCCGCGGCGGGCGTGATCGCGACCAGTCCGACGACCGCGCCGGTCGCCGCGCCGACCGCGGTCGCCTGGCCGGTGCGGCGCAGGTCGATGACCACCCACGCGAGCAGCGCCGACGCGGCGGCGGTGTTCGACGTCAGCAGCGCGTTCGCCGCGACGCCGTCCGCGGCGAGGGCGGAGCCGGCGTTGAAGCCGAACCATCCCACCCATAGGAGCCCCGCGCCGAGGAGGGTGAAGGGAACGTTGTGCGGGAGCAGCGCGCTGCGCCCGCGGTCGCGGCGCGGCCCGAGGATGACGGCGGCGACGAGCGCCGCGGTCCCCGCGCTGACATGGACGACGGTGCCTCCCGCGAAATCGAGCGCGCCAAGGGCGCGCAGCCAGCCGTCGGTCGCCCAGACCCAGTGGGCGAGGGGATCGTAGACGAGCGTGGTCCAGAGCGCGGCGAAGGCGAGGTAGACGGGGAAGCGGATGCGCTCGACCATCGCGCCCGAGATGAGGGCGACGGTGATGCCGGCGAACATCGCCTGGAAGGCGACGAAGGCGACGTGGGGGATCGTCGCCGAGTACGGTCCCGTGAGGCCTAACGCGCCGAGCCCTGCCCAGCGGAGGTCGCCGACGACGAAGCCCGGGGCGAAGGCGACCGAGTAGCCGAGGAGCACCCAGAGCACGGCGACGAGGGCGAGCGCCGCGAAGCTCATCATGAAGGTGTTGAGCGCGGCGCGCGCGCGAACGAGCCCGCCGTAGAAGAGGGCGAGTCCCGGGACCATGAGGAGGACGAGGGCGGTGGAGACCAGCGTCCACGCCGTGTCGCCCGCGGAGAGCGCTGGAGTCGCGTCGGCGGTCATCGAGCGGCTCCTTCCGCGGCCTCGGCGCTCTCGCGTGTCTGTGCCTGGACCTCGTCGGCATTGACCGGGGTGAGCGCCTCGACGTCGCGCTCGCCGGTTCGGATACGGATGACGCTCTCGATCGGCTGGATGAAGATCTTGCCGTCGCCGACCTCGCCGGTGCGGGCGGCGGAGAGGATGGCCTGGATAGTCGGCTCGACGAAGGGCTCGGAGACGGCCATCTCGATGCGGACCTTGTCGCGGAACTCGAAGAGGACGGCTGATCCGCGGTACTGCTCGACGACTTCGTGCTCGCCGCCATGCCCGCTGACGCGGGAGAGGGTCATGCCGGTGACCCCCACGCGGAAGAGTGCCTCTTTCACGACGTGCAGCCGTTCCGGGCGCACGATGGTCACGATGAGCTTCATCAGGGCTCCGCAGCGAGGGTGGGGGAACGAGGTCGCAGCGGCAGGATGGGCAGGAAACGCGCCGGTGTCAAGCAAAATCTGCACGAAATGCAAATTTCTGCTGTTTACGTGCATTTTCGGCGCGCAAGATTGCGCAATTGCATTCACTTGCGTGCAAATAATGCACTGTCGCGTGGACAGGTCGAAGGCGTTACTCGCCTGTTCCTCGATCGTTATTGATTGCGCGATCAATGAGCCCCTCATATATTGATCCAGCGATCAATAAGTCCCCACACTCCCCGACGCCCCGCCAGTGCCCGGTCCACGAGCCCCCGCCGAAAAGCGCCGCGAAGACATCCTCCGCGCCGCCTTCGCCATCGCCGCCAGGGAGCGGCTCGGCGGGGTCAGCGCGCGCGCCGTCGCCGCCGAGGCCGGAGTCAGCCCGGGACTCGTCTTCTTCTACTTCGAGTCGATCGACCAGCTCCTCGTCGCGCTCCTCGACTGGATGCTCGCGCAGACCTTCGCCGCGACCGACTTCTCGAACCGGCTCGCCGATGTCAGCGATCCCGCCGCGCGCATGATGCTCGCCATCCGCCGCGACGTCGCCTGGCTCCCGAAGCAGCGCGAGCGCGTCGAGCTCTTCTTCGACTACTGGGTGCTCGGCACGAGGCACCCGGCGGTCCGCCGCACGATCCGCCATGCCCTCGACCGCTACCGTGCATCGTTCGTCCCGCTCGCCGGGGCGCTCGTCGCGAGCGATGTGGAGCGCTACTCCGGCGTCACCGCCGAAGGGCTCGCCGCCGTCGCCGCGAGCTTCGTCGAAGGCTGCGCGCTCCAGATCGTGATGGACCCGACGCAGTTCGACGCCGAGCGCTCGATGGCGACCCTCGCCTCGCTCGTCCGCTCGCCGGCCGCAGTCGCATGACCCGCAACCCCCATAGCCGCAACCATCAGGAGGACGTCTTGGCAGCAGCGAAGCAGTCGGCGAACGCCGCGTCGCAGGATCACGAGGAGTATCACGACGACATCATCTATCCCGAGGCGATCCCCTTCGTGCTCGTGCACCTCGCGGCATTCGCCGCGATCTGGACGGGTGTGACGAAGTCGGCGCTCGTGGTCTGCGTCCTCCTCTACGTCGCGCGGATGTTCGGCGTGACCGCGGGCTACCACCGCTACTTCTCGCACCGGACGTTCAAGACGAGCCGCGTCGGACAGTTCCTCCTCGCCTTCCTCGCGCAGAGCTCCGCGCAGCGCGGGATCCTCTGGTGGGCGGCGAAGCATCGTCACCATCACAAGCACTCCGACACCGAGGAGGACATCCACTCGCCGCGCCAGCGCGGGTTCCTCTACTCGCACGTCGGCTGGGTCTTCAAGCGCGACCAGGGCGTGACCGACCTCTCGGCGGTTCCCGACCTCGCGAAGTATCCGGAGCTCGTCTGGCTCGACAAGCACCCGTACGTTCCGGCGGTGCTGCTCGGCGTCGCCTGCTTCCTCGCCGGCGGGTGGGCGATGCTCGTCGTCGGGTTCCTCTGGAGCACGGTGCTGCTGTACCACGGGACGTTCTTCATCAACTCGCTCGCGCACGTCCACGGCAACCAGCGCTACGTGACCGGCGACGACTCGCGCAACAACTGGTGGCTCGCCGTCATCACGCTCGGCGAGGGGTGGCACAACAACCACCATGCCTACCAGCGGTCCACGCGCCAGGGCTTCCGCTGGTACGAGTTCGATCCGACGTTCTACGCGCTCAGGGCGATGTCGTGGGTCCGCCTGG
>DASVXU010000125.1:0-3127 GCA_036392515.1 Gemmatimonadaceae bacterium | reverse complement strand
GAGGTGCTGCTCGAGACGGGAGCGATCACCCCGCGCGAGCTGGAGCGCCAGGTGCGCCAGCAGATCGAGGCGGTGGTGTTCGAGCTGATGTCGTGGCGCGAAGGGTTCTTCTCCTTCGAGGAGCGCAGCGTCGCCGACGCGCCCTCGGAGGTGTCGATCCGCATCAGCACGGAGTCGCTGCTGATGGAGGG
The DNA here is from genome assembly GCA_036392515.1 of Gemmatimonadaceae bacterium. Classification (GTDB taxonomy): domain Bacteria; phylum Gemmatimonadota; class Gemmatimonadetes; order Gemmatimonadales; family Gemmatimonadaceae; genus JABFXC01. The sequence continues at coordinate 2,936 of DASVXU010000125.1, read as the reverse complement.
GGCGCGCCGCATCGACGAGTGGTCGCGGATCGCGGACAAGGTCCCGAACCTCCAGGTGATCCCGGTGCTCGCGCCCGTGGACGACGATCACCCGACGCTCCTCGATCTGCTGCCGAACGAATGGGCGGTCCTCGCGCTGATCGACGGGGAGAGCGACCTCCGCGCGATCGCCGGCACGCTCGGCCAGAGCGAGTTCGACGTCGCGAAGATCATGTACGGCCTCGTGTCCACGGGCGTCGTCGCGCTGCGCACTCCGGAGAAGTCGAACGGCGCGGCTCGCGTCGAGGATCCGGCGCCGTATCTCGAGCGGAGCACCAAGGCGCTCGCGATCGGGCGCGTGGACGAGGCGCTCGAGGAGGCGCGGCGCGCCCTCGCCGTCGACGGCGGGAGCGCGGAAGCGCGCCTCCTCGCGGCGCGCGCCCTGTCGCGGCTCGGCCGGCTGGCCGACGCGGTCGAGGAGCTGCGCCGCGCGACGGAGCACGACCCGCTGCACGCGGACGCGCACCTCGAGCTCGGCTACGCCGCGGCGCGGCGTGGGGAGCTGCTCGCGGCGGTGCAGGCGTGGGACCAGTGGCTCAAGCTCCGGCCGTCGGCGCCCAACGCGGAGCGCGTCCGCGCCGCCGTCGAGTCGGCGATGCGGCTCTACAACCTGATCGAGGCCCACGTCGGTGTCTGACGAGATTCGCCGCCTGAGCGACGAGCTGGCCCGCGATCCGGGGAGCCTCGTCTTCCTGCCACTGGGCGAGGCACTGCGCCGCCAGGGGCAGGTCGAGCTCGCGCTCAAGGTCGCGCTGCGCGGCCTCGAGCGGCACCCGCACAACGCCGACGCGCACGATCTCCTCGCGCGCATCTCGGTGGACCGCGGCGAGCTGCAGCGCGCCTTCGACGAGTGGGACATGGTGCTGCGCTTCGCGCCGCGCCACGCCGGCGCGCGGAAGGGGATGGGCTTCGTCCTCTTCCGGCAGGGCAAGCTCGACCAGGCGGAGCGCTATCTCGCGGAAGCGCTGGAAGCGGACGGGGAAGACCAGAGCACGATCGCCGCGCTCGCGCACGTGAGGCGCGCGCTCGGGCGTCCGGTCTCCACGATGCCGACCGCGCCGCAGGAGCAGCCGTCGCCGTTCCCGCCGCTTCCCCCGCGGACGAGCGGCGAGGCGGCGGCTCCGCGCCGCAGCGGCGAGCTGCCCGCACGGCGAAGCGGGGAGATCTATCCGCCGCGCCGGAGCGGCGAGGTGAGCGTCGCCGGACGCGCCGCCCCCGCGCCCCTCCCCGATCCGCCCTGGCTCACCGACACGCTGCGCAACACGCAGATCCCCTCGCCGCAGCCCCCGGTGCCGGAGCCGGCCGCCGACCCGCGCGAGCGCGAGGCGATGAGCCGCAATCCGCGCGCGCTGTTCGCGGACCTGATCGGCGACGCCGACCAGACCGCGCTCCTGCTCGACGCCGACGGCTTCGTGCTCGCCGGGGCGTACGTCGCGCACGACGGCCGCGACGTGGCCCAGGAGGTCGGCGCGGAGCTGAGCGGCGTGAGCGACGAGGCGCAGCGCGCGATGCGGCACCTCGACCTCGGCGACTGGACGTCGATCGTCGTCGAGACCGAGGTCGCGACGGTGGCGCTCGCGCCCGCGCCGCGGGACGGGCTGCTGCTCGTCGCCGCCGACCGGGCGATGCCGTTAGGCATGGTGCGCCGCTTCCTCGACCGCTGCGTGGCGCGGGCGAAGGCCTTCGTCGGAGGGATCGCATGAGCGACTCGCCCTTCGCCGAAGTCCTCGCCGCCCTCACCCGCCAGCGCGGGGTGCTCGGGAGCATGGTGGTCAGCGAGGCCGACGGGATCATCGTCGACTCCAACCTGCAGATCGGGGTGCGGGGGAGCGTCGTCGCCGCGCTCGCGGCGTCGCTCTATCGCAAGGCGCGTCTCTCCGCGCAGGCGGCGGGGCTCGGCACGTCGAGCTTCGTGCAGCTCGAGGCGGAGCAGGGACGGGTGTGCGCCGTCGGCCGCGGCGACCTGCTGCTGGTCACGGTCGCCGAGGCGCGCGCGAACGTCGGTCTCATCCGCGTCGAGATGCTGCGCGCGACGCAGGTGCTGGACGCATGACGGTCGCCGTCGTCGAGAACTGGGTGGAGGAGCCGCTGCGGCGGTTCGTCGCCGACGCGCGCGTCCGCCTGGCGCTGCTCCTTCACACGAGCGGCCAGGTGCTCGCGCAGTCGGGGTTCACCCGCTCGGTGGACGTGATGTCCGCCTGCGCGCTCGCCGCGGCGATCCACGCCTCGGCGGGGGAGCTCGGCAAGCAGCTCGACGGCAAGCCCTTCCACGTGCTCCATCACGCGGGGAAGGAGCGCCAGATCTTCCTCGCGCCGGCCCGGACGCCGCGCGGGCTGTACATCTTCCTCTCGGTGTTCGACAAGGAGAGCTCGCTCGGGCTCGTCCAGCTCTACTACGGGGAGTTCGTCGACCGGCTCGTCGCGGCGGCGCCCCCGGCTGAACCGCCCCCGGTCGTGCTCCCCGAGAACTTCGAGGGAGAGCTCAATCGCAACCTCGCCGCGCTCTTCGGGCGCGCCTAACGCTCCGGCTCCGTGTCACTCGTCAACTACGCGACCCGCGAGATCACCTGCAAGATCGTCTACTACGGCCCCGGGCGGTCGGGGAAGACGACGAACCTGCATTACATCTACGGGCAGGTGCCGCAGGAGCGGAAAGGGAAGATGGTCTCGCTCGCGACGCAGACCGACCGCACGCTGTTCTTCGACTTCCTGCCGCTCGACCTCGGCACGATCTCGGGCTTCACGACGAAGTTCCAGCTCTACACGGTGCCCGGTCAGGTCTACTACCAGGCTACCCGCAAGCTCGTGCTCCAGGGCGCGGACGGCGTCGTGTTCGTCGCGGACAGCCAGGCGCGCCAGCTGCAGGAGAACATCGAGAGCTTCCAGGACCTGCATCA
>DASVXU010000124.1:0-30384 GCA_036392515.1 Gemmatimonadaceae bacterium | reverse complement strand
ACGGCGACGAGGTCGGCGTGGAACTCCATCTCGCGCGACAGGGCGCGCTGGGTGCGGAGGGCGAGCGAGAAGAAGGAGTCGACGAGCGAGCGGATCGCCCAGATGATCAGCCGGAGCAGCCAGCCGACCCAGGCGATGCGGATGTCGATGCGCGACAGCCGGTCGACGAGCTCGTCGAGCTTGTCGCGACGGGCGACGATGCCGGCGGCGATCTGCTGGGCGACGTAGAGCCAGCGCCCGACGGCCATCGACGCTTGCGTGAAGTGCCCGAACTCGTGCGCGAGGACCGCCTTCAGCTCACCGAGGGTGAGGACGTTGACCAGCCCGAGCCCGATCTCGAGATTCTTCTTCGAGGGGAAGACGAGGTTGACGAGCGAGAGGTCGTACCAGACCGATGCGTTGACGCGCGGCGAGAGAAAGACGCGGTGCGGCCGCGGCGCGCCCGCCTCGTCGGCGAGCCGGTGCAGGAAGGCGAAGAGCTCCGGCTGATCGGCCGCCTTCACCTCGAGCGCCGCGTCGCCGACCTGCCCGCGCTTGATGAAGAAGAGGCTCTTCACCATGAAGACGGTGAGGAAGGCCGCCCCGATCCCGACGACGACGCCGACGAAGGCATCCCCACCCCCCTGCACCGCCGAGTGAATCAGCCGGTACGCGGTCCATCCGAGCCAGCCGGTGAGGAGGGCGTACAGCGCGACGAAGAGGAGCAGCCCGCCGACCGCGAGCCAGGCGCGCCGATTGTAGGTCGCGGGGGGCCGCGTGAGGTTCGCGGGGACGGTGGTCGGACCGACCGGATAGCTGATGGCCATGCGCTCGCCTCGAGGCGCCAGACGGGGGGGGAAAGTGGCGGCGCGGGACGACGGTGCGCCGGAGTGGAGACTGGCCCGGCGCGCGAAATGTCACGCCGGCGTGACTCCCCTCACGGTTCGACTGTCCCTCCACGCATGACCTACCGCGGCCGCATCGCCCCGACGCCGACCGGCGACCTCCACGTCGGCCACGCGCGCACCTTCGTCGCGGCGTGGCGCCGCGCCGCGGAGGCGGGGGGCCACGTGGTGCTCCGCATCGAGGACCTCGATCCGCTGCGCTGCCGCGCCGAGTACACCGAGCGGGCGATCGAGGACCTCGCCTGGCTCGGGCTTCGCTGGAGCGAGGGGCCCGTTCACCAGTCGCGGCGGCGCGAGGTGTACGAGTCGGTGTGGCGCACCCTGCGCGACGCGGGCGCGATCTATCCGTGTCACGCGTCGCGTCGCGAGGTGCGCGACGCCGCGCACGCGCCGCACGACGACGACGAGGGGGCGGAGCCCGTGTTCCCGCCGGAGCTGCGCCCCGCGGCCGGAGCGGGGCGGGACGCGAAGTCCCCCGCGGGCGTCGTCTGGCGCTTCCGCGTCCCCGACGGCGAGGTCGTGCGCTTCTCGGACGCGCGGCGCGGCGCGCAGGCGTTCACCGCGGGGGTGGACTTCGGCGACTTCGTCGTCTGGCGCAGGGACGACGTCCCCGCCTACGAGCTCGCCGTCGTCGCCGACGACGTCGCGATGGGGATCACCGAGGTCGTGCGCGGAGAGGACCTGCTGCGCTCGACGGCGCGGCAGCTGCTCGTCTACCGCGCGTTAGGCGCGACTCCGCCCGCGTGGTGCCACCTGCCGCTCGTTCGCGACGCGCACGGGCGCAGGCTGGCGAAGCGGCACGACGCGCTCTCGGTGCGCGAGCTGCGGCGGCGGGGGATGACGCCGGAGGAGGTGCTGGCCCTCGCGCGGGACGAGGAAGAGCGCGCCAGCGCCTGATCCGAGCCTTGACTGCACGGGGACGGCGGCGCCAATTCTGCGCCATCTCACTTCCCACCGGCGTCTCTCGATGAGCTCTCTCTATCACGCGCACTCCGGGCTGCGCTACCTCGTTCTGCTCGCCGCAGTCGCCGCGCTGGGCGCCCTCTCGTACGCGCTCGCCACGAATCGCGCGGTCCGCCCCGCCCGGATCCTGAGCACGGCCTTCACGGGACTGCTCGATCTCCAGATCCTCCTCGGCATCACGCTCTTCCTCGGCGGGAAATTTCCGGACGCGGTCGTCGGTCACCTCGTGTGCATGGTGCTGGCTCTGGCCTCGACACACGGCAGCTCGATCGTCGCGCGACGCTCGGGCGGCGAGCGGCGCGAGCTCGCGATCCGGCTGGGTGGGATCGCGCTCGCGCTCCTGCTCATCGTCGTCGGCATCATGGCGATCGGCCGCGGCGTGTTCGACTCGCGACCGCTGTCGGCCGGCTAGCGCCTAACGCCGCGCGCCAATTCCGCGCCATGTCCCCGACCCGACGTGAAGCCCTCACGCAGCTCGCCGCCCTCGCCGCCGTCGCGTGCACGCGCGGCGTCCCTGGCTCGTCCCCCGACGCGGCGACCGATCCGCTCGACGGGAGCATCGCCGCGTACCAGGCGGGCCGCCGTCGCGCCGCATGGAGCGCCGAGGAGACCACGCGCCGCGCGCTCGATCGAGCCCGGAGCGACGGCGCGCGCTACCGCGCCATCGACGCGCTCGACGCCGAGGTCGCGCTCGCCGCGGCCCGCGCCTCCGACGCGCGGCTTCGCGCCGGCACGCTGCTCGGCCCACTCGACGGCGTCCCGCTCTTCGCCAAGGCGATCTATGATATGTACGGTTTACCGACCACTGGGGCGAGCGCCGAGTGGGCGAAGCTCTTCCCCGAGCCGGTGAGTCGCGACGCGATCGAGGTCGCGCGCATGCGCGCCGCCGGTGCGGTCGTACTCGGCAAGACCGCCGCCGACGACTTCGCGTACCACGGCAACGGGACGAGCAGCCACACCGGTCAGGTGCTCAACCCGCACGATCCCACGGGGACGCGCACCCCCGGCGGCTCGAGCGCCGGCTCGGCTGTCGCGGTCGCGACCGGGATGGCCTTCGCCGCGTTAGGCACCGACGACGGCGGCTCGAACCGCATCCCGGCGCAGTTCACCGGCATAGTCGGGATGAAGCCGACCTTCGGCCTGGTGCCGCGCACCGGCGTCATCCCCACCTGGCCCTGGCTCGACACCCACGGCCCGCTCGCGCGCTCCGTGGCCGACGCGGCGCACCTCCTCGCCGCGATCGCCGGCGCCGACGCGAGCGATCCGCTCTCGACCTCCGACGGGTGGAGCGCCGCCCCGCTCCTCTCGCTGCGCGACGAAGCGCTCGCCGGCATCCGGCTCGGAGTCGTCGAGGTGCATGCCCCGCGGGCGCAGATGACCGCCGAAGCGGTCGCGACGTGGGACCGCGCGCTGGGCGACCTGCGCGCCGCGGGAGCACTGGTCGACTCCTTCGCATCGCCCGTCACCCGCGAGAACTTCCGCGAGGCCTTCGCTACCGCGGCGACGGCACGCGGCGACGTGCCGGTGGACTCGCGTGCACCGGCGGTCACGGCGAACGCGCTGCTCGCCTACTTCGCCGGGCGGAGCGCCGATCCGCGCGCGGCGATGCGCGTCGGCTATCCGGCCTATCGCGCATTCTACGACGTGCTGCCGCCGACCTTCGAGGAGTGCGAGCCGCTGCTCGGCCGCCCGCTCGCCGACGATCCCGCGGGGCGCTCCTTCGCGCGCTCGCGCGCCGAGGTGGTGGCCCGGCTCGCCGGCGCGATGCGCGCGGCGGGGGTCGCGGCGCTGGTGTATCCGACGATGCCGTTCAACGCTCCGCGCGCGGTCGATCCCTGGCCGGACGTGCGGACGCCGTTAGGCTACGGCAACTGGCTCGGCCTTCCGGAGGTGTCGGTCCCGGCGGGGCTGGGCGCCGACGGGATGCCGGCGCTCAACCTCTCGATCGTCGGGCTCCCGGGCGAGGACGCGCGGGTACTCGCCCTCGCCCATGCCTACGAGCGGCGATCGCGCCGGTTCGTCGCGCCGCCGCGAGGCTGACTTCGATCAGCGCGTGCTGTCGGGCTTCACGCCGAGCTCCTGCATGCGGCGCATGATGCGCGGATCGTTGGGGCGCTTGACGAGCGCGGCACGGTAGCGCGTCGCGGCGCGATCCTTGTCCCCTTTCCGCAGGTACACCTCGGCCATCGTCAGGTCGACGTCGGCGGAGCCGGGGAAGAATTCCTGGTTCATCTCGAGGAGCTTGATCGCGTCTTCGGAGCGGCCGCGCCCCGCGAGGGAAAGCGCGAGCTCGTCGATCGGTCCCTCGCGGAAGTCGTAGCGCCCCGCGACCATGTCGCCGCGCAGCTTGCGGTAGCTCGCGATCGCCGAGTCGATCCCGGCGCGGTCGATGGTCTCCGTCAGCATCGCCTGCGTCGTCTGCGGGAGGGGCGAGCCGTGATGGCAGGTCGCGCAGGTGACCGCGATCGCCGGCGTGTGCCGCTTGTCGAGCGCGGGGAGGATGGCGTGGTTGAGGGTGTCCACCATCCGCAGCATGAAGCGCGCGGTGAGCTTCGTCTGCTTGTCGTCGAGCGCGGGGCGGAGCCGCTCGCGCGGGCCGGGCGCTCCGGCGGGCGCCGGCTCGGTGACGTGGCAGTACTGGCAGTTGACCCCGAGCGCGGTGGTGAAGCCGCGCATGATGCCGAGCAGCGAGTCGCGAGGGATGTCCTTCGGGAAGTACTTCAGGTTCTCGAACTTCTCCGGCTGGCCCGGCTGCTGCGCCTGCAGGGGCGCGGCGATCGGCGCGCCGAGAAGGAGCGTGGCGGCGAAGAGGCGGCGGGCGAGGGAGCGCGTGGTCGAGCGGGGCATTCGCGTCGGGGTCGGGTGGGTGGTTCGCCGGCGGCTGCCTAACGTGTCGCCGCCTTCGCGTCGGCGTGCGCGGCGGGCTCGAAGGTCGCGGTGAGGAGGACGAAGAGGAGCGCGTCCTTCGTGACCGCGGGGTTGCGGAAGACGAGATAGAGGTCGTGCACGCCGGTCGTCGGCGTCAGCGCGGTGCGGAGCTGCATCGGCGGCGCGGCGCTGTCGGCGACCGGACGGATCGCCTCGCTCGTCCCGATCAGCGTCCCGGCGGCGGAGTCGATGCGCAGCTCGACCGAGCCGCCCACCGCCTGGTACTGCGTGGGCGCGAGCGCCGAGAGCACGACCGAGGAGATCCCGGTGAGGTCGATCTGCGCCAGCTTCGCGAACGCGCCGGGGCGGTTCGCGATGGTGACCTCCACCGGAAGCTGCGGCACGCTCTGCTTCGATACGCCCTCACCCAGCGTGCCGGTCGCGACGATCACCGTCGGCGAGCGGAGGACGACCGACTGCTCCTTCGCGATCGCCGGCATCCCGTTCGCGCCGCGGTCGGTGTACGCGGCGCGCAGCACGAGCACACCGCGCGGCGCCGTGGCCGATTCCGTCGTCGGCACGTAGGCGCCGCGCGTCGGGAGTGAAGGCGCGCTCGACGGCTTGTCGGCGAGGCTCATGATGTAGGCGACCATCTCGCGCGTCTGCTCCTCGGTGAGCTGCGGATGCGCGGGCATCATGACCTGCCCCCACACGCCGGACCCGCCGCCGCGGATCTTCTTCACGAGGCGCGCGACCGCGGTGCTGTCGTCGTGGTACTTCGCGGCCACCGCGGCGTATGCGGGACCGATCGACTTGCGGTTGTACTGGTGGCAGGCGAGGCAGTCGCCTCCCTCGATCATCTTCTTCCCGGCGGCGTGCGCGCCCTCCTGCGCTTCGCTGTTCGGCGCGGGCTTCTCCCCCGCGGTCGGCGCGGCGGCGGCGCCGTCCTTGAGGAAGGTCGCGGTGACGCGCACGCGGCTCGCCGGGATCCGCCCGTTCTGCAGCGAGCCGTCCTCGCGATCGGTGACGCGCACCGCGTAGCGCACCGGCACGCCCGCGAAGTAGAACGTCTTGTTCCCGGCGGTGAGATCGACCGCCACCTTCGGCGGCTCGTTGCCGGCGACGACCTGCACCTTGCTCGACCCGGTCGCTCCCGAGGGATCGGTCGCGGTGAGCGTCGCCGTGTAGCTGCCGGCGCGCCGGAAGGTGAAGGTGGGATTCGGCCCGCTCAGCCGCTGCACGACGCTTCCGTCGCCGCGGGTGATCGTCCAATCGTAGCGCAGCGAATCCTCGTCGAGATCGACGGTCCCCTTCGACGAGAGCGCGACCTTCAGCGGCAGAGCGCCCGCCGGCTGGTCCACCCCGACCGCGACGAGCGGCTTCCGGTTGCCCGCCGTGTACTCGATGCGAACGAGGCGCGCGTCGTCGTTCCCCTGGAACCACGCGGTGCCGTACTCGAGCAGGTACAGGTCGCCGTCAGGCCCGAACTGCATGTCCACCGGGTTGCTGAACTTCTGGCTCGGCATGAACTGCTCCATCGAGACCAGGTCGCCCTGCGCGTTCATCGTGACGTCGACGATCCAGCCGCGCATCCACTCGTAGATGAAGAGCTTCCCGTCGTACCACTGCGGGAAGGGACGCGCGGCGCTCGCGAAGTCCTCGCGGTGGAAGACCGGGCCCGCCTCGGCGGCTCGCCCCCCGCTTCCCATGAGCGGGAACTCCGCCGACGGCCCGTACGGGTACCAGATGAAGGCGTTCTGCGCCGGAGGAAGCTCGGTGAGCCCGGTGTTGTTCGGCGACTTGTTGAGCGGCCGCACCGGATCGAAGGGGAAGAACGACTTCACCGTCACCGAGTCGACGCGCTCCGTCTTGATGTACGACTTGTTGTCGCCGATGAAGTACGGCCAGCCGAAGAACCCCGCCTTGCGCGCCTGATTGAACTCGTCGTAGCCGCGCGGCCCGCGCCCCACCGAATCCTCCGGCGCGTCGGGCCCGACGTCGCCCCAGTAGAGGTATCCGCTGTGGGGATCGACCGAGATGCGATAGGGATTGCGGTGGCCCATCGTGTAGATCTCGGGGCGCGTCTTCGCCATCCCGGGGGGAAAGAGATTCCCCTCGGGGATCGTGTACGTCCCGTCGGGCTCGGGATGGATGCGGATGATCTTGCCGCGCAGGTCGTTGGTGTTCGCCGACGACTTCTGCGCATCCCACGGCGACCGACCGGGCCGCTCGTCGATGGGCGCGTAGCCGGTCGCGAAGGGATTCGTGTTGTCGCCAGTCGAGAGGTAGAGGTTTCCCTTTCCGTCGAAGGCGATCGAGCCGCCGGTGTGGCAGCACTGCTCGCGCTGCGTGCGCACGGCGAGCAGCTCCTTCCGCGAGTCGAGATCGAGCGAGTCGCCGACCATCGTGAAGCGCGCGAGCACGTTCTTCGGCTCGGGCCCCGCGGGGGAGTAGTACATGTAGACCCAGCCGTTCTTCGCGAATCCCGGATCGGCGGCGAGGCCGAGCAGTCCGTCCTCCGCCTGGCTGCTGTCCGCGTACTTCGTGCTGACTGGGATCGTCGCGATGCGCGTGATCTTCCCCGTGGACGGCTTGTAGAGGTTCACGTAGCCGTGCCGCTCGATGAAGAGCACGCGCTCGTCGGGGAGCACCGCGAGCTCCACCGGCTCGTCGAGCTTCTCCGCGAGCACGACCTTCGTGAAGCGGTTCTCCTCGGGGCGCGCGCGGCCGAAGTCGAGCGCGCTGTTGCTCGTCCCCATCGCCCAGCGAATTCCGCCGAGCAGGTGCTTCAGGAAGAGGGGCTCCGCGTAGGTCTCCTCCGTGTGACCCATGTTCGTGTACCACGCGCGTCCGCCGTCGAACTCGTGGTACCAGCTCATCGGGTGACGGTCGCCGTTCGTCCCGCCCGTATAGCTCTTCTCGTCGATGTCGACGAGGACGTGGATGTCGGGGGCGATCGACTTGAAGTTGTAGAACTCGTCCGTCCGCTCCCACCGGTCGGGGAGCCCCTCGGTCGAGACATGGCTCTTGTCGAGCACGCGGAACGTTCCCTTCTTCACGTTGGGATCGCTGGGGTGGCCGTTGAAGTAGGCGCCCGCGAGCCGCCCGTACCACGGCCAGTCGTACTCGGTGTCGGTCGCCGAGTGCACGCCGACCCAGCCGCCCCCCGCCTGGATGTAGCGCTCCAGCGCCTCCTGCTGCGAGGTGTTGAGAACGTCGCCGGTGGTGTTGAGGAAGATCACGGCGCGATAGCGCGAGAGATTCTTCGCGGTGAACGCGCTCGCGTCCTCCGTCGCATCGACCGTGAAGCCGTTCTCGGCGCCGAGCTGCCGTACGGCGGCGATCCCGTTCGGGATGGAGCTGTGCCGGAATCCGGCGGTCTTCGAGAAGACGAGGACGCGCGGCTGTGAGGTCTGGCTCGCGGCGGGGAGCGCGAAGGCGAGCAGGAGCGCGGAGACGGCGGCGAATCGGAGCATGGCAGGCGACGGTGGCTGGTGCCCCAATGTGCATCCCCACCTTCGCGCCGGATAGACCGCACCCGGCCTCCCTCCGGGCTCAGCGCGGATCGACGACCTCCCGCCCGCCGCGATAGGCCGTGATCCCCGCGTTGGCATCGTGCAGCAGCAGGAGCGCGTCGCGCCTGCCGAAGCGTTGCATCACGTCGAGCATCACGCGCTCCTCCCCGCCCCATGGATAGCCAAACACGACATCGAAGTCGTCGAGCGCGAGGCCGAGCTGGAGATAGCCGGACGGACCCTCGCCGATCGTCCCCATGCGATCCTCCCCGTCACGGCGCCGCGGCACGTATCCCGCCGGCAGGAAGCTCCCCACGACGAAACGCGCGCGCGATCGGTGGCGCGCGGCGACCTCGCGCGCCGTCGCAACGAGCGCGGGATCGAGCTCGATTCCGTACGCCTCGAAGCCGAGCATGTCGGCTGTGATCGTGATGATCCCGGTGGCCGAGCCCCACTCGAGAAAGCGGCGGCCGGGAGCGCGGAGCCGACCGAGGGCGCCGCGGACGACGTCGTAGTCGGCGGCGACGAAGGGATGGAAGCGCCGCTCGCGTTGTTCGCGGTCGAAGCGCTCGAAGATCGCCCACCCCTCCGCGCAGAGCGCGTCGAGGCGTGCGTCGAGCGTGTCGTCGTGCGAAGATTGATCGGCCACGGGCTGCGGTGGCGGTCGGCTCAGGCCGTCGCCGACTTCAGGTGATCCGACAGCCGCAGCGTCAACGCGACCAGCGTCAGCGTCGGGTTGACGCACCCCGCCGTGGGATAGACCGCCGCGCCGGCGATCCAGAGGTTGCCGATCCCGTGCACCCGGCAGCTCGCGTCGACGACTCCCCGCTTCGGGTCGGGGTGCATCCGCGTCGTCCCCATGTGGTGCCACCCGCCGCCTAACGACGACGGCCAGGGCGCGTCGGCGCGCTCCATCACCCAGTCGCGCATCTGCATCCGGCCGATCCCGGCGCGGCCCATCTCACGGCCGAGCACCTCGTAGAAGTCACGGAACGAGCGGCGGTCGAGCTCCGTGAGCCGCCAGTCGAGCCGCGCCCGCGGCACGCCTAACGCGTCGCGGTCGCCGGAGAGCGTGACGCGCGAGTCGGGGTTCGGCGCCTGCTCCTGTCGCGTCATCAGGTGAAACGTTCGAGGCTCGGCGCGCACCGCCATGCTGTCGGCGGTCGCGGCCGCGTCGGGGACCACGCGCTGCGTGCGCATCCGCTCGACCACCTCCGGCGTCCCCCACTGGAAGGTGCTCTGCGCCGCACCCTCGAGCGGCGCCGGCTCGAGCGAGACCGTCGCGTTGAGGATCCGCCGCTCGCGCTGCACCTCCGGCGAGAGCGCCATCTCCCCGCGCGCCTTCGTCCGCCCGAACTCGAAGGCGTACATCCGCGTCGCCGGCGCGGGCGTCCTCGTCAGCACGAGGTTCCCGCTCGGCATCTCGAGGTGCTCCATGAAGTAGCGACCGACGAGATCGTTCCCGTTGCCGAGCCCCGCCGTCGCTCTCGCGTTCGACGCGAGGAGCAGCCGCGCGTTCTGGATCGTCGAGCAGGCGAGCACGTAGCGCGGCGCGCGGAAGCGCAGCTCCTTCCCCTCGAAGGTGCGGACGCGCATCCCCTCGATCGCGGTCGCGCCTTCGTTCGCCTCGATCTCGACGACGTTCGCGTGGGTGAAAAGATGCACGTCGCTCGCGCCGACGATCTGCTCGCGATAGAGGGTGCCCAACCGTGCCGGCGCGCTGAACTGCCACATCTTCGTCCAGGCGATCTTCGGATCGAGCGCGAAGGGAACGAGCGCGGGATCGCGGCGGCGCCACTGCTCCGCCTCCCACTCGTACGGACCGATGCCGAGCACCTGGTGCGCGCGCGGGTAGAACGGGTCGAGATCGGCGCGGCCGATCGGCCAGCCGCTGTGCGGCACCCAGTCGCGCCACTCGAAGTCGAGCGCGTCGAAGGTCGAGCAGAACCCCGCCCAGTGCCCCGTCGTCCCGCCGAAGTAGTGCAGCCGCGCCGCCTCGAGGGGGAAGTACGGCAGCCCGGCGATCTCGCCGCGATAGAGCTCCTGCATCCGCGGCTCGTAGTCGAAGCCCCCGCCCTCGAGGAGGAGCACGCGTCGCTCCGCGCCGATCCACTCGAGCGCCATGGCGATCCCCGCCGCTCCCGCGCCGACGATGCAGAGGTCACCCGCGACGACGCTGCCGTTCTCGAGCGTGCGCGCGTCTGTGTGCATGCGGGACGGTCAGGCGGGGCGGGTGATGGAATAGAGCGCGCACTGTCGCGCCTCGGTCCTCGAGAGCACCCACCCATCGACGACGACGGTCCGCCCCTTCTCGAAGTCCTCGCGCACGAGATCGGCGACCGACGGACCGGCGGCGCCGAGTATGCGTGAGGCAGCGGGGCGAGAGTGATCGATCGCCTGGCGCAGTGACTCGGCGTCCGATTCGCCGCGCGTCGTCGCGCGATAGCGCTCGCCGATCGTGCGCACGCGCTCAGCCCCGAGCGCCTTCAGCAGCTCGGGATGCGTGAGCGTGAGGGCGTCGTACTCGCGCGCGGCCCGACAGCCGGAAGCGAGCGCGCCGAGGGTGGTGACGCTGGCGAGTTGGAGAAAGTGGCGGCGATGCATGCGGGGGGCGCAGGACTGTGCGCCATGCTACCCCGCGCGGCGCGACGGTGCAAGAAGGGCTACTCTACCTCGCCGCCGACGTCACCGCGCCGACGGCCGCGACGACCGCCGCGGCGAACAGGCTCGCCCGCACCCCCGCCGCGAGCCCATCGGCCGGCACCGCCGCCTGAGCCACCACCGTCGTGAACACCGCGCCGGCGAATCCCACGCCGAGCGCCATCCCGACGTTGCGCGCCGTCGCGAGCACCCCCGACGCGATCCCCTGCCGATACCCCGGCGCGGCGCCCATCAGCGCGCTGTTGTTCGGCGACACGAACGTCCCGACGCCAAGTCCGACGACGGCGAGCGCGGCGGCGATGCTCGCCAGCGACCCGCCGCGCGCGAGCATCGCGAGCCAGGCGAGTCCCGCCGCGAGCACGAGCATCCCCGCCGTCGCCAGCCCGCGCGAGCCGATGCGATCCGAGAGAGTACCGCTGATCGGCGCGACGATCGCCATCACGATCGGCTGCGCGGTGAGGACGAGCCCCGCGCGCTGCACGCTCAGCCCTCGTCCCTGGATGAGCAGGAACGGAAGCACGAAGAGCACCGCGTAGACGCACATGTAGTTGAGGAGCGCGCTCACCGTCGCGGCGCTGAAGACGCGCCGCCGAAAGAGGGTGAGGTCGAGCATCGGGCTCTCGCGCCGCGACTCGATCCGCACGAAGGCCGCGAGCACCACCACCGCCGCCAGGAGCAGCCCGACGATGCGCGGCGAGCCCCATCCCCAGGCGTGCCCCTGGTCGAGCGCGAGCAGGAGCGCCACGAGCCCCGCCGTGAACGTTGCCGCGCCGGCGAGGTCGAAGCGCTCGCTCTGCTGGCGCACGCGGTCCGGCGCGATCGAGCGCATCGCGAGGAGGATCGCGACGAGCCCGACGGGAACGTTGATGTAGAACACCGAGCGCCAGCCGAACGCGCCGGCGAGCCACCCCCCGAGCGAGGGTCCCGCCGTCAGGCCGAGATAGGTGAAGGTGCCCTGCGCGCCTAACGCGCGCCCGCGCTGCGTCGCCGGGAAGGTCCGCGTCAGGATCGCCGGCGCCGTGGCGTAGAGCATCGCCGCCCCCGTCGCCTGCAGCGCGCGCAGCGCGATCAGCATGCGTGACGACCCGGCCAGCCCGCAGAGCGCCGACCCGATCACGAAGATCACGAAGCCGGTCAGGTAGAGGTGCCGGTGCCCGAACATGTCCCCCGCCCGCCCGACGCTCAGCAGCAGCCCCGAGATCACGAGCAGGTAGATCGTCGTCACCCACTCGATCGCCGCGATCCCGGTGTGCAGCTCGCGGCTGAGCACGGGAAGCAGCGTGTTCACGACGCTCCCGTCGAGCGCCGACATGAAGGTGCCGATGCCGATCGTGACGAGCACCCACCAGCGGGCGGGGCTCGGAAGGGAATCGTCCGCTGTCGGGGTGTGTCGGGTCAGGGCGTGGTCACCGGTCAGGGGCGTGCAGACTCGTGCACGCTCCGGGCCCGCTCGCGCAGCTCGCCGGGATCCAGCCTCTCGAGCGGCAGCGCGAGCAGCGCATCCACCCGCGCGGCGAGCGCGCCGTATGTCTCGGCGAACGCGCGTCTCGCCGCCGCCGGCTCCGTCTCCTCCGCCGGATCCGGCAGCCCCCAGTGCACCTGCGCCCTCGCGCCGGGGAAGACGGGACACGCGTCGCGCGCGTTGTCGCAGACGGTGATCACGAGATCGAACCGCTGGCCGGCGACGTCGTCCATGCTCCGCGGCGGGTGCGCCTCCCATTCGATCCCGTGCACGCGCAGCACTTCCACCGCGTACGGATTGACGCGCGCGGCCGGTCGCGAGCCCGCGCTCGCCGCCTCGACGCGTCCCGCCCCGCGCGTCGCGAGCAGCGCCTCCGCGATCTGGCTCCGCGCCGAGTTGCCGGTGCAGAGCACGAGCACGCGAAAGGGACTCGGCGCGCTCACGCGCAGTCGCGACACATCACCGTCGCCGACGCCGGACATGCGCTGGCGAACTCCCGCGTCGCGCGGATGTCCGCCGGCACCTCGTCGCGCGCGGCCGAGCCCGCGCGGCCTCCACTCCTCCGCGACCGCGACCGACCGCAGCAGCGCGTTGTCGCGGCGGCGCTCATGTGCAGCACGCGTCGTCGCAGCCGCAGGCGCGCGAGGACTTCGCGGCGCCGAGCATGGCGAGAGGCCGCGATGGCTTCGTCGCGCGGGGCTTCACGGCACCCGGCTTCGTCGCACGCACGAAGCCGCTCATGATCCTCCCGGCCGCCTCGTCGGCGAGCGAGAGCTCGAGCCCCGTTCCCTGGAGCAGCGCGATCGCATCGTCCCGCGTGTACACGCGCGTCGGCTCGATGCTCGGATTCTCGAAGCCGGCCTCATTCAGCAGCGCGATGAACTCCTTCTCCTCGAGCGCGCCGGCGACGCAGCCCGTCCAGAGCGCCATGCTCTCCTTCACCGCGGCCGGGAGCCCCTCGCGCACGATCACGTCGCTCACCGCGAAGCGGCCCCCCGGGCGCAGCACGCGGAACGCCTCCTTCAGCACCTGCCGCTTGTCGCCGGAGAGGTTGATCACGCAGTTCGAGATGATCACGTCCACGCTGTTCGACGGAAGCGGGATCGACTCGATGTGTCCCTTGAGGAACTCGACGTTGGTCGCGCCGGCCTTCTCGCGATTCTCCATCGCGAGGGCGAGCATCTCGTCGGTCATGTCGAGGCCGTACGCCTTTCCCGTGGGACCGACGCGTCGCGCGGAGAGCAGGACATCGATCCCGCCCCCGGAGCCGAGGTCGAGCACCGTCTCCCCTTCAACGAGCTCCGCGAGCGCGGTCGGGTTGCCGCAGCCTAACGACGCGAGCAGCGCCGCGGCGGGGAGCCCCGCCGTCTCGCCCGCGTCGTAGAGGTCGGCGGTGATCGGGTCCCACGACTCGCTCTTCGAGTCGCAGCAGTGGCCGCTGCCGTCCACCGGCTTGCAGCAGACGCCGCCCGCCGCGGCGCCCTCGTTCACGCGGAGCGCCGCCGTGCCGTAGCGCGCCTGCACCGTCGCGCGGATTTCCTCGAGGGTCGTGGGCACCCTGCTCGGGTCCTGCCGGGTCTTTGCGCTCATCGCTTCCTCTTGGTTATCAAGAAAACTTGATGCATTGAAGAAAAGAAAAGCCCTGTCACCTGCAGCACGAGCCCGCGCGGAGCACGGGGAGTGCGCCCTTCTTCGGCTGCATCGCCACGGCGAGGTCGTGCACCTCGGCGAGCGCGCCGGGAACGATGCTGTAGTACGACCACCGCCCCTCGCGCCGGTCCTCCACCAGCCCCGCCTCCTTGAGCACGCGGAGGTGGAAGGAGAGGCGCGACTGCGCCGCCGCGAGCTCGTCCTGGAGATCGCACACGCAGCGCTCGCCCCCGCGCAGCATCTCGAGGATGCCGAGGCGGGTGGTATCCGAGAGCGCGTGGAAGAGCGTCACGGCGCGGTCGAGATCGCGGGCGGAGCGGGTGGCGGTCGCGGCGGACACGCCGGGAGTATATCAAAAAATATTGTTCTGTCAATGGTCCGGTTCGACACCTCCGGCGCCGCGGCTGGCCGAGCCCTTGCGAACCCTCGACGCGCGGCGGTGCACGACCGCCCGACTCGCGTCATCCGGGGAACATGGCCAGCGAATCGAAGTCCGCGATCTACGCCTCGATCGGCGCGAACGTCGTCATCGCGATCACGAAGCTCGTCACCGCCGCGCTCACCGGAAGCTCGGCGATGATCGCGGAGGGGCTGCATTCCCTCGTCGACGCGGGAGACGGCACGCTGCTTCTCGTCGGCCACGCACGCGCCCGACGCCCCGCCGACGCGCAGCACCCGTTCGGCCACGGCAAGGAGCTCTACTTCTGGACGCTCATCGTCGCGATGATCTTCTTCGCCGTCGGCGGCGGGGTGTCGATCTACGAGGGCGTGCTCCACGTGCTGAACCCCGAGCCTCTGCGCGATCCGACTCCCGCGTACGTCGTGCTCGCGATCGCCGCGGTGATCGACGGCGGCTCCCTCGTCGTCGGCTGGCGCACGATGCGCCGGGCGGCGCCCGGCCGCACGCTCTTCGAGGTCGTGCGCCACGGCAAGGATCCCTCGCTCTTCACCGTCGTGCTCGAGGACATCGCCGACGTCGTCGGGATCGTCATCGCCTTCCTCGGCGTCTGGCTCGGACACTGGCTCGGCCTCCCGGCTCTCGACGGCGCGGCGTCGATCGCGGTGGGACTCGTGCTCGCGGCGGTGGCGGTGATCCTCGCCGGGCAGAGCCGCGGCTTGCTCGTCGGCGAGCGCGCGCACGACGAGACGATCGCGGTCGTGCACCGCGTCGCGGCGGACGATCCGGCGATCCGCCGCGTCGAGCGGCCGCTCACGATGCAGCTCGGCCCCGACGAGGTGCTGCTCACCCTCGAGATCGAGCTCCACCCGGAGCTCACGTCGAGAGAGGTCGCGGCGACGATCGTGCGCTTCGAGGATCGCATCCGCGAGCAGCGTCCCGAGGTCCACCACATCTTCGCCGAGCCGATGCTCGGCGACGGCGCGCGCGCGGCGCCCGCCGATCAGCCTTCATCAGCGACATGACTCCGCAGCTTCGCCCGCTCGGCGGCACCGGCTTCAGCATCGCTCCCCTCGTCCTCGGCACCAACGTCTTCGGCTGGACCGTGGACGAGCCGACGAGCTTCACGCTTCTCGACGCCTTCGTCGACGCCGGCTTCGACGCGATCGACACCGCCGACTCCTACTCCACGTGGGTGCCCGGCAACCAGGGCGGGGAGTCGGAGACGATCATCGGCAACTGGCTGAAGAAGAGCTCGGCGAAGCGCGACCGCGTGCACATCATGACGAAGGTCGGCTCGGGGATGCCCGCGACCGGGGGGAAGAAGTCGCTTGCGAGGAAGTGGATCGTCGAGGAGGTCGAGCAGTCGCTGAAGCGGCTGCACGTCGAGCGCATCGATCTGTATCAGGCGCACTGGCCGGATCCCGACACGCCCTACGACGAGACGCTGTCCGCGTTCGACGCGCTGTTGACGTCGGGGAAGGTGCGCGCGATCGGCGCCTCGAACCTCGACGCCGGGCAGCTCGCCGAATCGCTGCGCGTCGCGCGCGAGAAGGGGCTGCCGCGCTACGAGACGCTGCAGCCCGAGTACAACCTCTACGACCGCGCGAAGTTCGACCGCGCGCTGCGCGAGCTCTGCATCCGCGAAGGGCTCGGCGTGATCACCTATTACGGCCTCGCATCGGGCTTTCTCTCGGGGAAGTACCGCTCGAAGGAGGATCTCGCGAAGAGCGCGCGCGGCGGACGCGTCGCGAGCTACATGAACGAGCGCGGGACGCGGATCCTCGCGGCGCTCGACGTGGTGTCGGCGCGACATGGCGCGCAGCCGGCGGAGGTGGCGCTCGCCTGGCTGATGCAGGCGCCGGGAGTGACCGCGCCGATCGCCAGCGCGACGAGCCTCACCCAGCTCGCGAGCCTGCTTCGCGCGACGGAGCTCCGCCTGACGGCCGACGACGTCGCGAAGCTCGATGAGGCGAGCGCCGCGTGACCCCAGGGGAGCGGGCGCGAGCACTCGAATCTTAACGCCAGATTACAGCGCCTAACGCCTCGCTGACGGCGCCCTTGCGTCGAGCCGACGCGGAAACTAATGTCGCGGCCCCGATCGCGGCCCGAGTGGACCGCGATCGACAGCTGCGACGCCGCGGCACCCCTACCGCGCTCCGCCCGCTCGGCGGAGCGCGACCATCGTCAGTGGAGACCACCGAGATGATGAAGACCCGCACGCGCACGTTCCTGACGCTCGCCGGACTGGCCGCCGTGGCCGCATGCTCGCCGGACACCACGCTCTCGCCTAACGGTGCCAGGACGCCCGACGCGTCGATGGCGAGCGCGTCGAGCAACTCGCAGGGCTACCTCCACGCGCGCGTCTGCCCCGGGTCACAGGTCGGCGCCGCCCGCTGTCACTCGTGGGTCCGCGTCGACGGCAAGGGGACCCCGCTCGCCACCACGGCGCCGAGCGGCTTCGGCCCCGCCGATCTCCAGTCGGCGTACAACATCGCCGGCGCCACGGCGACGGGGACGATCGCGATCGTCGACGCGTACGACGATCCGAAGGCGGAGGCCGACCTCGGCGTCTACCGCAGCCAGTACGGGCTCCCGGCCTGCACCACGGCCAACGGATGCTTCCGGAAGATCAGCCAGACGGGCGGCACCGCCTACCCGAAGGCCAACGCGAGCTGGTCGCAGGAGATCTCGCTCGACCTCGACATGGCGAGCGCGATCTGCCCGACCTGCAAGATCCTCCTCGTCGAGGCGAGCTCGAACTCCTTCGCGAACCTCTCGGCCGCGGTCGATCAGGCGGCGAAGACGCCGGGCGTCGTCGCGATCTCGAACTCGTACGGCGGGAGCGAGTACGCGAGCGAGACGACCGACGAAGCACACTACAACCACCCCGGCATCGCGATCACCGTCAGCTCGGGTGACAACGGCTACGGCGTCGAGTTCCCCGCGGCGTCGCAGTACGTGACGGCGGTCGGCGGGACGCACCTCGTCCGCGCGACCAACGCGCGCGGCTGGACGGAGACGGCGTGGAGCGGCGCGGGCAGCGGCTGCAGCGCCTACATCGTGAAGCCGAGCTGGCAGACGGACGCGGGCTGCGCGCGCCGCACCGTCGCCGACGTCTCGGCGATCGCCGACCCGAACACCGGCGTCGCGGTCTACGACTCGTACGCCTATCGCGGCGCGTCGGGCTGGATGGTCTTCGGCGGCACCAGCGTCGCCGCGCCGGTGGTCGCCAGCGTCTACGCGGTGGCGGGGAACACGGCCGCGATCAACTACGGCTCGTACCCGTACTCGCACACCGCGTCGCTCAACGACGTGACCTCGGGGAGCAACGGCAGCTGCGGCGGCTCCTACCTCTGCACCGCCATCACCGGCTTCGACGGTCCGACGGGACTCGGCACGCCTAACGGCGCTGGCGCGTTCTAGCCGTTGGCTGGCGGCAGGAGGCTATTGGCCGGAGGCTGAAAGCCGTTAGCCTCCTGCTTGCAGCCTCCTGCCTCCAGCCTCCAGCAATCACGCGAAGACGAGCGCCGTGCACGTCTGATTCACGTGCCCGAGATAGCTCTCCCCGTACGTATGGAAGCCTAACGTCGGGATGCCGGCGAAGGCCTCGAGGAAGCCGGCGTGCTGCTTCGTCGCGTCGAGCTCGAGACGTCGCAGGATGCAGTTGAACGCCAGCGCGCCCCCCGCCCTGCCGCCGAGCTCCTTCGACGCGCGCTGCATCGCGTCGCGCGTCTCGCCCACGAGATCGGTGCTGTTCATCAGGTGCACTTCCGATCCGACGGTGATCCGGCAGAAGAACTTCAGCCCCCCGTCCCCGGTGACCTGATACGGGCTCCGGATCCACGGATCGCCGTCGAGCATCATCCCGACCGGGTGCGACATGAACACCTCGGAGCCGAGCTTGTCGGGCGTGGTGCCGACCGCCTCGGCGTAGACCTCGGTCGCGGGACGGCCGTTCAGCTCGTAGACCGTCCGCGTCGCCTCGTCGGCGCGCGTGATCGTGAAGCGATGCTTCGTCGGCTCGAAGCTGCAGGTCTTGGCGAAGGTGAACGGCACCGCCATGTCGAGCAGCAGGAGCACGACGCCGTCGGTGGAGCGCTCGTCGTTGTGGAAGATCAGCGTCTGCTTGAACGCGAGGTCGTCGCCCGCCGAACCGCCGACGAAGACGAGCTGCGGTGCGGCGACGCCCAGCGCGTCGTTGATCTCCTCTTCCTTCATCCCCATCCCGTCGGCGAGGAGGATTCCCACCCAGCGCGTCGGGTCGAGCGTCTTCAGGTCGGCGCCCGCCATCTTCGAGAGCTTCTTCGCGGCGTCGCGGATCCCCGCGGCGACTCCGCGCTCGAAGTGCGCGACGACGCCGTATGCGGCGCGCACGGTGCTCGCGGGGAGCGCCATCGCGGCGACGCCGCCCACCGAGTCCTCGCGCTCGACGAACTCGCCGGCGGTGGTGCATCCGGCGACCTGCGTCTGCGGGTAGCGCTCGCGGAGCGCGGCCATCAGCGCCGAGCCGTCGTGCGCGGCGGAGAGGAAGACGAACGCCGCGGTCGGCGCGGCTCCGTGGAGCTGGCGATCGAACTGCGAGATGATCTCGGCGGCCGCGGTGCGCGAGTCCTTCGCGCGCGAGTGGGCGCTCGCCGGACGGCCGGCGCCGGAAACGGGCGGCCGCAGGGGGGTACCAGGTGTGGTCGGCTGCGTGCGCATGGCGTCGGGGGTCAGGTGAGAGAGTGACCGAAGTCGGCGAGCGCGCCGATCACCTTCGTGATCATTGCCGCGTCGGAGTTCTGGTCGGGCCGGACCTGCTTGAGATTGACGCCGGTTCGGAGAAAGACCCGCGTCGTGACGAGCTTCAAGGCGTCGTCGCTGCCTACGCGCGCGCGCAGCGCACGCTGCACGTCATCCATGGTTCGCAAAGGCGGTTCCTCGCGCTGGCAAGGGTGGACGATGGCTGCAGGTTCCGCCATCGCATGTTCGATTAGGACGCTCTCACCGAGGGGGCAGTCACCGCGCACGCGCGGGTGTCGCGACTCTCGACAGCGCCACGCGCCGATCGCGTCTATCGCGACTCGCGTCGGATGTTTTTTCGTAGCGCACTGCTACGAATCTTCTCGAGCGCGCGCATCGCCTACCGGTACAACCAGGGGCGCACGCGCATCGTGTCGCGTCCGATGCGCACGCGGTCGGGAGAGATGACCTCGACACTGTGCTCATCGAGCTCCGGGCCGTCGTAGAGCACGCGAACGACCAGGAGCCCTGGGAAGATCTCCCGCTCCTGTCTGACCTGAAAATCGAGCCCGCAGGGCGCGCCACACCCCGCGTCGTAGACGACGAGCTCCCCTCGGCGCGCGAGCGGGAATCGCTGGAGCGGAGAGAGCCCGGTCGGATTCGGATCGGAGCGGTCGAGCGCGACGCCGAGCGACGTCGCGAGCAGGGGCTCGAGCCCGAACCCCATCGCCCCCAGCGACAGAGCGAACAGCAGCCAGCGCATGCGTCCCCTCAGCCGGACGAGGGCGACGCCCCCCGCTGCCCAGGGGAGCCAGAGGAGCAGCCAGAGCACGAGGAGGTTGGCGAGCGCGTCGGTGAATCGCAGCACCGGGTGATCCCAGTTCGCGAGCGCGAGCGCCCACGCGGCGAGCAGCGCGAGGCAGAGGGCGGCGGTGCGGGCGGGCGATTTACTTTGCATTGCAAAGTAGTCTGCCACACCCGGGCGATCGCGTCAAGTCCGCGGCCCTCTTGCGCGAATCACTCTCGGATGTAATACTGAACCATATGGTTCAGTTTTCACACTCGCTCGACTCCGCCTTCGCCGCCCTCGCCGACCCCACCCGGCGCGACGTGCTCCTCCGCCTCGCCCGGCGCGACGCGTCGATCAGCGACCTCGCCGGCGCCTTCGAGATGACCCTCACCGGGATGAAGAAGCACGTCCAGGTGCTCGAGGACGCGGGGCTCGTCACCACCGAGAAGGTCGGCCGCGTCCGCTGGTGCCGCCTCGGACCGCGGCGGCTCGACAGGGAGAACGAGTGGATCGCGAAGTACCAGTCCATGCTCGAGGCCCGATACGACCGTCTCGGCGAGTTTCTCGAGCGCACACGGGGAGACCACCCATGACCACCTCCACCACGCCCATGCCCGCCAACCGCGCCACGATCAGCACCCCCTCCGACCGCGAGTTCCGCGTCGAGCGCATCTTCAACGCGCCGCGCGAGCGCGTCTGGAGGGCGATGAACGACCCCGCCCTCATCGCGCAGTGGTGGGGACGCGGCAACAAGCTCGTGATCGAGAAGCACGAGCCGGTGCGCGGCGGCCACTGGCGCTACGTCGAGCACGCGCACGGCCAGACGCACGGCTTCGAGGGACGCTACGCCGAGGTGAATCCGCCCGAGCGCGTCGTCCGCACCTTCGAGTGGGACGGGATGCCGGGCCACGTCGCGCTCGAGACGGCGACCCTCGAGGACCTCGGCGACGGCCGCACGAAGTTCGTGAGCGTCTCGCTCTTCATGACCACAGCCGACCGCGACGGCATGCTGCAGTCGGGGGCGGAGTCCGGGATGAACGAGAGCTACGCCGCGCTCGACCGTGTGCTCGAGTCGATGGGGTGAGACACTCCGGCGATCCCCGCGACGGCCGTGACCAAAACACAGGGCCCACAGGGCGCACAGCGACGACTGAGCTGGTGCGTGCGTCCCCTGTGGCCCCTGTGATCCCTGTGTTCTGAACGCGGGATCAGCAGAATGCGCGTTGATCCGCGTGCGCAGTTCGCCGAGCGGCAACACTCTGTCGAAAGCGCGGTGTGCGACTTAAGGTAGAGCGGCTCCCACTTCCTCCCGAGGTCACACCATGCGCAGCACACGCAACAGCACGTTCACGCTTTCGACGCTTCTGCTTCTCGCCGCGGCGAGCACCGCGCAGAGCCAGGAGACGGCGCGCGCCGTCAGCGGCGGCGGCGTCTCGGTCGCCGGCTGGACGGGCGCAATCGACGCGCGCGAGGCGAGCCGCGGCTCGTCACTCGCCGACGCGAAGTTCGCCGCCGAGGGCAATGGATTCCACGTCACGACCGGCCCGGCGACGACATACTGGAATCCGGCGAACGTCGCGAAGGGGGACTACACCGTGAAGGCGACGTTCACGGAACCGAAGTACATGAGCCTGAACAACCACCCGCACCCGTACGGCATCGTCATCGCCGGCAACAAGCTCGGCACCGACCAGCAGAGCTATCTCTACTGCGCGGCGTACGGGAACGGGAACTTCATCGTCCGCGGCTTCGGCCCGCAGCCCTTCCAGATGAACGGCGGCCGCGGCGAGGCGAACGACGCGGTGCACAAGGCCGCGGGTCCGGGCCAGCCCGTCACGCAGGAGATCGCGATGTCGGTGAAGGGCGATCAGGTGACGTGCAGCATCAACGGCACCGTCGTCGCGACCTACAAGAAGTCGGACCTCGTCGGCCCCGGCAAGCTCACCTCCACCGACGGCGTCTACGGCGTCCGCTTCGCGCACAACACCGAGGCGACGGTGACCGGGCTGACGATGACGCCGGGGGCGAGCAAGTAGGAAGCGCGATCCACCGTGCTTGCGGGGGTGGCATCGGATCGCTCCGTGCGCGTTTCGGGGCTCCGTGCGCCGGGCCGCTGACTGCTCTGGCAACGGCTGTCAAAACACGAAGATCACGAAGGCGCACGAAGCTGCTCGCTGGAGCACCCTTCGTGGCCCTTCGTGACCTTCGTGTTTCAATAAGGAGAGCAGCGGCCGGCTCGTGGCGGCGAGGAGCCATCGCGCCACACGGAGCGATCCGATGCCAACGCGGCAGGCGTCGTCGGCCGGATTCGCACGCGTCTGTAAGGCAATTCCGTCCTGCGCGACCCTCGGCTCCTGCTGCATATTGGGGCGGCCCCAATCCACGAGCACCCATGTCATCCACCGCCGCCAAGCCGTCGCCGGCCACCGCGAACGAGCCACATCTCGCGAACCCCGACCAGAACCCCTCCTTCACCAAGGGGATCTTTCTCGGTGAGCTGCGCGAGGATCTCGTCTTTCCCTTCCCCGCGCTGAGCGACGCCGACCGCGAGTCGCTGCGCCTCGTGCTCGACTCCTTCCGCTCCTTCGCCGCCGAGTCCATCGACACGAAGCAGATCGACCACGACGGGAAGTTTCCCGATGCGGTGCGCGCCGGGATGCACGAGCTGGGGATGATGGGGATGAACATCCCCGAGGAGTACGGCGGATTCGGCGCCTCGGCGCAGGTGTTCAACCGCGTGTTCGGGGAGATCGGCGCCGCCGATCCCGCGCTCTGCGTCTACTTCGGCGCGCACCAGTCGATCGGCTGCAAGGGGATCACCCTCTTCGGCACCGAGGAGCAGAAGCGGAAGTGGCTCCCCGGCTGCGCGAGCGGCGAGATCATCGCCGCGTTCTGTCTCACCGAGCCCGGGTCCGGCTCCGACGCGCAGGCGATGGCGTCCACCGCGCTGCCTGACGCGGACGGAACCGCGTACACGCTCAACGGGACGAAGATCTGGATCTCGAACGCGGGCTACGCGGGCGTCTTCACCGTCTTCGCGAAGGTGCCGGTCACCGTGGACGGGAAGGCGAAGCAGCGTGTCACCGCGTTCATCGTCGACGCGAAGTCCCCCGGGATCACCCTCGGCCAGCCCGAGCAGAAGATGGGGATCAAGGGGAGCGACACGCGCACCGTCACCTTCGAGAACGTCGTCGTCCCGGCGGAGAACCGGCTCGGCGATGTCGGCCAGGGGTTCAAGATCGCGCTCGAGATCCTCAACTCCGGGCGGCTCGGGCTCGCCGCCGCGTCGTCGCGCGGCACGCGGCGCATCATGGCCGAGGCGCTCGCCTACGCGAAGCAGCGGCACCAGTTCGGGCGGCCGATCGGCTCGTTCGAGATGATCCAGCAGAAGATCGCGACCAACGCCGCCGAGACGTACGCCTCGGACGCGGCATGGATGCTCACCGCCGGGATGGTGGACCGCGGCGGCGTCGACTTCTCGCTCGAGACCGCGTGCTGCAAGATCTTCGCGAGCGAGCTCGCCTTCCGCGCCTCGAACGACGCCCTGCAGATCGCCGGCGGGATCGGCTACTCGAAGGAGTACCCGTACGAGCAGGCGGTGCGCGACTCGCGCATCAACCTCATCTTCGAGGGGACGAACGAGATCCTCCGCGCGCTGATCGCCCTCACCGCGCTGCAGCAGCCGGGCGAGCGGCTCAAGGCGTTAGGCAAGGCGTTCCGCGACCCGCTCCACTCGCTCGGCGCCATCGGCTCGTACGTCGCCGGGCGCGCGAAGCGGCAGGTGACGAGCCCCTCGTTCACGCGCGTGCATCCCGCGCTGAAGGAGGAGGCGGAGTCGGTCGCGTCGATCATCAACGACCTCGGGCTCGCGGTCGAGGCGCTGCTGATGAAGCACGGCAAGACGGTGATCGAGCGCCAGTTCCTCCAGCTCCGGCTCGCGAACGCGGCGATCGACGTCTACATGTCGGTGGCGGTGCTCTCGCGCACGACGTGGGAGATCGAGCGCGCGGGGAGCGTCGAGGGCGCCGCGGCGGAGCTCGACTGCGCGCGCGTCTTCATCCCCGCCGCGATGCGTCGCGCGCGCCGCAACATCCGCGCGCTGCGCGTCAACCAGGACGACCGGCTGAAGGCGATCGCCGAGCGCGCGCTGGAAGGGGGTGACCTCGCGCCCCCGGCGCCGAGCGATCGGTGAGCGCGCCGCGCGGCGGTCGAATGCCGGGCAGCCGTAGGCATGACTCCCGACAGACGGCGCCGCGTCCCACACGGAGGTTGGAGCGGATGCCATTCTTCCACGATCGGACCGTGACGCACAGGATCCCGACGTACGTCGAGCCGTCGTTCGCAGCGGGCCCGGACGATCCGGCGCTCGCGGCGATCCGCGCGAGCGTTGCGGCGCGTCTCGCGACCGTCTGTGCGGCGCTCCCCGCGGAAGAGCGCGCGGCGCTCGTCGACAGCATCGCGCGCTTCCAGCGGCGGTGGGAGATTCGCGAGGCGACGGAGCGCGACGCGCTGCGCAAGGCCCGCGTCGTGCCGGCGCGCCCCCTCCGGAGCGCGCCGGGGCCGGTCAGCGGGGCGAGCTCGTCCGCGGAGCGTCGGCCGGATTGACGTAGGTGAGCGCGAAGGGCCCCATCGCGTGCACCTGCACGATCGTGTTCCCCCGCGCCATCGCGTAGTGCGCCTGGTTCGCCGGCGCGGTGATGAAGTCGCCCGCCTTCAGCGTCGTCATCCCCTTCGCGTCCATCGTCGTCCCCATCCCGACGCGGAAGTTGCCGCTGATCACGGTCACGTGCTCGTCGGTGGGATGCGTGTGCGGCGCGATCCGGTAGCCGTTAGGCATCTTCAGCCGCACCGTGAACAGCCCGCTGCTCGAGGGATCGCCCTGCATGACCGCCATCTGGGCGCCGGCCGGGAAGACCGCGGGCGCCGGGCCCCATTTTATGCCGGGACCCGCCTTCTGCGAGGTCCCCTGCTGCACGGGTGCCGCGGCGATGAGCGGGATGAGGAGCGCGGCGGTGGCTGCGAGTCGCATGTCGAGATTCCTCCCGATGGAGTGGAGCGACGCGTCCGTCAGAGCACACCATCATGTGACGCACCGGCGCGCCGCGCCATCCCTTCCGCTCGCGCCGAGCGTCTGCGCGCGGACACTCGCCTCATGGAAGGGCGAAGGCGATGTAGGCGTCGCCGCGCGGACTCCCCAGCTTTCCACCCCCCGCCGCGACCACGACGTACTGCTTCCCGTTCACCATGTAGGTACTCGGCGTCGCGTACCCCGGCGCCGGGAGCGTCGCCTCCCAGAGCAGCGCGCCCGTCTCCTTGTCGAAGGCACGGAGCTTCGCGTCGGACGTCGCGGCGATGAAGACGAGCCCGCCCGCGGTGACGATCGGCCCTCCGTACTGCTCCGTTCCGGTCGGCGTCGCCGCGCCGAGCTCGGGGTGATCGCCGAGCGGGATGCGCCAGCGGTACTCCCCGGTGTTGAGATCGATCGCGCTCAGCGTCCCCCAGGGCGGCTTGATCGCGGGATAGCCGTCGGGGTCCTTCCAGCGCTCGTAGCCCGCGAACGCCCAGCGCGAGGTCGCGCGCTTCGGGGACTTCCTCGCGCTGCCGCGCTCCGACTCGCGCACGCGCGTGTCGCGACCGAGCAGGTACGCGGTCACCGCGCGTTTCTCGTCGCTCGACAACGACGCGAACGACGGCATGAAGCCGCGGCCGCGCTCGATGACGCGCATGATGCCGCTCGCGCCGAGCCGCTTCCCGACGCCGGCCAGCGATGGGACGCGGTCGCCGTCCCCGCGCAGGTCGGCGCGATGACAGGCGGCACAGGACGCCGTGTACACGTCCGCACCGCGCGCGCTCGCCGCGCCTCCATCCTCGCCCGCGACGCGCACGCCCGTGCTCTCCGCGTCGCGCATCGCCGCGATCCAGGGGACGTCGCTCGCGTTCACGTAGATCACTCCCGTCGCGCGATCGACGGCGGCCCCGCCCCATTCTCCCCCGCCGTCGAAGCCGGGAAGGATGATCGTCCCCTCCCGGCTCGGCGGCGTGAACAACGAGCCGCCGCGCAGCCGGCGGAAGCGCGCGAGCACCGAGTCGTGCGCGGCCGGCGTCCGGTCGGTGAGGTCGCTCTCGCCTAACGTCTGGCGCGCGAAGGGCGCGGGCCGCGTCGGAAAGGGCTGCGTCGGCCACGCCCGCTCGCCCTCGAGGTCCGACGGCGGGACCGCGCGCTCCTCGATCGGGAAGAGCGGCGCACCGGTCTCGCGATCGAAGAGGAAGACGAACCCCGACTTGGTGATCTGCGCGACCGCGTCGAGGGGCACCCCTGAACGGGTGACGGTGAGAAGATTCGGGGCGGCGGGGAGGTCGCGGTCCCAGAGATCGTGGTGCACCGTCTGGAAGTGCCACCGCCGCGCTCCGGTCGCCGCGTCGAGCGCGAGCAGCGTGTTCGCGTAGAGGTTCTCGCCGGCGCGCGCTCCGCCGTAGAAGTCGGGAGTCGCCGAGCCGGTGGGGACGTAGACGATCCCGCGGCTCGTGTCGACCGACATTCCGGCCCACGAGTTCGCGCCTCCCGCGCTCTTCCACGCGTCGGCGGGCCAGCTCTCGTATCCCGCCTCGCCCGGGCGCGGGATGGTGTGGAACGTCCAGCGGGTCTTTCCGCTGCGGACGTCGTACGCGCGCACGAAGCCGGGCGCCGAGCCTTCCTCCTCGCCGACGCGGGTGCCCTGGATGAGCAGGTCGCGCCAGATCGCCCCCGGGGTCGTCGCGATCACCTGCGTGTGGCTGACGTCGCGCCCGAGTCCCGCGCGGAGATCCACCCAGCCGCCGCGGCCGAAGCCGGGGATCGGCTTCCCCGTCGCCGCGTCGAGGGCGTAGAGCCGCGAGCCGGCGGTGAAGAAGATCCGCCGGTCGCTCCCGCTCTCCCAGTACGCGACGCCGCGGTTCACGTGCGACTCGCGCGTCCTGCCGCGGAACGGATCGAAGCGCCAGCGCCGTGAGCCGTCGGCGGCGCCCAACGCGACGACGGCGAGCGCCGGCGTGGTGGTGTACATCACGCCGTGGACGACGATCGGCGTCGCCTGGATCTCCGAGTGCCCTTCGGGGAGATCCCCGGTGTGGTACGTCCACGCGACGCGCAGCCGCGCGACGTTCGAGCGGTCGATCTGCGCCAGCGGAGACCAGCGCGAGTTGCCAGGATCGCCGCCGGCGACGCGCCAGTCGACGTCGCCAGGTGCCGGTCCGCCAGCGAGGGCGAGCAGCGCCAGCGCGGCGATCGCGAGCAGCGCCAGCGCGATGATCGAGCGTGGGGTCCGCACGCTCAGACGACGGTACCGAACACGCGCCCGATGACCGCCGTGAGCGCCATCGCCAGCGCGCCCCAGAAGGTCACGCGTACCGTGCTGCGCGCGACGGGCGCTCCTCCGGTGCGGGCCGCGAGCGCGCCGAGCAGCGCGAGGAAGAGCAGCGAAGCGACGGAGACGAACACGATCAGCCGCGACATCGGCGCCGCCGCCGCCACCAGGAGCGGGAGCGCCGCACCGACCGAGAAGGTAGCCGCCGACGCGAGCGCGGCCTGCACCGGGCGCGCGGTCACGATCTCCGAGATGCCGAGCTCCTCGCGGGCGTGCGTGCCGAGCGCGTCACGCGCCATGAGCTGCTGCGCGACCTGGCGCGCCAGCCCGGGCTCGACGCCCCGCTGGACGTAGATCTGCTGCAGCTCGTCCAGCTCGAGCTCGGGCTGCTCGGCGAGCTCGCGCGTCTCGCGCGTCAGGTCGGCGCTCTCGGTGTCCGACTGCGAGCTCACCGAGACGTACTCCCCCGCCGCCATCGACATCGCCCCCGCGACGAGTCCGGCGACGCCCGCGACGAGCACGTTGCCGCGCACCGCCTCCGCCGCGGCGACGCCGACGACGAGGCTCGCCGTCGAGACGATACCGTCGTTGGCGCCGAGGACCGCGGCCCTCAGCCAACCGATGCGATGACTGCGGTGTCGCTCCGAGTGAATCGCCACGCGCGCTCCGGTGAAGCTCCCGCGGGGACAATGCGCCGTGGACGGCGCGCCGGCAAGCGCGGCACGATGGCGAGGAAGTCTCCGACGACGCGCCGCACCTGCTCCCAGTCGGTCAGCTCGTGGTCGCGCGACACGTCCGTCGGGCCGCCGCGCTTCGCCATCGCGCGGCGCACCCAGAGGCGGAGCAGTGGGTTGTAGCGCGTGTAGGCGACGCAGCCGCCGAAGGTGGCGGTGTGCGCCGGCCGCCAGTGTGTCTCGTGGAGGAACGCGTTGATGTACCGGCGCGCCCGCGTCCTGTCGTCCCGGCTCCTCCCCGCCGCGGCTCCGCTCACCGAGAAGAAGACGGAGGGAGTGGAGTTGAGATCGTCCTGGTGCGCGAGCACGAAGCGCCGCACCGAGCGCTGATGGCGGCCGTACGTGACCGAGCTTCCGACGACGACTCCATCGTACGCCCGGACGTTCAATACCCGTGGCGGGTCGGCCGCGTCGACGAGGGTGACGTCGTCCCCGACGGAGCGAAGCATCGTCGCGATGCGCCGCGCGACCTTCGCGGTATGGCCGTAGGCGGTTCCGTAGACGACGAGGATGCGGCGAGGTGACATGCGATCTCCTGGGCGGGGGGGGCCATGCCGATGATAGCCGCCCCGCGCGATCCGCGCGGTCGGGGGAGGGGGCGAAGCCTGTACGGGTTTCCCCGGACGAGCTACCGTGCGCGCTCGTACTGGACGGGCCAGGCGACGTCCTGCTTCAGCTCGCGGGCCGCGAGGAGGGGCCAGCGCGGGTTGCGGAGCAGCTCGCGCGCGAGGAGCACGACGTCCGCCTGCTCGCTCCGCACGATGGTGTCCGCCTGTTGCGCCGACGTGATGAGTCCGACGGCGCCGGTCGCGATCCCGGCCTCGCGCCTCACGGCCGCGGCGAGCGGCACCTGGTAGCCCGGCCCCACTGGCGCCGCGAAGCGGGCCGTGTTGCCCCCGCTCGAGCAGTCGATCAGGTCGGTGCCTAACGGCGCGAGGCAGCGCGCGAGCGCCACCGTGTCGTCGAGCGTCCACCCCGCGTCCTCGTCGGGTGCCCAGTCGGTCGCGCTGACGCGCACCCAGAGCGGCAGACGCTCCGGCCAGACCTCGCGCACCGCGCGCACGACCTCGATGAGCAGCCGCATGCGATTCTCGCGCGAGCCCCCGTAGCGGTCGTCGCGCTGGTTGGAGAGCGGGGAGAGGAACTCGTGGAGCAGGTAGCCGTGCGCCGCGTGGAGCTCGATCACCTCCATCCCCGCGCCGAGGGCGCGCCGCGCCGCGTCGGCGAAGGCGCGGACGATGCGCGCGATCCCCGCTTCGTCGAGCACCGCGGGCGTCGGGTGCCGCTCGTCGAAGGGGATCGCGCTCGGCCCGAGCACCGGCGACCACCCGCCCTCCGCGGGCGGCGCGGGGCCGCGACCCTCCCACGGACGACGCGTGCTCGCCTTGCGGCCGGCGTGCGAGAGCTGCACGCCGAGCACCGAGCCCTGCGCGCGCACGAAGCGCGCGATGCGCGCCAGCATCTCGACGTGCGCGTCGCTCCAGAGCCCGAGGTCCTGCGGACTGATCCGCCCCTCCGGCGTGACCGCGGTCGCCTCGCTGAGCACCAGCCCGGCGCCGCCGGTGGCGAAGGCGCCGAGATGGACGAGATGCCAGTCGTCGGCGAATCCGTCCACGCTCGAGTACTGGCACATCGGAGAGACGACGACGCGATTGCGAAGCGTGACGCCGCGCTGCTGGAGAGGAGCGAAGAGATACATGACTGCAAACTACAACGAGCGACGAGCGAGCAACCACAACGAGCGACGAGCGAGCAACACCAACGAGCGACGAGCGAGCAACTGCAATCGGGGTGGGGTTACGGCGGAAGTGAATGGGTGATGCGGAGGTGATGGGACAGCGTAGAGTGGGTCCCATGCCGGACGAATTGCCGCTGGACCCGGAATCGCCCTTGTGGCGGGTGACGGCCTATCGGCTGGCTCTCGAGCCCATCGATGCGGCGGAGGCGGATACGCGTGGCATCGTGACGGATCCGCGCTTCCGGGAATCCGCGGAACAGCTGATCAGCGCCGTGGGCTCCATCTCGGCGACGATCGCCGAAGGTTATGCGCGCCGGTCACCGCTGGATCGTGCACGCTACTACGAGTATGGCTACGGCTCGGCAAACGAAGCGCGCTCCTGGTACTACGGCGCTCGCCGACTGCTCGCGCCCAAAGTGATCCAGGAGCGCGCCAATCGCCTGACGAGCATCTGCCGGCTCCTTACGCGAATGATCCAGAACGAGCGCAACGGTGACGACAACTGGAACTCCCCGCGACGCGATCAACGCCCCGATTCCTCACCCCCACCGCCGCATCCCCGCGATCCACCCCCGCCCGATCCCAGCGCCCCGGGTTGACCGCCCTGTGTTGCTCGCTCGTCGCTCGTTGGTGTTGCTCGCTCGTCGCTCGTTG
>DASVXU010000123.1:0-7048 GCA_036392515.1 Gemmatimonadaceae bacterium | reverse complement strand
ACGGCGAGCTTCGGGGTGGCCGGCTATCCCGAGAGCACCGCGGTGCGGGACGCGCTCTTTCCGACCGCCGACCGCGCCCTCTACGAAGCGAAGGCGGCCGGGCGCAACCAGGTGATGGTCGCGGCCGCTCCGGTCCATGGGAGAACCTCACAAAGCTGACCCGGTTTTTTTCGCCTCGAGCGGTTGAAAACCGGGGGCATCCGGGCTATATTTCGTGCACCGATCGACCAACGGGCCCGACACAGATTCGACGGGTATGGTGGCATCGGCGTCGCGTGTCCAGGCTTCCTGAGTCCTGGTTAATCCCTCGGGTGAACTTCAAACGCCAACGATAACCTGGCGCTCGCCGCGTAACTTCTAGTTACGCCGGCAGTGCTCACGAGGCAGCCTGTCCGGGGCGGCACGTGAGTATCGAAAATCCGGGCTGGCCCAAGGGCGCGTTCTCCGCCGGCGGGTGAGACTCTAGAGAACTCGTCCAGGAGTGGGCTGCTCACCGGCCAGCGACTGGAGACCTCAATCGGTGAGCTACACACGTAGACGCGTCGGTAGATCTATGCTCGGACCGGGGGGCAGTACCCCGCGGGTCCACTGAAGGGAAGGCAACGCGAGCGGCGGCACCGGAAATCCGGGTGCCGCCGCTTCGTTTTGGCCGCGCGTCGCACGTTCCGGCACTGGATTTGACGGACCGGGCACGCACCCTTCAAGGAGCGGCGATGCGGAACGAGGAGATCACCGAGGCGAGACGACGCGGCCCCGACGAGCGGGACCTTTCCCGCGCACGCGAGGAGCTGGCGGGACAGCTCGAGACGCGGGACATCCCGATCCTGGCGGACGACCGTCCGGACACCCTCGTCCGCCTGCTGGAGGCAGTGGAGACCTTCGAGCGCGCGGTCGAGCGGGCGGGCGGCGACCTGATGAACAACCAGATCCGCTCGAGCGATCCGGAGAACCCGGCCTTCGTGCTGCCGCGACGCGGCGAGAACGAGGCCGCGGCTGCCTACGCCGAGCGCGTCAGCGCGGCGACGGCGAGGATCGGTCGCGCCGACTAGCCCGCCGCGGCGGCCTTCTCGCTCTTCTCGCGCGCCGCCGCGAGGAGGGCCTCGAAGTCGATCTCCGCGCCGGGGACGACCTGCGTGTCGAGCACCTCGCGGAGGTGCGACAGCGCGCGCCGGTGCCGCTCCGGCGAGATCGCCGCGACGCAGTCCTCGGGGACGACGACGTTGAAGTCGCGCATGTCGGCGTCGATCGCGGTCGCGAGGATGCAGCTGTCGGTCGTGAGGCCGGTCAGGATGAGGGTGCGCGCGCCGAGGTAGGAGAGCAGGGTGTCGAGCGCCGTCGCGAAGAACGCGGAATGCTTCGGCTTGAGGACGAAGTAGTCCTCCTTCGCCGGGAGGAGCCGCCGCGCGATCTCGCGGCCGCGGACGTCCTCGCGCGTGCAGTGATCGACCTGCTGGTGAAAGTCCGAGCGCCAGCGGCCGAAGTTGTCGTTCGAGTAGATCACCGCGACGCCCGCGTCCCGCGCGCGGCTCAGGAGGTCGCGGAGGCAGTCGGCCATCCGCTCGCCCGGCTCGACGAGCGCCTCGCCCCCCTCGAACTCGAGATCGTTGATCACGTCGATCGCGAGGAGCACGACCGGCGAGGCGTCGGGGACGTTCCCGTGCAGGTCCTGGTTCTTCGGGGGAGCGTGCGTCGAGCTGGGCATGCTCGCCTCCATCGGAAGCCTCATGCCAGCATGGGCCGGTGGTTGACGTCGCTCGTGCGCGCGTCGAGCTTGCGGCCGTTCCGAGGGAAGGGGCGAACCCGCGTGCACCGGCGATGAAGAAGGAAAAGCGATACGACCGCAGCTACTTCGACCGTTTCTACCGGCGTGACCGGACGCGGGTGCACTCCGCGGCGGCCGTCGAGCGCAAGGTGCGCTTCGCGGTGAGCGCCGCCGAGTTCATGCTCGGCCGCGAGATCCGCACGGTGCTCGACGTCGGCGCCGGCGAGGGCGCGTGGCAGCCGATCCTCGCGCGGATGCGGCGTGGGATCCGGTACGTCGGGATCGATCCGAGCGAGTACGCGGTCGCCCGCTTCGGCGCGAGCCGCAATCTGAGACTCGGCAGCTTCGACGGGCTCGACGCGGCGCGCGTCGGAAAGGGGTTCGATCTGATCGTCTGCGCGGACGTCATGAATTATCTCACCCCGGGCGAGCTGCGGCGCGGGCTCGCGCAGATCGCGGCGCGGCTGCGCGGGCTGGCCTATCTCGAGATCTACACCGACCGCGACGAGCTGACGGGGGACCTCGCGGGGATCGAGCTGCGTGAGCCGTCGTACTACGAGCGCGCGCTGAGGAGGGCGGGGCTCGAGCGCTGCGGGATGCACTGCTACGTCGGCGAGCGCGTGGCGCCCCGCCTCGTCGCGATGGAGGGAGGCTGGTGAGGGTGCCTAACGCGCCGCGTCCGTCCCGCCGCCGCGCCGCTTGACGAGAAACTCGGGCGCCATCGCGACGCCGAGCAGGGTGACGGGGATGATCTGCAGCGTCTGCAGCAGCAGCGAGGCGGCGATGGCGGCATCGCGGTTCGCGCCGAAGGGAACCGCCGCGAGCGCGTAGGCGAGCTGGAAGAACCCGACGTTGCCCGGCGTCGCGCGGAGCAGGAAGCCGAGGTTGACGGCGAGCAGCGTCGCGACGTTGCCCGCGAGCGGCAGGTTCACCCCCGCCGCTCGCGCCGTCCAGGTGTAGGTCGCGAGCTGCAGCGCCCACGCGAGCAGGGAGAGGAGGAACGCCGCGCTGAAGCGGCGGACTCCCGCGACCATCGCGACCGCGTCGAGGAACTGGCTTCCGGCGTGGCGGATCCGCGCGCGCAGCCGCGCCCACCAGCCGCCTTCAGCCGTCGTGTTCGCGACGGGCGCCGCCGCCCGCTCGATCGCGCCGGCCCTGCGAGCGCGTCCCCGCACCACGAGCACCCAGAGCAGCGCGAGGATGACGACGACCGCCGCGGCGGCCGGCCAGCGCCAGCGCGCGAGCGCAGGCGGCAGCGGAAGCGTCAGCGTCGCCACCGCGAGCAGAACCACGTAACCGACGATGTCGAACATCCGCTCGAGGGCGAGCGTCGCGAACACCGCGCCCGCCGGCACGCCGCTCGAGCGCGACACGAACACGACGCGCGCCGCCTCTCCGCCATTGGCGACCAGCACGTTGTTCAGCCCCGCGCCCGCGAGCGTCGCGCGCGTCGCGAGCCACAGGCCTCGCACTCCCACGCGGCGGAGAAAGATCCACCACCGCACTCCCTTCACCGCGACCGAGAGCAGGTTCACCACCGCGGCGGCGGCGATCCACCGGCGGTCGGCGTTGCGGATCGAGGTCCAGGCCTCGTGCCAGTTCACCGTCCGCGCGAAGGCGATCAGGAGCGCGACTACCGCGAGCACGAGGACGACGCGGAGGATGCGCCCCAGCGCCGAGCGTTTCCGCGCGGGCGGGGTCTCGAGATTCGGCTCGGAGGCGGTGCTCATTCGGTGGGAATCGGCACGAAGCGATAGCCGCCCGCATCGAGCGAGGCGACGATGAGCGGAACGGCGGCGGCGGTCTGCGTCCGGTCGCCTAACGGCGCGTAGCCGTCGCCGTCGTGGAGGAGCACGATCGATCCGGGCCGCGTCCCGGCGACGGTGCGGTCCACGATGGCGTCCACTCCCGGACGGGCGGAGTCCCACACGCCGAGCGACCAGCCGATCGTCCGCTGGCCGAGCGAAGCGGCGATGGGGGTCACCCACGGTGCGCGGAAGCCGTGCGGCGCCCGGAAGAGCCGCGGACGCACCCCCGTCGCGCCTGCGATCGCCGCGGTGCCGAGCTCCAGATCCTCGCGCACCTGCCGCGGGGTACGGCGATGGAGCTTGCGATGATGCCAGCCGTGATTGCCGACGACGTGTCCCTCGTCGGCGACCCGCCGGGCGAGCTCCGGCCACCGCTCGACGTGCCGCCCGAGCAGGAAGAAGGTCGCGACGGTTCCCGACGAGGCCAGCGCGTCGAGGATGCGCGGCGTCGCCTCCGGGTTCGGCCCGTCGTCGAAGCTGAGCGCGACGACGTGCTCGCCCCGCGACACGGGCAGCCTGCCTAACGCCCGGCCGAAGAGCGGACTGTTGCGATGAAAGGTGCCGTGCGCGAGCGCGCCGGCGGCCAGCAGGCCGGCCGTCGCGCCGAGAATCATGCGGCGGGTGCCGCGACGAGACCGAGGACGTCGGCGTACACGCCGAGCACCTGCTCGGTGACGCGCGGCCAGGCGTAGTCCTGCGCGATCTCGCGCCCCGTGGCGCCCAGCCGCGCGCGCAGGGTGTCGTCGTCGAGCAGCCGGACCAGGCCGTCGGCGAGCGCGCCCGAATCGCCCTGCGGCACCATCAGCGCCTCGCGCCCGTTCCGGACGACGTCGCGGAAGCCGAGGATGTCGGAGCACACGATCGGCGTCGCGCAGGCCATCGACTCGAGAAGCGTGATCCCGAACGAGGCCTTCGTCGTCGGACACGCGTAGATGGAGCTGTTCGCGTAGTACCCGGGCCGCCCCTCGAGCACCGGGCCGACGAAGGTGATGTCCGGATCGTTCTTCGCCAGCCGCCGGTAGTGGTCGTCGAGAGGACCGCCGCCGACCACCACGAGCTGCGCCGGACGCCCCGGACCGCGGATCCGGCGGAAGGTGTCCATCAGCATCCGGAGTCCGTTGCGCGGGTCGAAGCGCCCGAGGAAGAGGATCACCGGGACGTCGGTGCGCACTTTCGGTGGGCGCGGCGCGTCGGGGTTGAAGAACTCGGCGTCGATGCCGTTGGGGATGATCCGCCAGTCGGCGTCGAAGTAGCGCTCGAGGGCGACCGTGGTCGAGTGCGAGACGGCGATCGCCGCCGCCAGCGAGTCCAGCCGCCGCTGGAAGAATCGGCGTCCGAGCGTGTAGCCGATCGACCGGTCGAAGTAGGTGTGGAAGGTGCCGACGACGGGGCAGTCCGCTTCCTCGATCGCGAGCAGGGGAAGCACGGGCGTCAGCGGGGAGTGCACGTGGACGATGTCGTAGCGTCCACGCCGGAGCGCCTTCCGCATCCGCGCGCGCAGCCCCATCCCGACGGTGATGCGTGCCTGCGATCCGTTCGCGTACACGGACTGCGAGCGCCCGATGCGCACGACGTGCGGCATCGGCTCGGCGCCGGGGATCGCCGAGGTGATGATGTCCACGTGGTGTCCGTAGCCGCGAGCCTCGCGCGCGAAGTAGTGCACGTGCTCGCAGATCCCGCCGAGATGCGGATAGTAGTACTCCGTCACCAGCGCGATGCGGAGGGGGCGCGAGGGCGTCCTCTCGTGGAGCACCCCGTGGGACAGCGGCGAGTGGGGGCCGTGTACGGCGCGGGGGGCGACCGTACCCATTCTAGGCCTGTTCGAGCGCGGCATGAGCGGCGGCGAGACGCGCGATCGGCACTCGATACGGAGAGCACGACACATAATCGAGGCCGATCCGGTGGCAGAACTTCACCGACTTCGGATCTCCGCCATGCTCGCCACAGATCCCGACCTTGAGACCGGGGCGGGTCTTGCGTCCTTCCTCGACCGCCATGCGAATGAGCCTCCCGACTCCGTCCTGGTCCAGAACCTGGAATGGATCCTCGGGGAAGATACCCTTCTCGACATAAGAGGGAAGGAATCGCCCCGCGTCGTCGCGGCTGAGCCCGAAGGTGGTCTGCGTCAGATCGTTCGTTCCGAAGGAGAAGAATGCCGCGCTCCGCGCCACTTCGCCAGCCAGCAGCGCCGCGCGTGGAAGCTCTATCATGGTACCTATCGTGTAGCTAACAGGCTCCCCCATCCCGCCTAACACTTCCTCGGCCTGCCGCTCCAGGATGGCCTTCTGGTGCTCGAGCTCCTTCACGCTGGCGACGAGGGGGATCATGATCTCGGGTCGGACGTCGATCCCGCGGCGCGACGCCCGGACGGCCGCCTCGAAGATCGCCCGCCCCTGCATCTCGGTGATCTCGGGGTAGGTGATCCCGAGCCGGCAGCCGCGGTGGCCGAGCATCGGGTTCGTCTCCCTCAACGATTCCACAACCCGGGCCAGCTCCGGCCGCGTCACGCCGAGCTGCCGCGCGAGCATCTTGCTCTCCTCCCCCCCATGCGGCAGGAACTCGTGCAGGGGCGGGTCGAGCAGGCGGATCGTGACGGGATAGCCGTGCATCGCCTCGAAGATCCCCTCGAAGTCGTGCCGCTGCATCGGCAGGAGCTTCGCGAGCGCGCGACGCCGCCCCATCTCGTCCCGGGCGACGATCATCTCCCGCATCGCCGTGATGCGGTCGCCCTCGAAGAACATATGCTCGGTCCGACAGAGCCCGATTCCCTCCGCGCCGAATCCCCGAGCGACGCGGGCGTCGTGCGGGGTGTCGGCGTTCGCGCGCACCTTGAGCCGCCGGACCTTGTCGGCGCGCTTCATCAGGCGCTCGAAGGACAGATATGCGGGCGCCTCGGTCGCCCTTGTCTGTCCGGAGATCACCCGAATCACCTCGCTGGGGATCGTCGGCAGGGCGCCGGCGAAGACGCGCCCCGTCGCGCCGTCGAGGGTGAGCCAGTCCCCTTCCTTCACGAAGGTGCCGTTGGCAGAGAAGCTGCGCCGATCGTCGCCGAGCTTCAAATCCTTGCAGCCGACGACGGCGCACTTGCCCATGCCCCGCGCGACGACCGCGGCGTGGCTCGTCATGCCGCCGCGCGCCGTGAGCACCGCGCGCGCGGCGACCATGCCGTGGAAGTCCTCGGGCGTCGTCTCCTCGCGCACGAGGATCACGCTCTCGCCACGAGCCGCGCGTGCTTCCGCGACGTCGGGGTCGAACACGGCGACGCCGCTCGCCGCGCCCGGGCTCGCGGGCAGCCCCTGCGCGATCGACACCGCGCGCACGTTGGCGTCGATGATCGGGTGCAGGAGCTGGTCGAGCTGCTCGGCGGGGACGCGCAGCACCGCGGCCTGGTCGGCGATCATCCCCTCGGCCACCATCTCGGTGGCGATGCGCACGGCCGCGGCGGCGGTGCGCTTGCCGGTGCGGGTCTGCAGCAGGT
>DASVXU010000122.1:0-7256 GCA_036392515.1 Gemmatimonadaceae bacterium | reverse complement strand
GAGTCGCAGCCGTTCCTCGAGGCCATCCGCCAGTTCCGCCACGAGATCGGTCGCGAGAACGCGATCTTCATCCACCTCACGCTCGTGCCGTTCATCGCTGCCGCGGGTGAGGTCAAGACGAAGCCGACGCAGCACTCGGTGCGCGAGCTGATGCAGATCGGCATCCAGCCCGACTTCCTGATCTGCCGCACCGAGCGCCCGCTGACCGACGACGTGAAGCGCAAGATCGCGCTCTTCTGCAACGTCGACTTCGGCGCGGTCATCGAGAGCCGCGACGTGCCGACGATCTACGAAATCCCGCTCTCGTTCGCGGAGCAGGGGCTCGACAAGTGGGTGGTCGAGCGCCTCGGGCTGGGTGGAAAGCCGGCGGATCTCGGCGCGTGGCGCACGATGGTGCAGCGCGTCGTCGAGCCGCGCGAGCGCGTGCGGATCGCGATCGTCGGCAAGTACACCGACTACGCCGACAGCTACAAGAGCGTCCAGGAGGCGCTCATCCACGGCGGCATCGCCAACGACGTCGGCGTCGACATCTCCTGGGTGTCGAGCGACCTGTTCACCAGCGACGCTCGCGCGAACGAGATCCTCTCGCAGTACAACGGGCTGCTCGTTCCCGGAGGCTTCGGCGTGCGCGGGGTCGAGGGAATGGTCGAGGCGATCCGCTGCGCGCGCGAGCGCGGGCTGCCGTTCTTCGGCATCTGCCTCGGGATGCAGGTGGCGATCATCGAGTTCGCGCGCAACGTGCTCGGCATCGCCGACAGCAATTCCTCTGAGTTCGCCCCGGAGTGCGCGAACGCCGTGATCTCGCTGATGGAGACGCAGCAGCACGTCACCGACATGGGCGGCACGATGCGGCTCGGCGCCTACGCGTGCCGCCTCGCGCGAGGCTCGAAGGCGGCGGAGATGTACGGCGTCCCCGAGATCAGCGAGCGCCACCGCCATCGCTACGAGGTCGCGAACGCCTTCCGCGATCGCTTCACGGCGAACGGGATGAAGCTGAGCGGCCTCTCGCCGGATGGCTCGCTCGTCGAGATCATCGAGCTCGCGCAGCATCCGTGGTTCGTCGGCTGTCAGTTCCACCCCGAGCTCAAGTCACGCCCGACGCGCCCGCACCCGCTGTTCGCCGGGTTCGTCGCCGCGGCGGCGAAGGCGAAGCGCATGCGCCTCGACGACCGCCGGCAGACCCCGACCATGGCCGAGGCGGTCCGGTGACGGCGACGCACCCGTCGCGCGCCGCCCGCGGCGCCGTCGCGTTCCCACGCGACGCCTTCTTCATGATCGCCGGCCCCTGCCAGCTCGAGGACGACGCGCTCAACATGCGCGTCGCCGAGCATCTCGCGCGGCTCTCCGAGCGGGTACCCGGCGGCATCGTCTTCAAGGCGAGCTTCGACAAGGCGAACCGCTCCAATCCCGGCGCGAAGCGCGGGCTCGGGCTCGACCGCGGTCTCGCGGCGCTCGAGCGCGTGAAGTCCGCCACGGGACTCCGGGTGCTCACCGACGTGCATCTCCCCGAGCAGTGCGCTCCCGCTGCCGAGATCGTGGACGTGCTGCAGATCCCCGCCTTTCTCTGCCGCCAGACCGACCTCCTCGAGGCCGC
Source organism: Gemmatimonadaceae bacterium (assembly GCA_036392515.1). Classification (GTDB taxonomy): domain Bacteria; phylum Gemmatimonadota; class Gemmatimonadetes; order Gemmatimonadales; family Gemmatimonadaceae; genus JABFXC01. The sequence goes on along the minus strand of DASVXU010000122.1, from coordinate 5,662 downwards.
AGGCGCGACGGGGAAGCCGGTGAACGTGAAGAAGGGCCAGTGGATGCATCCCGAAGGGATGCGCGGCGCGGTGAAGAAGGTCCGCGGCGCTGCGGGCGGCGACATCGAGGTCGCGGTGACCGAGCGGGGCACCTTCTTCGGCTACGGCGACCTCGTCGTCGACATGCGCGGCTTCATGCGCATGCGCGAAGCCTGTGACTGCGCGGTGATCTTCGACGGAACGCACAGTGTGCAGCAGCCCGGCCGCGGGGAAGGCGGAGCGAGCGGCGGCGCGCGCGAGTTCATCCCGCCGCTCACGCTCGCCGCGGTCGCCGCTGGCGCCGACGGCGTCTTTCTCGAGACGCACCCCGATCCGGACAACGCGCCGAGTGATGGGCCGAACATGCTGCGCCTCGACACGCTGAATCCGCTCGTCGACCGCATGCTCGATCTCTGGACCTCGCTCCGCCGATGATCGATCCCGCTGTCGCGCAGCGCATCCGGCTCGTCGGGCTCGACGTGGACGGCGTCCTCACCGATGGGGGAATCTACCTCGGTGATGCCGGCGGCTCGCGCGTGGAGCTGAAGCGGTACGACATCCAGGACGGGCTCGGGATCAAGTTCCTCCGCGACGCGGGCCTGAAGGTCGTCATCGTGACGGGCCGCGTGTCGGAGAGCGTGCGCCATCGAGCGCTCGAGCTGGAGCTCGACGACGTGATTCAGGATTCGGCGGCTCGCAAGCTTCCCGCGTTCCGCGAGTTGATCACGCGGCACGGCATCAGGCTCGAGGAGACGGCATTCATCGGCGACGATTTCCCCGACGCGGCGGTGCTGCGCGTCGTCGGGCTCTCGGCGTGCGTGAACAACGCCGTCCCCGAGATCCGCGCGATGTCCACCGTGAACCTCGTCCGCTCGGGCGGTCGCGGCGCGGTGCGCGAGTTCGCCGAGCTCCTGCTGAAGGCGCGCGGCCAGTGGGAGGAGGTCACCGAGCGGTACGTTCGCGAGCGGTCCATCGCGGAGGCGCTGACGTGAGCCGCACCGACATCGCGGAGCGCGGGCGCCGCGTCGTGCGCATGGAGCGCGAGGCGCTCACCGAGGTCGAGCAGCGCATCGGCGCTTCGTTCGTGCGCGCCGTGGAGACGATCGCACGCTCGCGCGGACGCGTCATCGTTACGGGTGTCGGCAAGTCCGGCCTGATCGGACGCAAGATCGCCGCGACCCTCACTTCGACCGGGACTCCCGCGACCTTCCTGCACCCCGTCGAGAGCGTGCACGGTGATCTCGGAATCGTCGGCGCCGACGACGTCGCGATCCTCATCTCGAAGAGCGGCGAGTCGGACGAGCTGCTCCCGCTCGTCGAGCACCTCAAGCGCTTCGGGGTGCACACGATCGCGATCACCGGCAACGACGGATCAGCGCTCGCCCGCGCCTGCGACGTGTCGCTCGATGCGTGGGTGCGCGAGGAGGCGTGCCCGCACGATCTCGCCCCCACCACGAGCACGACGGCGGCGCTCGCGCTCGGCGACGCCCTCGCCGTCGCCCTGCTCGAGGAGAAGGGTTTTCGCCGCGAGGACTTCGCCCGCCTCCATCCCGGCGGATCGCTGGGCCGGAAGCTGCTCACGCCGATCAGTGACCTGATGGTCACGGACGATCTCCCGATGCTGCGCGAGAACGACACGATGCGCGAGGCGATCGTGCTCCTTGCCGAGCGCCGGGGCATCGCCATCGTCGCCGACGATCGCCGCTGCATCCTCGGCGTGATCACGACCGGTGACCTCACGAGGCTGATGGAGCGCGAGGAGAACGTGTTCGCCGTGCGCGCGGCCGACGTCATGACGCGCACCCCGAAGGTCGCGCGCCGCGACGAGCTCGCGAGCGCCGTCGTGTACCGCATGGAAACCCATGGGATCATCGCGATGCCCGTCGTCGACGAAGAACAGCGCGTCGTAGGTGTGGCGCATCTCCACGACCTGATGCGCGCGAGGGTCGCATGAGCGCGCGTCCGTTCGTCGTCGCGGCCGCCGCCGCGCTCGTCGCGCTCGCGGCGTGCGGGGGCGACAAGGAGCCCGCCGCGGTGCGCACCTCCGCGCTCGCCGACAGCGCCGACCAGGTGATGTTCGGTGCCCGCGCGATCCTCACGGATCAGGGGTTGATGCGCGCGGAGCTCTTCGGCGATACCGCGTTCTTCTTCGACGACAACACGCGGATCGAGCTGCGCGTGGTGAAGACGAATTTCTTCACGACCGAGGGCGCGAAGAGCGCGGTGCTGACCTCGAAGGAGGGCACCTATCGCACGCAGGGAAACATGGAGGCGCGCGGCGACGTGGTCGTCGTCTCGACCGACGGTCGCCGCCTGACGACGCCCCAGCTCAAGTACGACCAGGTGCGCAACGAGATCTCGAGCGACAGCGCCTTCCAGCTCACCGGGCAGGGACAGAGCGTCGCGGGAGTCGGTTTCGAATCGGATCCGAACATGAACAACATCCGGATCCACAAGACGATCAAGGGCTCCGGCGGGGCCGTCACCATTCCCGGCCAGTGAAGTCGCGCCGTCGCCTCCTCGTCGCTGCAGCGCTGCTGCTCGTCGCGCGGCCCCTGTACGCGCAGGGGCAGGGGGCGCAGCAGGGACGCTGCGTGCTGCAGTTCGAGGCGACCGAGGCGCGTTCGACGCTCAACAAGCTTCCGAGCGGGAAGTACAACGCGTTCCAGGGCGGCGGCGTCACCTACTCCTGCGTCGGTCAGAACAACCAGCTCCGCGCCGACAGCGCCGAATACTACGGCGACCTGGAGCTGCTCTACCTGATCGGGAACGTCCACTACACCGAGCCGCGCGTGAAGGTCGATTCGCGGCGCATGACCTACTGGAAGAACGAGGAGCGTCTCCTCGCCGAGGGCGACGTCGTCGCGACCCTGCCGAGCGGCACGATGCTTCATGGGCCGCGCGCCGAGTACTATCGCGCGATCCCCGCGGTCCGGCCGCAGACGCGCCTGGTCGCCACGGGGCGGCCGCTCATCACCCTCATCCAGGTGGATTCGACGGGGAAGAAGCAGCCGCCCGTCGACCTGCGCGCCGACCGGGTGACGATGGACGCGGACAGCCTCGTCTACGCGGGCGGTCAGGTGGACATCACGCGACCCGACATCCACGCCACCGGCGACTCCGCCTACATGGACAGCGGTCACGAGCTCGCGCGCCTGATGCGCGGCCCGATCATCGAGGGGAAGGCGGATCGTCCCTTCACCCTGACCGGGACGACGATCGACATCTTCTCGCGCCAGCGCCAGCTGGAGCGCGTGATCTCGCTCGGCAACGCGCGCGCGGTGAGCCAGGACATGGACCTCCGCGCCGACACGATCGACCTGCGCGTGCACGAGAACAGGCTGGAACAGGCTTTCGCCTGGGGCCCCAACGGCGCACGCGCCGTCTCGCCGACGCAGCTCATCACCGCCGACTCGCTCGACGTGCGGCTCCCCGGTCAGCGGATCCGCCAGGTGTTCGCCGTCCGCAACGCGTGGGCGCAGAGCGATCCCGACTCGACGAAGATTCGTTCGAAGGAGCGCGACTGGCTGCGCGGCGACACGATCGTCGCCAACTTCGACTCGACGAGCGCGGCGACGGATACCTCCTCGCAGCCCGCGCTGACGCGGCTCGTCGCGCACGGGAACGCGCGCTCGTTCTACCAGGTCGCCGTCTCGGGGGCGCCGATCACCCGGCCCGCGATCAACTATGTGCGAGGTCGAACGATCACCGTCACCTTCGCGAGCCGTCAGGTACAGCGCGTGACAGTGACCGAGCAGGCCGCGGGAGTCTATCTCGAGCCGAACGTCGCGAAGGCCCGCGGCGGCGCCACCACCGACAGCACCGCGGCCAGCGTGAGGCAACCATGAGCGAAGCCAACCTGCCGGGGCGCATTCGCGCCCTCCTCGATCAGTACTCGAGCGCCGAGCGCTCGATGGCGCTCGCGCTTCACGCGGTGCTCGATACGGCGCGCGAGGATGGCACGACGACGCTCGACCGCCTCGCCATCTGCTATCGCGACGACTACCTCGCGGCGATCCGCGCCGAAGGGCGCGACGCCGACCGTGAGGCGGGTCGCCTCTCGCTCGACGAGGTCCGCGAGTATCTCGTGCACTCCGTCCTACCGCGCCTCGCGAGCGATGGCGTCATCGTCATCCCGCCGGCGGGGTTCAGCAGCCCCGATGAACGGATCCGGATCGTGGAGTCGCTCTGGGCCGAGATCCAGCCCCAGCGCCAGGCCCTCGCGAGGGTGCTCAAGGCCACGGGGGAGCACCCAACCCCCGCCCGCGTGGCGGCGGTCACCTCGCCCGCGAAAGTCAGTGTCCTCGAGGCGGAGGGACTCGTCAAGATGTATAGACGGCGCCGCGTGGTGAATGACGTGGCCCTGCGATTGCAACAGGGGGAGATCGTCGGCCTTCTCGGACCTAACGGAGCGGGGAAGACGACGACCTTCTACATGATCGTTGGGCTCATCCAGCCGATGAGCGGGCGAATCCTGCTCGACGGCGAAGACATCACCGACATGCCGATGTACCGGCGCGCGCGCCGGGGCGTCGGGTACCTCTCACAGGAGCCCTCGATCTTCCGCAAACTTTCGGTCGAGGACAACATCCTGTCCATTCTCGAGACTCTTCCGCTCACCGCCGAAGAACGCAGGGAACGCCTCGAGACCCTTCTCGACGAGCTGAATATCAAGCGACTCCGACACAGCAAGGCCTACGCGCTCTCGGGCGGCGAACGTCGCCGCCTCGAGATCACGCGCGCCCTCGTGACGCAGCCGAAGTTCATGATGCTCGACGAGCCCTTCGCCGGCGTCGATCCGATCGCCGTGAACGACATCCAGACCATCGTCGCCGGGCTGCGCCATCGCGGCATCGGGGTGCTCATCTCGGATCACAACGTCGAACAGACTCTCGACATCGTCGATCGCGCCTACATCATGTTCGACGGTCAGGTGAAGGTCTCCGGCACCGTGCGCGAGCTCGTCTTCGACGACACCGTCGCCGACATCTATCTCGGACCCACGCTCTCGGCGCGACTCCGCGCCCGCTTCGCTGGCGAGGAGCCGCCGTCGTCCGCGGCGGGGTCGGGAGGTGTCGCATGAGACCGGGGCTCTCCCAGCATACGCAGCTCAAGCAGGAGCTGAAGATCAATCCACGCCTCTACCAGGCGATGGATCTGCTCTACATGCCCCTCCTCGATCTGCAGCAGCATCTCAAGCAGGAGCTCCTCAACAACCCCTTCCTCGAGATGGTCGAGCCGGAGGAGGACGAGGAGGAGAACGAGGACGCCCCCGCGGAGGAAACTCCCGCCGAGGCAGAGAAGAAGGACAAGGAGGAGATCGACTGGGAGGAGATCCTTCTCGACGGCTTCGACACGGCAGGACGCCGCGAGGAGCACGAGGAGAAGGAGTACTACGAGCCGGTCACGGTCGACTCGCGCGATCTCGGCGATCATCTGCGCGACCAGGTCTCGCTCCTCGAGCTGAGCCCGCGCCAGAGCGCACTCGCCGATGAGTTCATCGGCAACATCCAGGACGACGGTTATCTCGCCTGCCCGCTCGAGGAGATTCTCTCCGGCGTCAACGACGCCATCCGGAAGATGGCCGAGGAAGCGGGACGCGACGACGACGACCTCCCGTTCTACACGATGGCTGAGGCCGAG
>DASVXU010000121.1:0-27824 GCA_036392515.1 Gemmatimonadaceae bacterium | reverse complement strand
CGCACGGGAACCACGCGTCCGGCGCGCGGGCGCAGGCGCAGCGCGACCAGCCGCGCCGGCCCGCCGCGACGCGAGGCGGCGACGCGCGCCTGGTCGTCGTAGAGCACCGCGTCGTCGAAGGCCCGCTCGAGCGCGACGCGCTGCGTCGAGTCGATCGCCGGCGCGTCGAGCCAGAGCAGGTGCCGGACGGGCGCCGGTACGCGGCCGACCGACCACTCGCGGCCCGTCGAGTCTGCGATGACGAGCGCCGCCTGCTCGCCGGTACCGTCGTAGCGCGCGCGCACGACGTAGCCGCGGCCGCGCCACGCGTCCTCCACCGAATCGCGCGTCGTCGGCAGCGTCGAGGCGATGTCGTCCCACCACTGCGGCGCCGCCGCGCGGATCGGCGCGAGCGGGAGCGCCGCCCCCGTTGCCAGCTCGCCGGTCTCGGGGACGGTGAAGGACACGGTGGGCGCGCCGTCGCGGTCACCGATGGTGAAGCTGCGCGGATCGAAGGTCAGGTCGCCCACCGCCTCGCGCGCGGTCTCGGCGCGCGGGTCGCGCTCGTCGCGGATCGAATCGCGCGCCGCCGCGAACAGCCGCCGCGCGTCGCGCAGGATCGCGTCCCCCGCCGAATCGCCGAACACGTCGTTGACGGTCGCGTCGCGCCGCTCGCGCAGGTCCACGACGCGGCGCACCGTGCGATGGAAGTGCGTGACGCCGCCGACGTCGATGTCGGTGCGGTGCTCCACCGAGAGGAAGCCGTCGTGCACGTCGAGCAGGCTCACCTCCGCCGTCGCCGACGCGGTGGGATGTTCGCTCGCGTCCTCGTCCGGGCGAAGGGGTGCCTCGTCGGGATGCAGCCGCGCCCAGCGCCGGCCGGCCGCGGGTACGATGCTGTCGCGATAGACGAGCGTCGAGTCGCCGGTGACGAGGTCGCGCCGGTAGACCCGCTGGCCGAGGAAGAGCGCGTCGTAGAAGGAACGATCGTCGTCGGCGGTGTAGACCTCGTAGAAGTCGCCGCCGAAGCGCGCGAGCAGGAGCGAGGAGCCACGACGGCGGATTCCGACTGGAGTGGCGCTCACCCAGAAGGTGCTGTCACCCGCCGCGACGAGGAACTCGGCGCGTGGCGGAGGCGGGTTCTGGGCGGCTTCGGCGCGGTCGCGCCCGCCTGGGCGGCAGGCGGCGAGCGATGCGACGAGCGCGAGCGTACGGCGGTGTGAGAACATCGGCGATCAATATACACGGAACGGGAGCGCGGACGCGTGTCGCGACCGCTGCACGATCGTCCTCGGTGACGGTAACTTTCGCGCCCCGATTCTCCCTACTCGAGTGATGCGATCCATGCGCTGGACCCCTGCAATCCTTCTCGTTCTCTCCGCCTGCGCGAGCGGCGAAGCAAAGCGGCGCGAGAGCGCCAACGGCGACACCGTCGACAGCGCGGGCGCGGCGTCGACGCCGGCCACCCCGGCCCCGAGCGCGGGCGGCGCGATGGCCGCGCCGGCGGGGGAATTCGCCGCCGGCTCGCACCTCAAGGACGCGCCAGCGACCGTGCGGGCACTCTACGTCAACCGCTGGGCGACGCAGAGCAAGGTGAAGATGAAGCACCTGATCGACATCGCCGACCAGACGGAGGTCAATGGCCTCGTCCTCGACCTCAAGGACGAGTTCGGGCTGAACTTCTCCTCGCGCGACACCGCGGTCTCGAAGAACGCGGGGCACAGCGGCACGATCCCCAACCTCCCGGCGCTGATCGACACCCTGCACGCGCACGGCCTCGTCGCCATCGCGCGCATGGTGACCTTCAAGGACTCCGTGGCCGCGCGCGTCAACCCGCAGCACACGATCCGCAAGACGGACGGCAGCGCCTGGCACGACAAGCAGGGGCTGACCTGGGTCGACCCGTACGATCCGATGATCCGCGAGTACAACATCCGCGTCGCCGAGGAGCTGGCGCGGATGGGCTTCGACGAGATCCAGTTCGACTACGTGCGCTTCCCCGAGCCGTATCCGAGCCTGCCGCAGCAGGTGTTCCCGGACGCGAAGGGTGTCGCGAAGCCGCAGGCGCTCGCCGACTTCCTCGGCGCGGCGTGCAAGCGGATCAACGCGTTAGGCGCGCGTTGCACCGCCGACATCTTCGGCCTGGTGACGACGGTGCGCGGCCCGCTCGAGATCGGGCAGGAGTGGGAGAAGGTCTCGCCGGCGGTGGACGTCGTGCTGCCGATGACGTATCCCTCGCACTATCCGCGCGGCTCGTTCGGACTCGCGCGCCCGAACGCGGAGCCGGAGGCGATCCAGCGCATCGCGATCTCGAAGGCGCACGACCGCGACATCGCGCTCAAGATCACGAAGCCGGAGCACGTGCGTCCCTGGATCCAGGCCTTCACCCTCGGCGCGCCGCCCTACGGCCCCGCGGAGATCGACGCCCAGAAGCGCGGCGTCTACGCCGCGGGCTACGACGGCTGGGTGCTGTGGAGCCCGGGCTCGAAGTACGACATCTTCCTCCCCGCGCTCGAGAAGGAGCTGGTGGCGCGCAAGCGCCCCTATCCGTCGAACGCGCCGGCCACCCCCGCGGTCGCCAACTCGACTCCCAAGGCCGCTGCCGACTCGGTGGTCGAGAAGACAAAGGTCGCGGCGCCGACCGACAGCACGCACCGCGCGCCACGCTGATCGGGCCCCGGCTCGGGTCGCGTCGAGGCTCGGCCGGCGGTCAGCGATCGCGCATTTTTCAGCAGGGAGAGCACCGAGGCACCGAGAATCCCGAGGGTGCCGGCGGCCGTCACGCAACGAGACGCGCCTAACGCGCCACCGCCGCGACGCCCTCGAGCAGGCGGTCGACCTCGTCCGGCGTCGTGTAGATCGCGCACCCGGCGCGCACGAGTCCCGCCTCGGCCAGTCCCAGCTTCTCCACGATCGTCGACGCGTAGAAGTCGCCGTGCGAGGCGAACACTCCGCGCTCGGCGAGGGCGCGCACGACGCGCTCCGAGTCGACGCCCTTCACCGTGAACGCGGCGGTCGGCGTGCGGATCGCCTCCGGCGGCGTGCCGTAGCGCGTCACGCCGCGGATCGCGCCGAGCCCGTTCCATAGTCGCGCGAAGAGCTCGCGCTTGCGCGCGTGGAAGCCGGCGTAGGCGCGCTCGAGGCGCGCGCGGCGCGTCGGGCCGTTGGCGAGGCTGGCGAGGAAGTCCACCGCCGCCGCGGCGCCGGCCATCGATTCGTGGCTCTGCGTCCCCGTCTCCAGCTTCTCCGGAGGCGCGTCCGGCGCCGGCACGAGCTTCGGCGCGTCGAGGCCGGCGATGAGCTGCTCGCGCCCGTAGAGTATCCCGACGTGCGGCCCGTAGAACTTGTACGCCGAGCAGGCGAGGAAGTCGCAGCCGATCGCCTTGACGTCCACCAGCATGTGGGGCGCGTAGTGCACCGCGTCCACGAAGCTCACCGCTCCCGCCTCGCGCGCCATCGCGCAGACGCGCGCGACGTCGGTGATGGTGCCGAGCGCGTTCGACGCCGCGCCGACCGCGACGAGCTTCGTGCGCGACCCGATCTTCGACGCGAGGTCGTCGAGGTCGACGACGCCCGCCTTCTCGTCGGCGCGCGCCATCCGCACCACCACGCCGCGCTCGCGCTCGAGTGCCTTCCACGGATCGACGTTCGCGCGGTGATCGAGCTCCGTGACGACGATCTCGTCACCCTTCTCCCACCGCCTGCCTAACGCCCTGCCGAGGTGGAAGGCGAGCGACGTCATGTTCTGGCCGAAAGCGATCTCGCGCGGCGTGGCGTTGAGGAGATCGGCGAGCGCCTCGCGCGCCGACTCGATGATCGCGTCCGTCTCGACGCTCGTCGGATACGCCCAGTGCGTGTTCGCGTTGTGGTGGAGGAGGTAGTCGGACATCGCCTGCACCACCTCGCGCGGCACCTGCGTCCCCCCCGGCCCGTCGAAGTAGGCGACGGGATGTCCGAGGTGCCTCCGCTCGAGCGCCGGGAAGTGCGAGCGCACCTCCGCGACGCCGACCGACTCCGGGTGCTGGCTCGGGTGCGAGCCGGAGACGCGCGTCGCGGTCATCGGATCTCCGTCCCCGCCCACCGCTCGACGACCTTCACCGCTTCGACGTGATCCGCCTCCTCCCCCAGCTCGTCGTGGGCGAGCCGGAAGAGCTCCGCGGTGAGCTGCAGCAGCGGCGACGCGACCTTGTGCGCGCGCGCCACGTCCGCCGCGATGCCGACGTCCTTGTCGAGCAGCGCGAGCCGGAAGGTGCGCGGGAAGGCGCGGCTCGTCACCCGCTCGGGAAAGAGGTTCATCGATGTGTTCGAGCGTCCGCTCGACGCGTTGATGACGTCGAGCGCGATCTTCGGATCGACGCCGGACTTCGCGAGCGCGGCGAGCCCCTCGGCGGTCGCCCAGATGTGCACCGCGAGCAGCGCGTTGTTCACCGCCTTGATCGCGTCCCCGGCGCCGACGTCGCCGCAGTGCACGATCTTCTTCCCGAACGCCTCGAGCACGGGGCGCGCTTTCTCGAGGTCCGCGGGCTTCCCGCCGACCATCACCGTCAGCTCCCCCTTCTCCGCGCCGCTCACTCCGCCGCTCACCGGCGCGTCGATGAAGGAGACCCCCGCCTCGGCGAGGCGCGAGGCGATCCGGCGCGAGCTCGCGGGATCGCCCGAGGTGCAGTCCACGACGAGCGCGCCCTTCTGCAGGCCGGCGAGCAGCCCGTCGGCGCCGTCGAGGAGTGCCTCGACCTCGCGCGAAGTAGGCAGGCAGGTGACGACGATGTCGCGCATCCGCGCCGCGTCGGCGGGAGTGCGCGCGTGCGTCGCCCCGTGGTGCGTGGAGGCGAAGGCGACCGCCCGCGACGCGGTCCTGTTCCAGACCGCGAGGTCGAACTTGCGGGCGAGGTGGCGGGCCATCGGGGCACCGATGGCGCCGAGGCCGAGGAAGGCGACGCGAGGCATGGCGGCGGGGTTCGAGTGAGGTGGATAAGTTCGCCCGCGCCACCGCCGGCGCGCAACGTCGATGCCGCGGATAGCTTTCCTCGCGTGCCACGCTTCGTCACCGTCGCGCGCATCGCCGGGATGCGCTCCGTCCACTGCGCGCGCGCCGTCTATACGGCGTTGACCGCGGTCCCCGGCGTGGGGACCGCGGAAGTGGTCGTCGGCCGCGCGACGATCGAGCACGACGGGCGCGCGACCGAGGCGGCGATCCGCGACGCGGTCTCGCTCGCCGGTTACGAGCTTCTGGAAACGAGCGAGGAGCGGCAGCGAACGCTGCCGCTCCTCTAGGCGCCCACCTGGCTTACCCCCCTACAAGGTGAACCAGTAGGACGCTTTGATCAGGAAGGTGTTGTCGGGGTGCGCGCGGAAGAGATCGCGGTAGTCGCGCCGCGCGTCGTAGCTCCCCATGTTCCGATCCCACTGCTCGCGCCCCTGCTGCCAGACGAGGAAGACCGTCGACCCGGGGCGGTACTCCCAGCGCAGCACCGCGTTCGTGTTCAGCGCCTTGTAGTTGAAGTCGTGCGACGAGGGCCCGAAGCCGGTGAACGCGCCCGGATCGGCGAAGTCGAAGGGCGCGTACGGCTGATAGCGGTCGGCGTAGCGCGCCGCGCGCGGATCCTTCAGCTCGCGCAGGTTGCGATAGCTGCCGACGGTCACGTACGGCGCGAGATAGACCTGCATCGTCAGCGTCGGCGTGGCGGTGTAGTCCATGCGCGTCGTCATCGAGAGCGTGCGCTGGTCGAGCCGCGCGAAGCTGTAGTGCGTCGAGTAGCTCGCGTCCGCGTTCTGCGTCCTGAAGCGGCCGAACCACTGCGTGTCGTTGATGTCGTGCTGGAAGTGCGGCCCCGCGGAGATGCGCATCCGGTCACCGGCCTTCAGCTCGACCTCGGGGTCGAGGAAGAAGCCGTGCGACGCGCCCTCGTCGCCCCAGAAGGCGCCGGAGAAGAAGTACGGGGTGATGCGCTTCCGGTCGTCGCCGCCGAAGCCGAACCAGGGGCTGAAGCTCTTCGAGTAGCGCACCGCCGGACCGCCGCGCGAGGCGCGGTCGTCGTACACGGGGACGAGCCCGTTCTCGCTCGCGCCCATGTGGAACCACCACATCGTCGGGAGCTGGAAGTGGAAGTTGATGTTCCCTCCCATCTCCGTCTGCAGCCCTTCCGTCGTCCAGCCGTTCCACTGGTTGAAGTTCAGCCGCGCCATGCGGTACCACGAAGTCGGCTTGTTGAACTGGAGACCGACCCACCCGTTGGCGGTGCGCGTGTCGGCGCGATTGAGGTAGCCGACGTCGTTCACCTCGAACCCCGGCGAGAGCTGGCGGAAGTTGAAGTTGAAGCGCGTGATCCCGCCGCCGACCTTGCTGAAGGAGAGCTGCTGCGCGGTCCCGTTCATCGACGTGCGCGTCGAGTCGAACGCGAGGTCGTCGTCCGGACGATCGTACTGGTGGCGGGAGCTCGTCTGGAGACGCGAGACCGCGTCCGTCGTCCCCTGCACGCGGCTCGCGGCGAGGAAGCCGGTCACCTCGTAGTTGTCCTTCAGGAAGCGATGACGGCCGTCGACGCCGAGCACGTACGCCGAGCGTCCGAGGTACTGCTGCGTGAAGTCGTCGAGCGAGCGGTTGGTCGAGGTGCCCATGATCCCGATCGCGCTCTTCCCGTTGCGGAAGTCCTGCGCGACGCGGCCGACGAGATAGTTCGTCCGCGGCTCCGCGACGAGCGAGCCGATCGAGTTGCCGTAGGCGCGACGCTCCTCGGTGACCGCGTCGAAGAAGCCGACCTGGAGTCCCGACGGCGTGCGGCCGGTGAGCTTCGCCGCGCCGAGGATCGGCGTCGAGTTGCTGACGCTGGCGGTCGGGTCGATCGACTGGATGTCGCCATTGAGCTGCGGGCGACGGCCGATGCGGCGCGAGTAGAACAGGCCGCTGCAGTTGCCGTCGTTGCAGTTGAGGTCGAAGCGGAAGAGTCCCGCGCCCTCCATGAAGAAGGGGCGCCGCTCGGAGTAGAAGGTCTCGAACGCGGTGAGGTTGAGGTTCGACGGGTCCGCCTCGACCTGTCCGAAGTCGGGGTTGATCGTCGCGTCGAGGGTGAGGTTCGAGGTGACACCGTACTTGATGTCGGCACCCATCGTGCTGCGCTGCGCGCGATCGTAACCCGCCACCGCGCCCCCCGCGTCGAGCTGCGACTGCGAGACGCTCTTCATCACGGTGTACGGGGTGACCTCGAGGCGGCGCGGGCTTGCGAGCCCGCTGAACCCGGACACCTCCGCGAACTGCGACACGAGCCCGCCCTTCGACTTGCGCAGAACCGGCCAGGCGATCCCTTCGTTCGTGCGGCCCACCTTGCGCCCGAACATCATGCCGAAGGTCGGCGAGCCGTTAGGCGGGAAGCGCAGCTGGCTGAAGGGGATCCGGAACTCCGCGGTCCATCCGTCGGCGACGATCGCCGTCTGGACGTCCCACACCGCGTCCCACGAGTCGTCCTCCTCGCCGTCGTTGATGATCGACATGTCGCGCTTCACCCCGGCCGGGTTGACGTGGAACTCGAAGCCGGTGCGGTGATCGTTGTACGAGTCGATGAGGACGATGAGCCAGTCCGACGCGCTCCCCTGGTCGCGGCGCGTCAGGCGGCCGACGATCGAATCGGGGTGCGGGTCCCTGGCGTGGAGGAAGACGTAGAGGTTGTGATCGTCGAAGGCGACCTTCGCCGTGGTCTCCATCTTCGGATCGCCGTCCTCGTTGGGCTCGAACTCGCGGAAGCCGCTGATCTCGGGCGCCCGCTCCCACACCGCGTCGGTGCCGCGCCCATCGAGCACGATCGCCTCGCTCGCGCGCACCGCGGTCGCGGTGCTGGCGGTGACCACCGCTCGTCCGCCGGCGGACGCGGTCGACGGGCGACCGTTCGACGCGACGGTGACGTTCGCCTGCGCCGAGAGCACGGCGGGAATCGCGAACGCACACAGGCTGATGATGTGACGCATGGGAATGCTCGGCTGGTGATGCGGGAGAAACGAGCGCACGGTCTCTGCTGACCCGGCGATGGGACAGCGGCTCGTACGAAAAGGTTGCACGAGCGGTTTCCGACAGTTGTCAGGAATTGGAAAGCGAAAGCTGCCGAGAACGGTGAGCGAGCGCGGGCGCGCAACGAGCCGGTTGCTTCAGCGGTCGTAGAGGACACCAGGGACCACGAAGGACACGGAGGGCTCCAGGCATCCTCCGTGTCCTCGTGGTCCTCTACGTCCTTCGTGATCTCTTCCAGCCGAGCGCGCCGTTCTCGCCGGACCTCCGTGCTCTCAGCTCACGAACCGGTCGAGCGCGCGCTGGTAGCTCTGGACGATCGCGGGCAGCACCGAGGCGATCGGCGTGTACTTCACTCCGATCTCGGTGCGCGCGTAGCCGCCGTCCACGCGGAGGCCGTTCATCAGGAAGCGCGCTTCGTCGGGAGCGAGGATGGGACGCTTGCCGAAAGGGGTGGCGACCATCTCGGAGATCGCGGCCACCGTCTCGAGCTGGCGCGGCGTCCATTTCCGCGAGGCCCGTCGCCCGGTGAGCTGCGCGACGCGGTCCATCATCTGGCGCATCGACATCCGCTCGCTGCTCAGGATGTAGCGCTCGCCGTTCTTGCCGCGATCGAGGGCGGCGATCAGCCCCTGCGCCGCGTCCTCCGCGGTCACCCACGACATCGGAGCGTCGGTCGCGAAGCGCGGGCCGCCCGTCACGGCGCGGGTCATCACGCGGCCGATCCAGCCCATGTCCGACTGGGCGAGCACCAGCGAGGGCTCGACGACGACGATCTCGATCCCCTTCCCGCGCAGCCGCATCGCGAGCCGCTCGGCCTCGAGCTTCGAGCGCTCGAACTCGCTCCGCGTCTCGCCGCGATGGCGCGTCCACTCGTAGCCCGTCTCCCCGCGCGGCTCGCCGATCGCGAGCGCGCTCGAGACGTGGATGAGGCGCGGGACCTTCGCGACCACGGCGGCGGCGATGGTGTTCTTCGTCCCGCCGACGTTCACGGAGTCGAAGGTGCGGACGTCGCGCGCCCAGAAGTCGAAGAAGCCCGCGACGTGGAAGACCGCGTCGCACCCCGCCATCTGCCGGGCGAGGGACTCGGAGCGGCGCACGTCGCCGAGCACCGCCTCCGCGCCGAGGTTCTTGAGGACCTGCAGTCCGCCACGACGGCGGACGAGACCGATCACATGGTCTCCACGGCGCTTCAGTGCGGAGACGAGGGCGCGGCCCAGGGGGCTCGCTGCACCGGTGACGAAGACTCGCATTCGAGGGTGCTGAGGTGAGCGGCCGGTGTGCTTTCGGCCTCCCTGAAGACGCGTGACACCGCTTGTTCGCCACGCCGCGCGCGCCTAACTTGACGCGCCCGCGAGCGCGCGTGACTCAACGCACGTGACGCGCGACACGGCGGCGCCGGACGATGTTACTTTCGTCGCGACGCCGCGGACGCTCCGACCGGACGGCCCGATGACGCCACCCCAGCGAAAGGAAGAGCGACCCGTCGCCGCGCTCCTCGCGCCGGACATCCTCGTGCTGCTCGAGGAGGAGCCGCAGAGCGTCGCCGCCGAGACGGAGGAGATGCACCCGGCCGACCTCGCCGACGTCGCCGAGGCGATCCCGCGCGAGATGGTCCCCGTGCTCCTCGGCGCCCTCCCCAAGGAGCGAGCCGCCGACGTCCTCGAGTACCTCGACGAGGAGCTGCGCGCCGAAGTTCTCGAGGAGATGACGGCGAAGCAGGCCGCCTCGCTCGTCTCGCACATGACGCCGGACGACCGCGCCGACGTCCTCGAGGAGCTGGAGGAGGAGCACGCCGACGACATCCTCGCCGAGATCCCGGCCGAGGCGCGGCGCGAGACCGAGCAGCTCCTCGCCTACGACCCGGAGAGCGCGGGCGGCATCATGACGACGGAGTTCGTCTCCGTCGCCGCCTCGATGACGGTCGAGGCAGCGCTCGCCCAGGTGCGCGTGATCGCGCGCGGCGGGCGCAAGGAGGCGATGTACTCGATCTACACCACGGACGCCGAGGGGCGCGTGCAGGGCGTGATGTCGCTGCGCGAGCTCCTCGCCGCGCCCGAGGGAGCGAAGGTCGCCGACGTCGCGTGGGAGGAGGTCGTCACCGTCCCCGCGACCGCGGACCGCTCCGAGGTCGCGCAGCTCACCCGCGACTACGACCTCGTCGCGGTGCCGGTGGTGGACGAGAGCTCGCGCATCATCGGCGTCGTCACCGTCGACGACGTCATCGACGCCCTCGTCGAGGAGCAGACGGAGGACGTCCAGAAGCTCGGCGCCGTGCAGCCCCTCGACGAGCCGTACTTCGCGACCGGCTTCTGGAACCTCGCCCGCAAGCGGGGTGGATGGCTCATCCTCCTCTTCGTCGAGGAGATGTTCACCGGCGTCGCGCTCCGGCACTACTCCGGAGTGCTCGAGTCGGTGACCGCGCTGATGTTCTTCGTCCCGCTGATCATCAGCTCGGGCGGGAACTCGGGATCGCAGTCCGCGACGCTGATCACGCGTGCGCTCGCCGTCGGCGACGTGGAGCTGCGCGACACGCTGCGCGTGCTGGCGCGCGAGATCGGCCAGGGGATCGCGCTCGGCGCCTTCCTCGGGATGATCGGCTTCGGGCGCGCCCTGATGTGGGGGAACGGCACCTCGATCGCGTGGGTGATCGCATTCACCCTGCTCGGCGTGGTGCTCATCGGGACGATCGTCGGCGCGATGCTGCCGATGATCTTCACGAAGCTCGGCTTCGACCCGGCCATCGCATCGTCTCCGTTCGTCGCGTCGCTGGTGGACGTGGCGGGGATCATCGTCTACTTCACGATCGCGATCCACTTCCTCAACCTGCGCTGAGGAACGCCGCGTGAAGCGCTCGACACCGCTGGCGACCGCGATGATCGCCGCGTCGGCCTGCTGCTTCGGCTCGATCGCGATCTTCGTGACGCTGGCGCAGCGCGACGGCGCGCCCCTGCTGTCGATCCTCACGTGGCGATTCCTGCTCGGCGGGCTGGGACTCTTCGTGCTCGCCGGCGGGCCGCGGGCCATGCGCGGCGCGCGGGCGCAGGGGTGGCGGATCGCCACGCTCGGTGGGCCGCCGCAGGCGGTGATCAACTTCAGCAGCCTGCTCGCGCTGCGCTGGATCCCCGTCGCGACGCTGGTCTTCCTCTTCTATACGTATCCGTCCTGGATCGCCGTCATCGCCGCCATCAGGGGTACCGAACGCCTGAACGGGACGCGGGTCGCCGCGCTCGTCCTCTCACTCGGCGGGATCGCGGTCATGGTGGGAGCGCCGGACGCGCGGTCGCTGCATCCGGCGGGCGTCGCGCTGGCGCTCTTCGCGGCGCTCGTCTACGCGCTCTACATCCCCTTCATCGGCCGGCTGAGCGAGGGCCTGTCGGCACGTGCCGCCTCCTCGCTGCTCGCCTTCGGTGCGACCTGCTCCTTCGTGATCGTTGGACTCATCGCGCTGCTGACGCGCGCGCGACTGTCCGCCGCGACGGTGGAGACGCTGACACTGACGACGAGCTTCGGCGGGCGCGCGTGGCTGGCGATCCTGCTCCTCGCGGGAGTGTCGACGATCGCGGGGTTCGTGCTCTTCCTGAATGGATTGTCGGTGCTGGGCGCGGTCCGCACGGGGATCGTCTCGACCGTCGAGCCGTTCTGGGCGGCGCTGCTCGGCGCGGTGGTGCTCGGCCAGCCCCTCGGAGCGGGGACGCTCGTCGGCGGCGTGGCGATCGCGCTCGCGGTGATGCTGCTGCAGCTCCCGCAGCGGCGGGAAGGCGTGACTCTCGATCGGCCCGGGGAGTCGATACCATAGCGGCGCGCGGGCGTGCGTCGCGTTTCTCGACACACGCTTCGAATGGGAGCCCCGAGCATGCGTTTCGTCCAGAAGATCGCTCTTCTCTTCGGCCTCGCCTTCGTCGGCGCCGCGATCGCCGGCTTCGCGACCGGCGGGATGTCGATGGACGCGAACATGGAGACCGCGACGAAGCTCGCCGGTCTCTTTCCAGTGAACGCGCTGCACAACGGCGTGCACCTGCTCTTCGGAGTCTGGGGGCTGCTCGCCGCGAGGACGCCGAACGGTGCCCGCCGCTACTGCATGATCTCCGGTGGGCTCTACCTCGTCCTCACCGGCGTCGGCTTCGTCTTCCCCGACACCTTCGGCTTCATCCCGATCGGCGGCTACGACATCGTGCTCCACGCGGTGTTCGGGATCATACTGACGGTCGTCGGCGCGACGGCGCCGGAGGAAGTGCCGGCGAGGGCGCAGGCCTGACGGTTCCAGCTGCCAGTCGCCAGTAGTCAGTGACTGCGGTAACCACAGTCACTTTCGCCTGGCAACTGGCAGCTGGCCACCATCAGACGGCGGCCGTCTCGCGACGCGTCGCCAGGCGCGATGGCTCCTGCTCGTGCGAGGACGCCCCGCCACCGAGCAGCCCGACGATCCCGTGCTCGAGCCAGCCGTGCTCTCCCTTGAGCACGTGCTTCGCGACGTCGTACATCGCCTTGTCGTTCGCGCCGTACAGCTCGCGGAAGTGCTGCTCGACGCGCACGCGCGCCTCGCGGCAGAAGTAGTCGGCGAGCTCGATCGCTTCCTTCTGCCCTTCCTTCGCCAGCATGCGCGCCCGGACGCACGCCGCGCTCATCGCGAACAGCTCGGCGCCGATGTCCACCGCGCGGAAGAGCACCAGCTGGCGCCGCTCGAGCTTCGGACCGAAGCGTACCATCGCGTGGAAGATCGCGCGGCCGAGGTGGCGCGTGTTGCGCTCGATGAAGCGCAGATGCTTCGCGAGCTTCCCGTGGCTCGAGTAGCTCATCGGCACCTGTCCCTTGCCGACCCAGCGCGCGGCGTACCACGCGGGGTAGAACTTCGCGACGCGTCCCGCCGCGGCGGCGCGCTCCCCCATCGATGAATCGGGAGCGACGAGCGCGAACGCGGTCTTGAAGTGATGGTCCACCGCCTCGCGCGCGATGAAGAGCCGCATGATCTCCGACGAGCCCTCGAAGATCAGGTTGATGCGGAAGTCGCGCATCGCCCGCTCGATCGGGATCGGAAGCTCGCCGCGCGCCTCGAGCGAGGCCGCCATCTCGTAGCCACGCCCGCCGCGCACCTGCAGCGTGTCGTCCACGATGCGCCAGCCGAGCTCCGTGTTGTACATCTTCGCGATCGCCGCTTCGAGACGGATGTCGTAGTTGCCGCGCTCGTAGAGTGCGCAGGCGAGCTCTCCCACCGACTCCATGGCGAAGGTATCGGCGGCGCAGCGGGCGATCTTCTTCGCGACCGCCTCATGCCTGCCGATCGGCTGCCCCCACTGGACGCGTTCGTTCCCCCAGAGCCGCATCACCTGCAGCATCGCCTTGCCGACGCCGGCGGCGCTCGCCGGAAGCGTCAGGCGCCCCGTGTTGAGGGTGATCAGCGCGAGCTTGAGTCCCTTCCCCACTCCCCACAGCACGTTCTCGACAGGGACCTTCACGTTCTCGAAGTGGATGACCCCGTTCTCGATCGCCTTGAGCCCCATGAAGCGGCAGCGGTGCTTCACCGAGACGCCGGGCATGTTCGCCTCGACGATGAAGGCGGTGATCTGCTTCTTCTTCTTCCCTCCAACCTCGAGATCAGGCGTGCGCGCCATGACGACGAACAGCTCGGCGCGCGTGCCGTTGGTGCACCAGAGCTTGTCCCCGTTCAGGATCCAGTGCTTCCCGTCGGGGCTCAACGTCGCCGAGGTGTGCATGTTCGCGGGATCGCTTCCCGCGTCGACCTCGGTGAGCGCGAAGGCGCTGATCGCGCCCTTCGCGAGTCGTGGGAAGTACTTCTTCTTCTGCTCCTCGGTGCCGAACAGCTTGAGCGGCTGCGGCAGCCCGATCGACTGGTGCGCTGAAAGCAGCGCGGTGAGGGAGCCGTCCTTCGAGGTGACGAGCTGCATCGCGCGGACATAGCTCATCTGCGAGAGACCGAGCCCGCCATACTCCTTCGGGATCTTGATGCCGAAGGCGCCCATCTCGCGCAGCTCCTGGACGAGCGGCTCCGGGATGTCGCCCGTGCGATCGATCTCCTCCGAGTCCACGCGACGGAGGAAGGCCTCGAGCTTGTCCATGAAAGGCTTCGCGCGCGCTTCCTCGGCGGCGTCGTGCACGGGCGGGTGCGGGTCGATGAGGTCGAGTCGGAATCGTCCGAGGAAGAGCTCCCGGACGAAGCTCGGGTGCTCCCACTCGCTCTCGCGCGCCGACTCGGCGACGTCGCGCGCTTCGGTCTCCGACGCCAGTGCCTTGCTCTGCTCGGCCATCAGCTCCTCCGATGAATTGACGCCGGGCACGCGTCACCCGGTGACGGGCGCGTGCTCCTCGTCCCGCCTGCCGCGGCGGTCGTTGCGTGCGATTATTCCCGCCCCGATCAGCGCGATCGCGGCGAAGGAGAACCATTGGATCGCGTAGCTGCGATGCGGCCCGTCGTCGAGCTCAGGAAGCGTAAAGCGTGCCGGTGCTTCGGCGGCCGGTTTCGCCGGCTTCGGCGCCGTCGCCCAGAGATACACCTCGCGCAGGGGGACGCCCGCGTGCCGCTCGAGGGTCGCCCGGTCGAGCCGGCGGAGCGCGTCCGGATGTCCGGCGATGGTATCGGGACGGCCGGCCCGCGAGAGCGTGTCGAGCCAACCCTCCACCGTTAGGCTGTCCCCCTCGCGCCAGCGCTCCCGGTCGACGGTCGCGCCGTCCGGAGCGTAGACCCAGCCGCGGACGACGATCGTCGCCGAGTCTCCGCGGCGGGTGCGCACCGGGGTGAGAAGATACGCGCCCGGGCTTCCGTTCATCGTGCGCTGGACGAGGAGCGCCTCGCCGTTGTAGCTGGCGAGCCCGCGCACGGTCGCGCGCCGGTAGCGGAGCGAGTCCGGTGGTCCGCCGAGCGAATCGACGGAGACCGGCGCGGCGGCGAGGCGCGCGCGGATGGTGGCGTTGAGCGCCTGCCGCTGGTGCAGGCGATCGATCTGCCAGATCCCGAGCCTGACGAAGACGGCGGCACCGAGGATGGCGGCGACGACGAAGGCGAGGGTGCGGGCTCTCACGGCCGAACAGTGTTCGGCGGGACGCGTTTTCGCAATGCCTCACCTCGGTGCACGACGACGTGGGAGTCCCACGTCCACTTCCACGTCCCCCGTCGAACGCGTCAGAACAGCGACATCTGCACCCCGAGTCTATCCGGGTCCACCGTACGCTGCCCGAGCGCGCCCTGGGCGTCGCGCGCCGTCTGCGGTGCGTGGCCCGCGTAGTAGTTGCTCGAGTACGCCCACACCGCGCGCCCCGACGCCGCCATCGCGCGCATCGCCGTCGCCCAGCGCTCGATCTCGCGCGAGCGGTCCACCTGCACGCGCGAGTGATCGGTGATCGCGCGATCGGGCCCCATCCAGCGGATGTAGAAGAAGTCCGCCGTCGGATGCTCGGCGAGCTTCAGGAGGGTGTCGCGCGGGATCCACGGACCGTCGCTGAGCGCGAGCGACACCCCGTGCTCGGCGAGCATCGCGTGCACGTCCCGGGCGATCCAGGAGGAGTGCCGGAACTCCACGGCGAGCGCGATCTCCGGCGGCCAGGCGCTCAGATACGCCGCGAGCGCGGGGAGCTCGTGGATGGTGAAGTCGGGGCCGAGCTGCATCAGCACGGGACCCAGCTTCCGACCGAGCCCGCGAATGCGCTCGACGAAGAGGACGGTCTCGTCCTCCGAGTCGCGCAGCCGCCGCTCGTGCGTGATCGACTGCGGGAGCTTGAGCGCGAAGACGAAATCGTCCGGGGTGCGGCGCACCCAGCCCTCGATGGTGCGCTCGGGCGGGATCGCGTAGAAGGTCGAGTCGACCTCGACGGTGTCGAAGGCGCGCGCGTAGACCGACAGGAAGTCGGTGGCGCGCGTGCCGGTGGGATAGAAGCCGCCGAGCCACGCGTCGTAGTTCCATCCCTGCGCGCCGATGCGGATCCGCCCGGGAGCGGTGGATTCGCGGGTGGTGTCGTCGCTCATCGAGGGTCTCCGCGGTTCGTCACGGATGGTCCCGCTTTTGCCCCCGCTCGGGGGGCACGGTACTGACGGAACATCGATCGCATCTCGCGGGAGGGAGCATGGAACGGAACGAGGAGCTGCGCAACGAGGACGCCCGCAACACCGGCCGCGAGTCGGAACGGGCCTCGGAGCTGCGCGACAACGAGCTGCGGCGCGCCGACGAGGGTGAGGGGTTCACGCACTCCGATTCGCTCGTGCGCGACGACTCGGTCGTCGCCGACCGCGGATCCGCCGATCTCGCTGATCGCACGGACCGCACCAGTCACAACCTGGACGATCTGGACGGACCGCTCGGGCACGCGCGCGAGGCGGTGGCCGCGGACAACGTGGTGCACCACGACGAGCATCCCACGGTCGGCGACCAGGTGGGCGAGGCGGCGGGCGGGATCAGCGGGGTGATCGCCGGCGCGGCGATCGGGTCGCTTGGCGGCCCCATCGGCACCGTGATCGGCGGGATCGCCGGCGCGATCGGCGGCTGGTGGGCGGGACGCGCGATCTCCGAGGCGGCGTCCAACTTCAGCCATGCCGACGACGCGCACTTCCGCAGCGACTACGAGACGCGCGCGGTGGAGGCGCCGAGCAGCGCGAGCCGCTCGTACGAGGCGGTGCGCCCGGCGTACCAGCTCGGCTACCTCGCGAGCCGCAACCCCGACTACACGGGGCGCTCGTTCGACGAGATCGAGCCGGATCTTCAGCGCGGCTGGTCGAGCGACGCGAACAACACCGGCGCGGACTGGGTCGAGATGCGCGACTACGCGCGCACCGCGTACGTGCGGGGCGCGGCGTCGCAGTCCTCTCTCACCGGCGACAGCTCGAAGCGCAACGACCTCACCTCCACGGGCACGACGGGAAGCATCGGCACCGGGAGCGATTCGCTGGAAGCGAATGCCACGGGCGAGCCCGACACCGTCGCCGGCTTCGGCACCGGCCGGCTCGCCAGCGGCAACGTCTCGACCGTGATCGACAACGGCAACGCGCTCCGTGGAACGAGCGACGTGACCGCGGCGCAGGACGCGGCCGCGCGCGCGCAGCAATCGGAGATCGGCCCCGCCTCGCGCGGCGGCAGCTTCGACCTCGGCGGCGGCGCGAGCAGCTCGACGAACGAGACCTCGTATCCGGGCGCGAATCCGCACGGCTCGATGACCTTCCAGAGCAACGAGCAGCTGACGCAGAGCGCGAGCGACAGTGCGGGCACTCGACGCTCCGAGACCTACGACAACGTCGGCGAGCGGCAGCGTGAGCTGCGCGCGAACGACTCGTCGGAGCGTCCCGGCTTCACGGATCCCGTCGCCGGCGAGGGCGTCGAGAACATCGCGTCGACGGGCGACTCCCCGCGCGGCGCGATCGACAAGGGCACCCTCAACGACACCCCGCGCGACGAGGGAGAAGACCGGGCTCACAAATACTAACTGCAACGAGCGACGAGCGACTAACTGCAACCCGCATTGGAACGGCGACGAGCGGGAGCTCGTCGCCGGTCCGATGAAGTTTGTGGTTGGTCGCTCGTCGCTCGTTGGTGTTGAGTCGCTCGTCGCTCGTTGGTGTTGAGTCGCTCGTCGCTCGTTGGTGTTATCTGTAGGTCTCGAAAAAGCCCGACCCTACTCCGCCCAGCCGCGCCCCACCCAGCCGTCCGCTGAGGCGCGCGACCCCCTTCATCTGAATGAAGTACGGCAGCGCGAGCGCCGAGCCGCGACCACCGCGCTCGGCGCCGCGGCGCATGTCGGTGCCGATCGCGTCCTCGATCTCCAGCTCGACGCGCAGCGTGTCGTCGCCGCGGACATCGGCCATCACCGCGCGCGCCGGGACGCGGACCGGACGGCCGTCGACGAGGATCGTGCGCGAGTCCTCGTAGTCGATACGCGCCGGGCGGAAGAGCGCCCGGAAGCCGAGCGAGTCCACGAGGTAGAGGAAGAGCGCGCCGCGCTCGCTGCCCGGCGTGTCCACGCGCCCGTAGAGGAAGGTGTACTCCCCGGCGCGCGCGGCGCCCCACTCCCACGTCACCCCCTGCCAGGTTCCCCAGTTGTGGTCGTGGTACGCCTGCGCGCCGTCGAAGCGCTCGCAGCGCGCGCCCTCGCATATCGTCCCCGTCGCGGCGGCGCGGAGCGCGGGGACCGCATAGCCGGAAACCACCTCGCCGCCTAACGCGGCGCCCGGGAAGTAGGCGCGCGGCGCCGGCTCGACGACCAGATCGACGTCCACCGTGCCTCCGCCGGTCGTCGCGGCGGCGCGGGCGCGCACCGCGTATCGTCCGTTCGGGAGCACGGTCACACTCGAGCCGCCGACGGTCAGGTCGGCGCGCGTCGTCGAGAGATGCACCCGGGGGGGCGGAACGAACGCGACGAAGCGGCGCTGGCGCCCGCCCTGCTCGCGCAGCGTCACGAGCGCCTGGCCGCCCCACCGGCCGTCGGGGATGTCACCGCCGGCGAGCAGCGTCACGAACGCCCACCGCTTCCGGTCCGCGGAGAGCACATTGAAGTAGTGCCACTCCGCCCACGTCGCGCGCTGCGCCGCGGTCAGCTCGGCGGGCGGAAGGTGGAAGTGATCGATGTCGTCGCGCAGCTCGGCGGGGGTCGGCGCGATCCAGCGGCGATCGAGATCGTCGTCCGTCCAGTCGCCTGTCGCGATCGCGGGCATCGCCCCGACCGCGCGGGTCCGCGATGGGATCTCACCCGTGGCGCGCACCGCGTACTCGGCTCCGCTCGGGTTTCGCAGGTAGAGCAGCGAGCCCTCGATCTGCGGCGCCACCGCGCGCACGTCGCGCGCGAGACGCGGCGCGGCGAGAAGCTGGAGATACACGAAGCGCGCGTGGTCGATCGAGAAGAACATCCCGCCGAGGCCGCCCGTCTTCAGCACCTCGAGGTCGATCCCCTCCGGAAGGACGGTGACGTCGCCGCCGCCGACGAGCTTCTCCTGCCGTGCCTGCGCCAGCAGCGCCTCGCCGATCGAGAGGAGCACGATCATCACGGCGACGCCGACGCCGTAGCCGGCGAGCAGGAGGAGGGTGCGCGCCGGGCGCAGCGCGAGATGGCGGAAGGCGATGCGCGCGTACACCTAACGGCCGCCGGCCGCGGCGGAGGGCGCGGCGCTCCGCTCGTCGCGCACGACCACGCCGTCGCGCATGTGGATCACGCGCTTCGCCGCCGCAGCGAGCTCCTCGTCGTGCGTCACGACCACGAGCGTCGCCCCGTCGTCGTTCAGCCGCTGGAAGAGCGCGGCGACCTCGGCGCCGGTGCGTGCGTCGAGCTCGCCCGTCGGCTCGTCGGCGAGGATGAGCGCCGGACGGTTCGCGAGCGCGCGCGCGATCGCCACGCGCTGCTGCTCCCCACCCGAGAGCTGTGGCGGGCGGTGCCGCTCGCGTCCCGCGAGCCCGACGTATGCCAGCAGCTCGCGCGCGCGCTCGGCGCGGTCGCGCTTCGCGACCCCCGCCTCCGCCATCGGCAGCTCGACGTTCTCGCGCGCGTTGAGTGCCGCGAGCAGATGGAAGCGCTGGAAGACGAAGCCGATCCGCCGCAGCCGCAGCTCCGTCGCCTCACGGTCGCTGAGCGAGCCGACGTCGCGCCCGTCGAGGAGCACGCGTCCCGCGTCGGGCCGGTCGATGGCGCCGAGAAGGTTGAGCAGGGTGGACTTCCCGCACCCGGAAGGGCCGACGATGGCGACGTAGTCGCCGGCGTCGATCGCGAGCGAGACGCCGCGCACGGCGCGCACGTCCTCCCCCTCCATGTGGTAGCGCCGCTCGACGTTCTCGAGTCGGAGCAGCGGCTCGCTCACGCCGCCTCCTCGCGCAGGGTGCGCGCGACGGGAAGCGACGCGCCGCGCCATGCCGGCCACGCGCCGGCGAGCACGCCCGCGGCGGCGAGCAGACCGAGCGCGGTCCAGGCGGCGCGCGGCTGGAAGAGGAAGAAGTCGATCCCCTGCGGAAGTCCCGGGAAGCTCGAGAGGATCGTGTTCAGGTAGCGCGCGGTGACGAGCCCCAGCGCTAGCCCGAACGCCGCCCCGGCGAGCATCAGCACCGCGCCCTCGAGCATGATCTGCGCGGTGATCGTCCGCTTTGCGACGCCGATCGCGCGCAGTACCGCGAACTCGCCGATGCGCTCGTTCACGCTCACCGTGACGAGCGTCCCCACGAGCAGCACGCCGACGACGAGACTGACGCTGCCGAGGATGAAGGCGAGCTGGCGGAAATAGCTCAGCCGCTCCTCCACCTGCGCGAGCGCGGTCTCGGTGGAGATCGCGGTGACGCGCGGCAACCGCTTCGCGATCCAGGAGCGCACCGCCTCGACGTCGGCGCCCTGGCGCGCGCGGACCATCATGAGCGAGACACGATCGCGACGGCCCGGACCGCCTAACGCCTGCAGCGACGCGATCGGCATCGCCGCCGCGCGCTGGCCGCGCGCGAGATAGATGAAGTGCGCGCGCCCGCTGATCGTCATGCGCCGCGCACCCGCGAAGCGGCGGAGCTGGGGATCGTAGCCGCCGGCGACGGTAAGCGTGTCGCCGACGCTGCGGCCCGTCGCCTCGAGGAGCGCGTCGTTCGCGACGATCTCGCCTTCGCCAGGGTTGCGCCCCGAGATCAGCTCGTAGTCTCCCTGGTAGCGTGGGTCGATCCCGAGCGCGACGGCGCTCGTGGCGCCGCGCGCGCCCGGGATGTGGATCGTCCCGCCGAGCACGGGACTCACCGCCTCGACGTCGAGCGACTCGTGCAGGGCGACTATCGTCGCCGTCGCGTCGGGGATGGTCGCCTCGGTATCGAAGGGGAGCGTCCCCTTGGGCGCGACGCGGAGCTGGAAGCCGCGGCTCAGCAGCAGCGAGCGGAAGGACACGCTCATCCCCGTCGAGAGCATCACCATGTCGAGCAGCAGCGCCGCCGAGACGGCGACGCCGGCGATCGCGAGCGTCGTGCGCGTGCGACGCCCGAGCAGCGCGGCGGCGACCAGGCGTCCGATCACTAGCGTCGGCCGAGCAGCGCGAGCGGATGCGCGCGGGCGAGGCGCAGCGCGGCGAGCGCCCCCGCCGCGACCCCGAGCACCACCGAGAGCACGAGCGCGAAGCCGATGGTCTGCGGCGTGATGAGGGCGAAGCGCAGCGGCGTGCGATAGACGCCCTGGTAGTGCGCGTTGACGATCGCGGTCGCGACCCAGCCGAGCCCCGCGCCGAAGATCGTCCCCAGCAGCGCGACCACCGACGCCTCGATCACGATCGACTTCACCACCGTCGCGCGCGAGATCCCGGAGAGTCGCAGCGCGGCGACGTCCTTCCGCCTCTCGTCCACCTTGAGCAGGAGGATGCAGAGCAGGAAGATCGCGCTGGCGACGACCGTTATGACACCGATCGCCCGGTGGAAGCGGCTCACCACGGCGAAGGTCGCCGAGGTCTCGACGGCGACGTCGCGCGAGCGATGCGCGAGGAACCCGAACGCCGCCGCGTCGATCGCCGCCACCGCGCGATCGGTCGATGCGCCGCCGTTCGTCTGCACCGCGAAGCGATGCACTCGGTCGCCGTAGCTCGTCAGCGACTGGAGCTGGTCGAGGTGCATCCGCACGCGATACTCCTGGTGCGAGACCTCGCTCGGGTCGGCGTTGGGACGCGTGATCGCCGCGATCCTGACGGTGTCCCCCGCCTCCCCGGGCTGCGCCGCGAGCACCACGACGTCGCCGACGTGCAGCCCCGCGTCCGCGGCGAGTCGCGCGTCGATCGCGATCGTCCGCGGCTGTTGCGCGGCGAGCGAAGCCGCGGCGACGAACTTGGCCAGGAGAAACGCTGCGTATCGCATCCCGGCGCTAACGTGTCGAGCCAATGGTCGGTTCCGGGGCGCAGGAGGCTGAATGCAGAAGGCCGCAAGCCGAAAGCAAAACGCTGGAAGCAACCGTGCCGCCGTCGCCTCCAGCCTCCTGCTTACAGCGTCCAGCCCAGACTCAGTCCGCGCGCGGGTGCGTCACCCAGGTCGTGGTGTCCTTGAGCGACTCGCGCGTCTCGGCCAGCGTGTACGACGGCTCGCGGAAGGCGCCGAGACCGCTCTTGATCAGGAAGATCGCCGCGACCACCTCGACGATCCCGACGACGAGCGCGCCGACCCACATGTGCCCGTTCACCGCGCGCCCGATCAGCGTCGCGAGGAAGATCGTGAAGGCGACCATCCCGACGATCCCGACGCCGAACGCGAGCGAGAGCCAGAGCGCGCCGCGTGCCCCGGCGTGGACGCTCTCGGTCATCTCCAGCTTCGCGAGCCGCACCTCGTCCGAGACGAGACGCTTCGAGTCGTCGGTGAGCTGACGAATCAGGTCCGGGATCCCGGCATCGGGGTCGATGCGGGTCGTGCTGGTATGCGGCGAGGTCACGTGGTCCTCCGAATCGGTACGCTGATGGCTACGCCGCGCACGTCTCGCAAGGAGTGTTCCGACGACCGCACCCCCACGGGGAGGTCAGACCACCATCACCTGCTCGGCGAGCTGCGGACCGATGAGCCGCGACTCCCCGGCGACGCGCAGGGACACCGGTCCCCCGAAGGGCGCCCGCTCCACCACCTCCACCGCGACACCCGGCACCACGCCGAGCGACGCGAGATAGCGCAGGCGATCGGCGTCCTCGTCCTCGACGCGCGCCACCACACCCCGCTCCCCCGCCGCCAGCTCCGAGAGCGCGCGACCGGCCGGCCCCTCGGCTATCCCCCCCTCGCGCGTCGGGATCGGCGCGCCGTGCGGATCGGTCGCGGGATCGCCGAGCGTCGCAGCCATCCGGTCCACCAGCTCGTCGCTCGCGGCGTGCTCGAGCCGCTCCGCCTCGGCGTGCACGCGGTCCCAGCCGAAGCCGAGCACCTGCACGAGATAGGTCTCGATGACGCGATGGCGTCGAAGCGTGCGCAGCGCCGCACGCCGGCCGCTCTCGGTGAGCCGCACCCCGCGGTACGGCGCGTGGTCGATCAGCCCCTGGTCGGCGAGACGCTTCACCATCCCCGTCACGCTCGCGGCGGCGAGGTCGAGCCGGTGGGCAAGGTCGTTCGTGGTGACCGCGGCGCCGTGGCTCGAGCGCTCGAGGTCGTAGATCGCCTTGAGACAGTCTTCCGCCGGCGCGGTGAGCGCGCCCTGCACCGGGAGGGCGGTCACGGCTTGAACGCGGGGACGCCCCCCGCCGGCGTGGGCACGCCGCCGCCGCCGCGCACGCAGAGGACGGGAATCCGCGAGCGGTGCCGCACCTCGTTCGCCACCGAGCCGAAGAGCAGATCCTTCAGGAAGCGATGTCCGTGCGTCGACATCGCGATCAGGTCGCACCCCTCGCGCTCGGCGGCGGCGGTGATCTCCTGCGCCGGGTCTCCTCCGGCGAGCAGCGAGTCCGCGTCGATCCCCTCGTCGCAGAGCCGCTGGCAGCAGCTTTCGAGGTAGGCGAGGTCGGCGCGCATCTCCTCCGATTCGCGCAGCCCGAGGGGCTTGTAGTTGCGCGCGACGAAGCCGTCGGCGACGTGGATGAGCACCACCGACGCCTTGCAGAAGGACGCCAGCACGCGCACGTGCTCGAGGATGGCCGCGTCGGTCGGCGTGTTCTCGAGCGGAACGAGGATCCGGTGGTACATCACGCCACCCAGTCTCGGAAGGTCTTCACGAGGAGCCATGCATTGAGCGCGGCGATGAACACCGCGACGACGTACGCGAGCCCCTTCAGCGCGCGACTGTTGGTGAAGTCGCCCATCTTCTCGCGGTCGGAGGTGAACATCACCAGCGGGAACACCGCGAAGGAGAGCTGCAGCGAGAGGATCACCTGGCTGAGGATCAGCAGCTTCGCCGTGCCGCTCTCCCCGTACATCACGGCGACGATGACCGCCGGCACCACCGCGATCGCCCGCGTGATGAGCCGCCGCAGCCAGGGTCGCAGCCTGATGTTGAGGAAGCCCTCCATCACGATCTGGCCGGCGAGCGTTCCCGTCAATGTCGAGTTCTGCCCCGAGGCGAGGAGCGCCAGCGCGAACACCGTGCTCGCTCCCGCGACGCCGAGCAGGGGCGTCAGCAGCTTGTGCGCGTCCTGGATCTCGGCGACCTGGGTGTTTCCCGAGGTGTGGAAGGTCGCCGCCGCGACGATGAGGATCGCCGCGTTGATGAACAGCGCGAAGGAGAGCGCGATCGTCGAGTCGAGGAAGGCGAAGCGCACCGCCTCGCGCTTCCCCTCCGCGCTCGCCTCGTAGCGCCGCGTCTGCACGATCGACGAGTGCAGGTAGAGGTTGTGCGGCATCACCGTCGCGCCGAGGATCCCGATCGCGATGTAGAGCATCTCGCGGTCGCGGACGATCCGGCCGCTCGGCACGAACCCCTTCAGCATCGCGCCGAAGTCGGGACGCGAGATGAAGAGCTCGAAGAGGAAGCAGGCGCCGACCGTCGCGATCAGCGTCACCACGAGCGCCTCGAGCAGCCGGAATCCCTTGTGCTGCAGGAAGAGCACGACGAGCACGTCGAGCGCGGTGACGACGACGCCGACGGCGAGCGGCATCCCGAAGAGCAGGTTGAGCGCGATCGCCGACCCGATCACCTCGGCGAGATCGCAGGCGGCGATCGCGATCTCGCAGAGGATCCAGAGGACGACGTTGACGGGGGTGCTGAAGTGATCGCGGCAGGCCTGCGCGAGATCGCGGCCGGTGACGATGCCGAGCTTGAGGGCGAGCCCCTGGAGGAGCACCGCCATCAGGTTCGAGAGGAGGATGACGCTGAGGAGGGTGTAGCCGAAGCGCGATCCGCCGGCGAGGTCGGTGGCCCAGTTGCCGGGGTCCATGTAGCCGACGGCGACGAGGTACCCCGGCCCCGCGAAGGCGAGGATCTTCCGCCAGAGGTTCCGGCCGTCCACGGGGACGGTCTTGTAGACCTCGGCGAGGGTCGGGGTGACGCGGGCCCGCTTCCAGCCGGGCTCGGGTCTTCGGTCAGCGTCCTCCGGCTCGGGCCGGACGACGCGTGGCAGGGCGGACATCAGTGGACCTCGTGCGGTTTGCTGGATTTCTTCGTTTTGCTGAAAACGAATTTTAGTACGCACTAAATAATCGCGCAAGACACGGCCGCCTCTGACCTTTCGCCTCGGGGGCCGCTAGGATGCACTGGGGCGAAGCTTCGCGTCGACGCCGGCCGGCCGCCCCCTCCCTGGCCGGGTCGGCATGAGCGAGAGGTCCATCGCGCGCGAGCTGGAGGCACTGCTCCGCGAGCATCGCCGGGACGCGGACGGGGGCGACGCCCTCGTCCGCGCGGTGATCGACCACGCCCGCTCGCGGTCCCCCGCCGAGCGCGACCAGCTCATGAGCCATCTGCTCGGGCTCGTCGCCGCGGAGACGCCGGAGCTCTGGCCGATCGCGCTCGAGTCGCTCGTCCGCGCCGGCTCCGAGGGGACCGCGGGGCGGCTCGGCGAACTGTTCGCCTCGGAGCCGCATTCACCGGAGTGGGCCGACCTGGTGATGGTCGCGATCCTCCGGCTGGGGAACGCGGAGGTGGTCGCGCAGTCGCGCGAGTGGGTGCGCGAGGAGCTGGCGCGATATCACGCGGGGGCGCTGCCGATGCTCGCCTGGCTCTATCGCGAGGATCGCGAGTCCGCGCTCGAGCTGGGCGCGCGCTTCTTCGCCGGTGCGCTCGGCGCGCGCCCGGCGGTCGGCGAGCGGCTGCGCGGCGAGATCGCGCGGCACATTCCCGGACAGCTCGAGGGACTGCTCGCCGGCTCCACGGGCGCGGTGCTCGATCTCGTGGACCGCGTCGCTTCGATCGACGCGAATGCCGGACGCGCGCTCGCCGCGATGATCGCCGCGGCGCTGCGCGACCCGGCGGCGCGCGACCGCTTCGGGACGCGCGCCGTCAGCGCGTTAGGCGAGGCGATGCGGCTGCGCGCCGGCTAGCGCGCTACGCCTCGTCCGCGAAGAGCTGGAGGAAGCCGCGCAGGATCCGCTCGGTGAGCCCCCACACCACGTGCTCGCCGTGCGAGAAGGCGGGGACGCGCAGCGAGCGGCCGTGCGCGACCACTTCCGCGGTGATCCACGCGGTCGTGTCGCGCAGCGTGGCGAGCGGCACCCAGAACGCGGCGGCGACCTCCGGGCTCTCGACGATCTCGACGTCGGGGACGACGGCCGCCACGTACGGGCGCACGACGACCTGTCGCACCGTCATCGAGCGCGGCGACACCTCGTCGAGGACGCCGAGCACGGCGCCGTGGCGCGCGACGTCGATCGCGGTCTCCTCCCACGTCTCGCGCACCGCGGTGCGCTCGAGCGACTGGTCCTCCGGCTCGCGCCGTCCGCCGGGGAGCGCGATGTGTCCGCTCCACGGATCGCCCTCGTACTCGGCGCGCTTGATGAGCAGCAGCTCGAGCTCGTCGAGGTAGTTCGGGCGGAGGAGGACCATGACCGCCGCGTGCAGCGTGTCCTCGCCGGGCGGCGCCTCGACCACGCGCGGCCGACGCGCGGCGAGCGCGGTGGCGAGCCGCGCGATCTCGCGGTGCTCGAGGACGTTCTTCATCATCGTTCGTCGGGCGAGCGCATCGACCGCGCGTCGCTCAGCGCTCGACCGGGCCGCCGTCCTCGACCCAGGCGCGGTAGCCGCCGCGGAGCGAGCGGACGCGGTAGCCCATCGTCTGCAGGGTGTCGGCGGCGAGCGCCGAGCGGCTGCCGCCGGCGCAGTAGACGACGATGGTGCGGTCGCGCGGCAGCACGCCCTCGCAGCGGACCTCGAGGGTGCCGCGGGGAAGGATCGTCGCGCCGGGGATGCGGCCGAGGTTGGACTCGTTGGGCTCGCGGACGTCGACGAAGACCGCGTCGCCGGCGCGGTGCGCCTCGCGCGCCTCGGCGAGCGGGATCTCGGTGATGCGCTGCTTCGCCTCGTTGACGAGGTCCGTGCCGGACTTGGTGCTCGCGTGCATCGGTCAGTGTACGTGGAGGGTGCCGGCGCCGGCGTCGAGCGTTGCCGTGAGGCCTAACGGCAGCGTCCACTGCTCGTCGATGTGGCCGACGGGGGCGTTGGCCACGGCGGGGACGCCGGCCGCCGCCGCGGCCTCGTCGAGCACCTCGTCGAGGCGGCGCACGCCGTCGTCGCTCGTCTCGGGGCAGTCGGTGAAGGCGCCGAAGACGAGGCCGGCGACGCGCGACAGCGCGCCGGCGAGGCGGAGCTGGACGAGCATGCGGTCGAGCCGGTAGACGGCCTCGCCGATGTCCTCGAGGACGAGGATCGCGCCGTCGAGCGCCGGGAAGTAGGGCGTGCCGAGGAGCGCGACGAGGAGCGCGAGGTTGCCGCCGACGAGCCGCCCCTCGGCGATGCCGGGGCGCAGCACGCGCGCCGACCCGATCGTGCCGCAGGGGTCGACGCCGCGGACGACGGCGCGCTCGAGCGAGTCGCGCGAGAACGCGGTGAGCGCGCCGCGCGCGGTCGGCGCGTGGTAGCTCGCGATCCCGCTGCGCGTCGCGAGCGCGGCGTGGAGCGCGGTGATGTCCGAGAAGCCGAGCAGCGGCTTCGGTCGGCGGGCGAGCGCGCCGTAGTCGAGCGCGTCGAGGAGGCGCATCGCGCCGTAGCCGCCGCGCGCGCACCAGACGCCGTCGACGTCGGGATCGCGGAGCGCGCGATCGCGAACGTGCAGGCGATGGGCTGGGAGCCGATCGTCGGGCCTAACGTTCTGGCGCGACGCGGCTACTTCGCCGGCTCGGACGAGGAGCGCTTCGCCGACCTCGATCGCGCGCTGCGCGACCCCGACGTCGACGGCGTCTGGTGCGCGCGCGGCGGCTACGGGGCGATGCGCATCCTCGACGCGCTCGACTACGCCGCCCTCTCGCGGCGTCCGAAGCCGCTGCTCGGCTTCTCGGACATCACCGCGCTCCACGCCGCGCTCGCGACG
>DASVXU010000120.1:0-2633 GCA_036392515.1 Gemmatimonadaceae bacterium | reverse complement strand
CCACTACTTCGACCCGCTGCTCGCCGCGCGGAAGAAGCTCGCCCGCGCCGCCGACCCGCGCGGCCAGCTCGCCGCGCTCGACGCGCGCGCCCTCACCGCGCAGTACGAGGAGTTCGCGCATCACGTCGGCGCACGCTCGGGGGGGCTCGCCCCCGCCGACCAGCGCGCCCTCGAGGCGCAGCTGGACGAGGCGATCGAGCCCCTCCTCGCCGCGCTGCGCGCCCTCGAGGAGCGAGCCACCGCGCTGCGGACGAGCGGGAGCGAGCGCAACGTCGCCGCGTGGCGCGAGTGGGCGCGCGCCGTCGCGCACGTCTACTCCTGCGCCGACCGCTGCTGGCCCGCGGTCTCCCGCCTGCTCGGCGAGTGGCGCCCCGGCCCACGCCCGAGCCTCTGGCGGCGCATGACGGGACGGGCACGATGATCCTCGGCCTGGGGATCGACGTCGTGGACATCGCGCGCGCGGAGCGGCTCCTCGAGGCGAAGGGGGAGCGCGCGCTCGCCCGACTGTGCACGGAGCGCGAGGCGGACTACGTGCGGGCGCATTCCGCGTCGGCCGCGTCCTTCGCGGCGCGCCTCGCGGCGAAGGAGGCGGCCTACAAAGCGCTCGCCGGAAGCGACGAAGCGCGCGGGATGGGCTGGCGCGAGGTCGAGGTCGAGCGTGCGAGCGACGGACGGCCGACGCTGCTGCTCACCGGCAAGGCGCTGGCGCGGGCGAACGCGTTAGGCGTGCGGCGGGTACTGGTGTCGCTGACGCATTCCCGGACCAGCGCGGCGGCGGTCGTGATACTCGAGGGTTGAACGGGCGGGGCGGGAGCTGTTGAAACGACGGGGCGGGTCCCTTGGTGTCGGCGAGGGGAGCTCGTCGCGGGTCGCGTGAGGGCTCGTCGAGTGGCGGGCATCACGCGGTTGGCGGGGAGCCACCGAGTCGATGAGTCTCGTGAGGGCTGCTACCGCAACGAGCCTTTCGCATTGGCGGTACTCGAGACCCTCGGAGCCTCAGAAGCTCGACCCCCAAACCACGCGATGCTCGAATGCCTGCCGAGCCCTGACACGACCCACGACCGAGCACGGACGAGCTAACAGTCCCGCCCCCCGCCCGATCAGCGGCTTTCGAATGCCGTCTTCCGCCCCGCCAGCTCGTTCCTCATCTGCTCCGAGAGCTTTCCGATCACCCGCCCGCGGATGTTCAACAGTCCCCCGCTCGGCAGGTGATCGAAGTGCAGGCGCTGGACGACGATCCAGTAGATGCCGCCGTCCGGCGCCTCCGGGCGATCGAGGATCGTCGTCAGGGTGAAGGCGCCGAGGAAGTAGTGGCTGGCGTAGAGCTGCTTCGCGCTGACGAGGGCGAGGGGCGCGCCGGCGGGGGACCAGGTCGTGACGTGCGTGATCCCGAAGATCGGACGGAGCGAGGGGAGGCGGTCCATCGACCAGTAGATCGCGTCCGTCGCGCCGGGGAGCGAGCCGGAGGGATAGCTCTCGAGGTACTTCCGGAACTCGGGCACGTAGTCGAACAGATACGGCGACTCGGCGAGCAGCTCGGCGAAGGCGTCGGCTGCGCTGCGCTCGGTCTGCTGGTCGCCGTAGTGCAGCATCGCCGCCGTCCCGCCGCGGCGATAGGCGTTCACGTACTGCACGGCGCGCTGGCGCGCGAGCGCGTTCACCTGCGCCGCCGCCTGCGGGGAGGAGAAGTCGATCGAGCGCGAGAACTCCTCGATCGTCTGCCCGGGGATCTTCACGTCGCAGTCCCCGCGCCTGCACTTCTTCAGCGCCTCCACGTCGCTCGCGTCGGCGGAGAGCGCGGCGACGTCGGCGATCGTCGCCGGCTCGGAGAACACGCCGAACGCCGAGCGGCCCGGCGAGCGCAGGAAGCTCGGCAGATCGGCGATGCGTCGCACCACCTCCGCGCGCGGCGCGCCGATCGCGACGATCCCGAAGAGCGCGACCTCGTCGGGGTCGTTCGCGCTCAGCGTCTTCGTGACGACGACACCCCGCTTCGCCTGCGCGATCTGCTTCGCGTCGAGGCCGATGTACTTCGAGAGAAACCGATCGGGCTCGCCGGCGGGGAGCTGCGCGAGCGCGGGAGCCGCGGAGAGGGCGAGGAGCAGGGCGGGGAGAATTGGGCGCATGTGATTCTGACGCCTTCGGCTTTCCCGGGTCACCTTTTTTCCGGGTCACCATTTTCAGTGCGAGAGGTCGCGAAACGACAGGGCGGGAAAGGACCTATATGGACTGAGGCCGACGCGCGGCGCCCAGGGCGCCGCTGTCGGCCTCTTTTCCATTCGTGTCGATGGGGGCTCGGCGCGGGTCGCGTGAGGGCTCGTCGAGTGGCTGGCATCCCGCGGGTCGGGGGAGTCATTGAGTCGCTGAGACTCTGAGCGCTATCAGCGCAACGCGCCCTGCGTGACACTGGGAGTCCTCGAAACGCTCAGAGCCTCAGCAGCTCGACCCCAAACCGCGCGATGCTCGAGTGCCGCCCGAGCCCGAGGCGACCCGCGATGGAGCACCAAAGAGGAATAGCCCCGCCCCCGCCCCCCGCCCCCCCGCTCCGCAGTATTCCGCCCCCAGCCCCGCCCTTTCCAACGGTACCGCTCTCCCGCCCCGCGCTTTCACCTATCCCCACTCCCCCCGGGAAG
>DASVXU010000119.1:0-1894 GCA_036392515.1 Gemmatimonadaceae bacterium | reverse complement strand
ACCGAGGAGCGCCGAGGGCACGATGAGGGTCACCGCATCCCCCGTCGCCACGATCGTCTGCGAGTGGTGGATCGCGATCTCGCGCCGGTCCGCATGCGCGATAGCGGACGGATTCCACCACACCGCTTCACTCCCCGGCTGGTCGCCGACGACCGCCTGTCCCATCGCGACCGTTCTCGCGCCCACGGGCAGGAGGAGAAAGAGCGCGCCCTCCGTCGCCGGCTTCTGGCCGGGGAGCGGGCGCGCGGTGAGCAGAAGCGCCGCGAGCGCGAGGACGACCGCCGACGCGCTCGCGAGGTGGGATCCGCTAGAGCGGCGATGCCTCATCGATGAGCATCACCGGGATGTCGTCCCGCACCGGATAGGCGAGACGGCAGTGCTGGCACACGAGCGTCGCGGATTGCTCCCGATACTCGAGGGCGCCCTTGCACTTCGGGCAGACCAGGATCGCGAGGAGCTGCGGGGCAAGACTCATCGTGACTTCTCCTCCGGGATTCGGTAGCCGAACCGCTGCATCGCGCGTGCGTTCTTTCGCCAGTTCGCGAGCACCTTCACCCACAGATCGAGATACACCGGTTGCCCGACGAGTGCCTCGATCTTGGCGCGCGCGGATTGGCCGATCGCCCGAATCCGCGCTCCCTTCGCGCCGATGAGAATGCGCTTCTGACTCTCTCGCTCGACGTAGAGGACGGCACGAATGTACACCGGGGTGCGGGCCTCGCGGAACTCCTCGACCTCGCAGGCGAGACTGTACGGTACCTCCTCGTCGAGCTGCTCGAGCGCCGATTCGCGGACGAGCTCCGCGGCGAAGAAGCGCATCGACTGCGTGCTCACGTCCTCGGCGTCGTAGAGGAACGGACTTTCGGGAAGCGACGCCTTTACCACCTCGAGCAGCTCACCGATGCCCTCGCCGGTCAGCGCGGAGATGAATCGCGCGTCGGGAGTCGCCTCGACGAGCTCGGCGCGCCGCGCCGCGTCGATCGCATCGACCTTGTTGTACACTCGCAGCACCGGCGCCGCGGGTCCATGCTCGAGGTCCGCGGCGACGGTCAGTGCGGGGGCGGGCCCTTCAGTGGCGTCGGCCAGGTAGACGACGACGTCGGCGTCGGCGAGTGCCTCGAGCGCGGTGGCGCGCATCGCCCGGTGCAGCGCGTAGCGCGGATTGAGCAGCCCCGGCGTGTCGAACACGATCATCTGCGTCTGGTCGTCGCTCACGATGCCGACGATCCGGTCGCGGGTCGACTGCGGCTTCGCGCTTACGATGCTGAGCTTCTGGCCGACGACGCGATTGAGAAAGGTGGATTTGCCCGCGTTGGGCTTTCCGACGACGGTGACGATACCAGCGCGAGTCATGGTGGTAAGTATAAGGCGCGCGTCGGCGATGAGGTGGGGAGAAGCGACGAAGGGGATGCATCCGGTTGGATGCATCCCCTTCGAGTTCGTGCGACGACGTGGATATCACGGCGTCTGCAGCGAGGTGCCGGCGATGGCCTACTCTCCCGCGATCTCTCGATCGGAGTACCATCGGCGCTGTAGGGCTTGACGACCGTGTTCGGAATGGGAACGGGTATGGCCCCTACGCTCTAATCGCCAGCGATTTTTTTGCGCGTTTCGGCGCGCCGGAATCTTTGACGTCGTCAGCCCCGTGAAGGGCTGACGAACGGAGTTGGTAGTGATCGCAGGATGGAATTAGATCGCGCGAAATGCTCTGTCTCTGCCGTTCGATCGCTGACGCGATCGAACGGCCATATGAGAAAGTCAAGCCGCACGGGCGATTAGGACCGCTGCGCTTGGAAGCGCTTGCGCGCTGTCCACGGGCGGCCTATCGACGTGGTGGTCTCCCACGGCCCTTCAGGGGGCTCGAAGCCCCGGGAGGGTTCATCTTGGGGCGTGC
>DASVXU010000118.1:0-16192 GCA_036392515.1 Gemmatimonadaceae bacterium | reverse complement strand
CGGGATGGAGAAGTTCCTCGCCGTGCCGAGCGCGCTGCCAGTCGCCCTGAGCGGGGCATGGGCGTCGGACAGCGTGTTCACCGTGAAGCTCGTCGGCGTCGGGACGCCGTACTACTCGACGATGACCTTCGCCTTCCACGGCGACGGGCTCACGCTCGACGGTGCCTACAACGTGAACTTCGGCCCGACGACCGTGCCGCGGCTGGAGGGGCGGGTGGCGGGCCGTTAGGGTCCGATCGTGATCCGTGAGATTGCAGCACTCTCCGTTCGAACCCGACTGCCTCGCGAGCCAGTCAAGCCGCCGCCGCGAGCACTTCTTCCGGCGTCATGCCTCGGGCGCGCAGCTCGCGCACTGACAGCGCCTGGTGCCGCTTCGCGAGCCGGCGGCCGGTGGCGTCCCGCACCAGCGGCAGGTGGCACCACGCCGGTGGGGTCGCGCCGAGCGCGCGGTAGACGAGGAGCTGTCGCGCCGTCGAGCGGAGGAGGTCCTCGCCGCGCACCACCTCGGTGATCCCCATCGCGACGTCGTCGGCGACGACGGCCAGCTCGTAGGCGGGGACGTCGTCCTTTCGCCAGACCACGAAGTCGCCGAAGTCCACCCCCGCGGTGAACGCCTGCGCGCCGCGCCGC
Source organism: Gemmatimonadaceae bacterium (assembly GCA_036392515.1). Lineage (GTDB taxonomy): Bacteria > Gemmatimonadota > Gemmatimonadetes > Gemmatimonadales > Gemmatimonadaceae > JABFXC01. Next base: position 15,562 of record DASVXU010000118.1, on the reverse strand, counting down.
GCGTCGGTGAAGCGGATCGTCTCGCCGTCCGGGACGCGAAAGCGCCAGACAACACCGGCGGGTGACGTCGCGTCGCGCCCGGTGCCCGGCGGCGGACGGAGCGCCGGCGGAAACAACGGCTCCGCCCCCTCGTCGTCGTCGTGCGGCGCGTGCGCCGCGTCGCGCACCTCGCGCCGCGAGACGGTGCACGGATAGATCGCGCCCACGTCGCGCAGCCGACGCCACACCGACTCGTACACCTCGCGCCGCCGCGACTGGTACAGTGGGCCCTCGGTCCAGCGAACGCCGAGCCACTCGAGGTCCTCGATCGCCCGCTCCGTGAACTCGCGCCGGCAGCGCAGCGGGTCGAGATCCTCGATGCGCAGCACGAGCTCGCCATGCGATTCCTCCGCGCGGCGCGATGCCGCGACGAAGGTGCGCGCATGACCGACGTGCAGGTCACCGGTCGGTGTGGGAGCGATGCGGCCGCGGTATCTCATGTGGAGAGAGACAGCATGACGCATGAGCAGGTCACGCCCCTGCCACGGCCGCTTTTCGCAGGGAGCACGGGAGTCCGGGAGTCCGGGAGGGTTCGGGGAGAAAATCAAACAAACATGTTGTCGTCCTCCCCGGCAGTTCTCCCCGACTCCCGGCCTCCCTGCGAACACGCAATAGGAGCGCGCAGTTGCGCGCCCCGTCCTCGCGCCGCCAAGCTTCGGCAAACGAGAACCATGGAGCACCCCAGATGAAGAAGATCGCTTCCCTCGCCGCCGCGCTCGCCCTGACGGCACCCGCCGCCCTCGCCCAGCAGCCGCAGCAGGGGCCGCAGCCCTACGTCACCGGCAACGCGCTCGGGCTCCCCGTGACGCCGGCTCCCAACGCCACCTTCGCGCCGATGTCCTCGAACGTGAAGGTCTACGGCGCGATCTACTCGGCGGAGAGCTGCTCCTACGACGCGACGCGCGGCGTCATCGTCGTGCCGAATCGCGGCGTGACGCAGAACGTGCAGGCGAACGACGCATTCGTGTCGTTCATCAACCACGACGGCTCGGTGAACACGGCGCGCTGGATCGGCGTGCAGGCGCCGGCGGACCGCGCGAAGCTGACTCCCGCACTCGTCCTCAACGAGCCGTACGGGAGCGACATCGTCGACGGGAAGCTCTACGTCGCCGACCGCGACGGCGGCACGTCGCCGAGCGACACGAGCGTCGCCGTCATTCGCGCCTTCGACATGAAGACGGGCGCGCCCGCCGGCGAGTGGCGCCTCCCCGGCGTCGAGTGGATCAACGACATCGCGGTCGCCCACGACGGGACGATCTATGGGACGCGCACCGTCGGCGGCTCGGGGCCGACCCCTGATCCCAACACCTTCCAGGTCTGGAAGATCGCGCCGGACGGGAGCGCGTCGGTGTTCGTGCAGGGGGCGCCCCTCTCGCTCCCGAACGGCGTCGCCTTCGACCAGCAGGGGAACGTCGTCGTCGTCAACACGGGTGACGACGCGGTGCTCACCTTCTCGACGGCCGGCAAGTTGCTGAAGACCGAGCACGCCGCGCAGCCGGGGAGCGACGGGCTGGTGATCATGAAGGACGGCACGAAGTACATCAGCAGCGTCCGCAACGGCGGCGTCTCGCGCATCCGCCCGGGCAAGCCCGCCGAGCTGATCGCCCGCAACATCCCGAGCGCGGCCTCGATGTGCTGGGACTCGGGAGCGAACCAGCTGGTGATCCCCATGAATCCGAACAACTCGCTCGCGTTCATTCGCCTTTCCCCGCGTTAGTGGCTGGAAGCCATGGGCTGGAAGCAGGAGGCTGATGGCTTCAGGCCTCCTGCCATCAGCCTCCTGCATCAAGCCGCCACCACGACGAGCCATGCTGCCAATACGAACGTTAGGCACTGAAGGATTGACGGCTTCCGCCATCGGCCTCGGGCTCATGGGGATGAGCCACGCCTACGGCGCCCCCGAGGAGCGGGATGAGCGCGAGTCGATCGCGACCATCCATCGCGCGATCGAGCTCGGCTGCACATTTCTCGACACCGCCGAGGCATACGGGCCGTACCGCAACGAGGAGCTGCTGGCGCGCGCGCTCGAGCAGCTCGGCGGCGATGCGCGCGATCGCGTCGTCATCGCGACGAAGTTCGGCTTCCGCTTCGACGCCAAGGGGGCGATCGACGGAGTGGACAGCCGGCCGGCGCACATCCGCGAGGCGGTCGAGGGATCGCTGCGGCGGCTGCGCACCGATCGCATCGACCTGCTCTACCAGCATCGCGTGGACAGGGCGGTGCCGATCGAGGAGGTCGTCGGCACGATGGCCGAGCTCGTGAAGGAGGGAAAGATACGCTTTCTCGGTCTCAGCGAGGCGGGGGAGCAGACCATCCGCCGCGCCCACGCGGTGCACCCGATCTCGGTGCTGCAGAGCGAGTACTCGCTCTGGGAGCGCAACCTCGAGCCGCGGATCATCCCGCTCCTCCGCGAGCTGAAGATCGGCCTCGTCCCATTCGCCCCGCTGGGCAGGGGCTTCCTCGCCGGGAGCGTCAAGCGCGCCGAGGAGTATGCGGAGGGCGACTTCCGCCGTGGGGACCCGCGCTATCAGGGGGAGAACTTCGACGCGAACGTCCGCGCCGCGCAGGCGGTGCGCGACCTCGCGGCGCGGAAGGGCGTGCAGCCGGGGCAGGTCGCGCTCGCCTGGCTGCTCCACAAGGGCGACGACATCGTCCCGATCCCCGGGACGAAGCGCCGGACGTACCTCGAGGAGAACGTCGCCGCGGCCGACGTGAAGCTGACGCGCGACGAGATGGCGACGCTCGACCGCGCGCTCGCTCCGGAGAAGGTCTCCGGCCCCCGCTACGGGGAGCGCCAGATGGCCCAGGTGGACCGTTAGGCACATGACTCCGACATCCAGGCGCCCACGCGTGATCTGCCACATGATGACCTCGCTCGACGGGCGCATCCTGACCGACGGCTGGCCCCTCTCCCCCGAGGGGCGCGAGCAGTACGAGCAGGTGCACGACACCTGCGACGCGCAGGGGTGGCTCTGCGGCCGCGTGACGATGGAGCAGCACTTCGCGCAGGGCGTGCGCCCGGACGCCGAGATCGCGCGCAAGTATCACGGGCCCGCGCGCGAGGACTTCGTCGCGCCCGGCGATCACGACTCCTTCGCATTCGCCATCGACACGCACGGCCGACTCGACTGGGACACGAACGAGATCGACGGCGACCACGTCGTCGCGATCCTCTCCGAGCGCGTGTCCGACGAGTATCTCGTCGTGCTCCGCGAGCGGGGCGTGTCGTATCTGCTGTGCGGCTCGGCCGAGGTCGACCTCGGGGAGGCACTGGAGAAGATCGCCGCTCGCTTCGGGGTGCGGACGCTGATGCTCGAGGGCGGCGGGAAGATCAACGGCTCGATGCTGCGCCAGGGGCTGATCGACGAGGTGAGCGTGCTCGTCGCGCCGGTGGTGGACGGCCGCATCGGGACGCCCGCGCTCTTCGACGTCGACGAGGATCACGTCACCCCGCGGCGCCTCGAGCTGGAGAGCGTGGAGAAGCGGGCCGACGGGGTGCTGTGGGTGCGCTACGGGGTGCGCGGCACGGTGTAGAATGAAGACACCATGCCGACCCCCGATCCCGCGATCCTGATCCGCCCCGCCACACGCGCCGACGCGCCCGCCCTCGGCCGGCTCGGCGCGCTGATGGTGCGCACGCATCACGACTTCGATCCGCAGCGCTTCGTCCCCGCGGGACCCGGCACCGAGCGCGGCTACGGCTCGTGGCTCGCCTCGCAGACGAAGGAGCCCGACGTCATCGTGCTCGTCGCCGAGCGTGAGGGGGAGGTCGTCGGCTACGCGTACGCGGGGCTCGAGGGGCACGACTACATGGCGCTGCGCGGACCGGCGGGCGCGCTCTACGACATCATCGTCGACCCCACCCATCGCGGGCACGGCATCGGCCGCCGGCTGCTCGACGCCGCCATCGCCGAGCTGAAGGCGAAGGGCGCGCCGCGCGTCGTTCTCTCCACGGCGCAGCGCAACGAGCCGGCGCAGCGGCTGTTCGAGAAGGCCGGGTTCAGGCGGACGATGATCGAGATGACGCGCGAGCTCGAGTGAGCGTGGGATCGAGACTCCGCGCTCATCGGAGTTGGCATCGGATCGCTTCGTGAGGCGCGGGATCTCCACACCGCAACGAGCCGGCTGTTGCTCTCCTTGTTGAAACACGAAGGTCACGAAGGGCCACGAAGGTTGCTCGAGCCAACGTCTTCGTGCTCCTTCGTGACCTTCGTGTTTTGACAGCCGTTGCCAGAGCAATCAGCGGCCCGGCGCGCGGAGCCTCGAAACGCGCTCGGGGCGATCCGATGCTACAACCGCCGAGCCGCGTGGCTCCGGCCCGGCAGCTTCAGGTCAGCGTCGCGGACGGGCCCGCCCCCTCGCGCCAGGGCGACTCGTCCAGTCTCTTTCGGCAAGGATGTCGATTCCCCCGATCCTCGTTCGACGTACTGATGAGGGGGCGCGAGCCCCGCAACTACCAACACCGACAGGAGACCGAAGATGCGCGTCATGGTGATCGTGAAGGCCAGCGCGGATTCCGAGAAGGGCGTCATGCCCACGACCGAGGAGTTCGCGGCGATGGGGCAGTTCAACGAGGAGCTGGTGAAGGCCGGGATCATGCTCGCCGGCGACGGGCTCAAGCCGAGCAGCGCCGGGAAGCGCATCCGGCAGGAGGGGAGCAAGCGCACGGTGATCGACGGGCCCTTCTCGGAGACGAAGGAGCTCGTGGCCGGCTACTGGATCTGGCAGGTGAAGTCGATGGACGAGGCGGTCGAGTGGGCACGCCGCTGCCCGAACACCATGCGTGGCGGCGGCGAGCTGGAGATCCGCCCCTTCTACGAGGTCGAGGACTTCGGCGACGCGCTCACCCCCGAGCTGCGCGAGAAGGAGCAGCAGCTCCGCGCCCAGTCGGCGAAGCGTTAGGCTCGGACCGGGCCCGCGGTCGAGCCGACGGCTCGCTCGACGGTGAAGCACGAAGGACACGAAGGTTCACGAAGGCGTTGCTCGAGCACCCTTCGCGTCCCTTCGTGACCTTCGTGTTCGACCATGACGACGGCCGTCACCAGATTCGCACCCTCTCCCCCGGTGCGAGATACAGCGTCTCCCCCTGCTTCACGTCGAACGGGCCGTACCATGCGTCGAGGTTGCGCACCGTCAGCGCGCGCCACGGGCCGGGCGCGTGGCCGTTCGTCAGGAGCTGGCGCCGCAGGGCGGGCTCGCGGAACTTCGTTCGCCAGATCTGACCGAAGCTGACGAAGAACTGCTGGTCGCCGGTGAGCCCGCCGGCCTCCCTGGCCGGCTTGCCGCGAAGCGACGCTTTCCACGCGTCGTAGGCCGCGGTCACGCCCGCAAGGTCGGCGATGTCCTCGCTCAGCGTCTGCTGGCCATTGATCGACATGTCGGTTAGCGGACGATACGCGTCGTACTGCCGCGCCAGCGCCTGCGTCGAGGCCTGGAAGTGCGCGAAGTCCGACTCCGTCCACCAGTTCCGCAGGCGGCCCTTCGAGTCGAAGTTCGCGCCGAGGTTGTCGAAGCTGTGGCTCACCTCGTGTCCGATCACCGCGCCGATGCCGCCGTAGTTCATCGCGTCGGGGCGCGTCGCGTCGAAGAACGGCGGCTGCAGGATCGCGGCGGGAAAGTTCAGCGCGTTCATCGCCGGGAGGTTCACCGCGTTCACCATCTGCGGCGTCATCACCCACTCGTCCTTGTTCACCGGCTGGTGCAGCTTCGCGCGTGTCTTCACGAAATTGAAGCGCTCGACGCGCTCCGCGTTCCCGTACGCGTCGCCAGCCGCGATGCGCAGCGCGGCGTAGCTCGGCCAGCGGTCGGGGTAGCCGATGCTCACCCGCAGCGTCCGCAGCTTCGCCTTCGCCTCGGCCTTCGTGGACGGCGCCATCCAGTCGAGCGCGTCGATGCGTTTCTGGAAGGCGGCGACGATCCCCGCGACCATCCGCTGCGCGTTCGCCTTCGCGCTCGCCGGGAAGTAGCGCCGCACGTACTGGTGGCCGACCGCGAAGCCTAACGCGTCGCTGGCGGCATCCACCGCCCGCCGGTCGCGCGACGCCTGCTCCGGCGCGCCGCTCAGCGTCCCGCCGAAGAAGGCGAAGGACTCGCGGTCGAAGGCGGACGGGAGCACCGCCGCGCGATCCTCGATCGCGTGATAGGCGAGCAGCCCCTTCCAGCTCTCGAGCGGCTGGCTCTCCACCAGCGCCGCTTCTCCCGTGATCGCGCTCGGTTGCCAGGCGAGGAGCGAGTCCTGATCGGCGATCCCCGCCGCCGCGAAGAATGCCCGCCAGTCGAGACCAGGTGCCTTCGAGGGAAAGTCGGTGCGCGCCCAGTGGTTGTTGCCCTTCGCCGGGTCCTCGCTGTCCTCCACCTTCCAGTGCGTCCCGGCGATCCGCGTCTCGAGCGCGACGATCGAGTCGGCCTTCGCCTCGGCGCCGGCGATGCCGGCGAGGCTCAGCATCTTCGCGACGTGCGCGCGATAGGCGGTGCGCACCTCGGCCATCTTCGGCGACTCGTCGAGGTAGTAGCTGCGGTCCGGCATCTCGATCCCGCCCTGCAGCAGCGCCGCCGAGTAGCGCGTCGGGCGGTTGAAGTCCTGCGTCACCCAGAAGCCGAAGAGGTTGTCGGTGTGCAGGGTGCCGAGGTTGATCGGGTCGACATCGGCACGGAGGTGCGCGCCGATGAAGCGCGCGAGCGCCGACTTGTCGCCGATCGCCGCGATCGTGTCCAGCAGGGGCTGGATGGGCGCGGTGCCGCGCGCCGCGATCGCGGCGGTGTCGAGGAAGCTCGTGTAGTAGTCCCCGATCTTGCGCGTCTCGCTCCCGGCGGCGGTCTTCGTGCTCGCCGCGCCGTGCACGATCTCGCGCACCTGCGCGTCGCCTCGCTCGGCGGCGATGTTGAAGGAGCCGTAGCTGCTCCGGTCGTTCGGGATCTGCGTGCGACGCTCCCAGCCGCCGTTGGCGTAGCGGTAGAAGTCGTCGCCGGGGCGCACGGTGGTGTCGATCGCCGCGGCGTCGAGGCCGGGGATCGCGCGCTGCGCGGCGAGGGGAGTGACGGCGAGAAGAGTGGCGAGCGCGGTGACAGCGGCGCGGCGGATCATGCGGGCGGCGGGTGAGGGTGTCCGAATGGAGCGATGCTCCCCGAAAGCTACAGGCGGCATCGGCGCGCGCGAGCAGGAGCCGATCCCGCTGACCAAAGGCGAACCCCGGCTTGACCATGCGCCGCCCGCGGGCGAAATCACCCCACCGCTCCGGCGTCGGGCCGGCACATACTTCCTGAGCCATCACGTCATGCGCACGTCATCTCCCGTCGCAAGCACCACCACCCTCGTCGTCCACATCTCCTTCGCGCTCGCTCTCGCGGCGTGCGGCGGCAACCGCGAGGCCCCCGATACGACCGCGTCCGCATCCACGCCGGCAGCCGCCACTCCCGCCGCGGAGCCCGAGCGCCAGAAGCCGGATTGGTGCGCGCTTCTCCCCGCGTCCGAAGTCTCGGCGACGCTGCAGCGCACCGTCGGCAAGAGCGTGAGCATCGCGAAGCCGAGCGCGGGGGGCGGGTGCACGTATCGCGACGTGGAGCAGGGCGCGCCCGAGATGCAGCTCCTCATCGAGCTGCTCGACGTCGGCTCGGACTCGGCGGCGACGGAGTCGATGAAGGTGGTGCGCGGGATGTTCGCCGATCGCGGCCAGCCGGTGGTGGACGTCGCGGGGGTGGGCGACGCGGCGTTCGGCGCCTGGGAGGCGGAGACGTACGGGCTCAAGCTGCGGAAGGGACGCTACACCGGGCAGGTGAACGTGAACGCGCGGCGCTTCAAGGATCCCGCGGTCGAGCAGGCGGCGCGGGAGCTGGCGAAGCAGATGGTGGCGAAGCTCTAGTCGCGGCAGGGCGGCGCGTCAGCGCGCCGCGCCCGCCGTGCGCGGCAGCGCGGTGTAGACGCGCGTGATGTACCCGTGGAACTCCTTCATGTAGTTCGCGAGGAAGTCGCGCGTCGAGTCCACGGTGACCTCGCCGTCGTCGTCGATGAGGCCCGGCGTGAACTCGATGTACGCTTCGATCGCGTTCATCAGCGGCGAGTTGCAGAAGGCGAGGATGCTTCGCAGGTGCTGCTGCGCGACCGCGGTGCCGATCTTTCCCGGCGACGTGCCGACGATCGCCGACGGTTTTCGCGCGAAGGAGTTCGTCCCCCACGGCCGGCTGGCCCAGTCGATCGCGTTCTTCAGCGCGCCGGGGATCGAGCGGTTGTATTCCGGCGTCACGAAGAGCACCGCGTCCACCGCGGCGATCGCGTCCTTCAGCGCGCGGCCCGCGGGCGGGTAGTCCTTGTCGTAGTCGTACGAGTAGAGCGGGAGCTCGCGGATCGGGATCTCGCGGAGCTGCAGCTCGGGAGGAGCGAGGCGCGACAGAGCGAGCGCGAGCTTGCGGTTGATCGACGCCTTCGCGAGGCTGCCGACGAGATAGCCAACGGTGTACGTGCTCACGTGCCGTCCTCGTGAGAGAGTCTTCGCTGACCGACGACCTGCCTCGCGATGCAAGCTGGGGACCGCGCACGCCGGCGACACCGGAGCCGGACCGCGGCCGGGTGACTAACGTTGAGTGATGACAATTCGCACCATGCTCGATCCGGGCGCTCGATGAAGCGGTACGAGCGGCTAGGTGAGGCGCGGACACCCGATGGAACGCTGCTCGCGCTCTACCGCCACGACGGCGCCTATCTCATCCGTGCCGACGGCGTGGAGCTGATGTCGACCCGCCGCCATCTCTCCGAGGACCGCCTCGCGGATGTCGCCTGTGCAGGGCTCCAGGAGCGGGCGGGCGCGCGAGTCCTGATCGGCGGACTCGGGCTCGGATTCACCCTGCGTGCCGCGCTTCGACGGCTGCCCGACGACGCCGAGGTCGTGGTGGCGGAGCTGGTGCCCGAAGTGATCGCGTGGAACTCCGAGGCGAGCTACGATCTCTCGGCCGACGCGATGCGCGATCCGCGCGTGCGCATCCTGAACGACGACGTCCTCGCCGTGCTCCGCGCGAGTCCCGCTGCCTTCGACGCGATCATGCTCGACACCGACAATGGCCCCGATGGAATGCTCATGACCGAGAACGGGCCTCTGTACGCGACGAGCGGCATCGCGCTCACCATCACCGCGCTGCGTCCCGGCGGGACCATCGCCTACTGGTCGGTGGGCGACGATCGTCCCTTCGTGCGCGCGCTGCGGCGCTCCGGGCTCCGGGTCGAGACGGTTCGCGTGCGCGCGCACGACACCACGGGGCCGATGCACACGCTCTACGTCGCCACCCCGCGCGGCTGAGCTGCACGCCGAGCGCGTCGCTTACCGCGCCGAAGGCTCAGCGTCCTCGGGCGGGCGGCTGCGCGGCGATCGTGCGCGCCGCCATCGGCGGAAGGCCGTACCCGTAGTCGAAGCTGAACTTTCCGGTCGAGTCGATCCGGAAGTCCATCGAGGTCCAGTGCTCCGCTTGCCCATCCGGCTTCGCGTTGCGCATGGCGAACGCCAGCTCGATGGCATCGAAGGAGAGATCGAGGTCGGTCCGGACGTCGCCGACGAAGGAGTTCGACGTGGACTGCTCGAGGTCGACGCCCTCCCAGACGTAGAGCTCGTAGTGGATCTCGATCCGGTCCCACTCTTCTACCTGGACGCAGCGAAGGACCTCGCGGATGAACTCCTGCTGCAGCTCGAGGAGCGTTGTGTTCATTCCTCGCTTTCCCGGCCGTCCTCGTCCCAGTGGCGCCAGCTGCCGACCTCCTGCCCGCGTTCGTACTGCCCCTCCGCGGCCAGCCGTCCGTTGGGATGGAAGTCGCGCCACGGACCTTGCTCGGCGCCGTCCTCGTAGTGCCCCTCGCTCGCGAGCGCACCGTTCTCGTGGTAGGCGCGGAACAGACCGTGTCGGATCCACCTCGTTCCGTCGGGGGACAGGTAGCGCGAGTAGCGGTAGCGGATCGCTCCGGACTCGTACGGGATTTCGGCGATGTGGAGGTCGGGCATTGTGAAGGGGCGTCGGAGTGGTCCCGGAACGGACGCTCCAGCTCGCTCCCGGTCACCGCTGCCCAGCGTGGTGGAGGGCGGTCAGCCCTTCGCGTTTCCCTCGTCGCGCGGCAGCGTCAGCGTGAACGTGGAGCCGACGTCCACCGCGCTCTGCACGCGGATGTCGCCGTGCATCGCGCGCGCGAGGTCGCGGCTGATCGCCAGTCCGAGACCCGTCCCCTCCTGCGCCGCCGTGAGTGAGCGTCCCACCTGGACGAAGGGCTCGAAGATCCGCTCGAGCTGATCGGCGGCGATGCCGCTCCCGGTATCGCGCACCGTGAGCTCCACCTGCCGGTCGGCGCCGCGGCTGCACGCGATGCTCACGTGGCCGCCCGACGCGGTGAACTTCACCGCGTTGGAGAGGAGATTCAGCACGATCTGCTCGACCTTCGCGCGGTCCGCCCACGCGTGAAGCTCGGGCGAACAGCGGGGCGCCTCGAGCACCAGACCCTTCGCGATCGCCTGCGGCTCGACCATGTGCCGCACGGCATCCACGACCTCCTGCAGCGGCACCGGGCCCAGATGGTAGGTGATCTGCCCGGCGTCGATGCGCGAGAAGTTCAGGATGTCGTTGATGATGCCGAGCAGGTGCTGCTGGCTCCGGCGGATGCGCGCCAGCTGGTCGCGCTGCTCGTCGCTCACCTGGCCGCCGATCCCGAGCTCCATCAGCTGGGCGTAGCCGCCGATCGCGTTGAGCGGCGTGCGCAGCTCGTGCGACATCGCGGCGAGAAACTCGCTCTTCGCGCGGTTTGCCTGCTCGGCGCGGGTGCGCGCTTCCTCGGCGCGGCTGCGTGCCTCCTCCGCCGCGCGCCTGGCCTGGCGCTCCGCCTCGTAGAGCCGCGCGCGCTCGATCGCCTGCCCGCACTGCTGCGCGAACGACTGCATGAAGGCGAGCGTGTCGGAGGTCAGCGGCTCGTCCGGGCGCTCTTCCGTGCGACGGTGCATCGCCAGCGCGCCGATCGGATGTCCCCGGCTCATCAGCGGCAGCACCACGGTGACCTCGAAGGCGGCGAGCACCCTGGCGACCGCCGGGAAGCGACGATCGCGATCGGCGCGCGATCGGCAGACGACGGGGCCCGCGCTGTTGATCGTCACGGTCATCGGCAGGTCGGCGTCGAGCGGTACCGATCGCATGTCATCGGGAAACGCCCCGTAGCCGGTGTGGGCGAGGATCTCGAGGTTCCGGCCGGTGGAGTCGGTCACGGCCAGAGCGCCGGCGTCGACACCCATCGCGGGAAAGCCGTCGCTGAAGACGATGCGAACGGTCTCCGGGATCGTCTGCACCGACGCGAGCGCGGAGGTGAGGAGCTGGAGCTGCTCCGTGCGCTTGCGGGCGGCGTCGGCCGCCTGGCGGGCCGCCTCCTCCGCCGCGACGCGGCGCGCGTTCTCGAGCACGCGCTCCTCGGCGGCGCGCCGCTCGGTGAGATCGCGCGTCACCTTGCCGAAACCGACGAGCTTTCCCTCCCCGTCGCGCAGCGCCGTTATGACGACGTTCGCCCAGAAGCGCGAGCCGTCTTTCCGTATGCGCCACCCCTCGTCCTCGAAGCGGCCGACGCGTACCGCTTCGCTGAGCTCGTAGTCGGGGAAGCGCTCGGCCACCTTCTCGGGTGGATAGAAGATCGAGAAGTGCTTGCCGATGATCTCCTCGGCCCTGTACCCCTTCGCGTGCTCGGCGCCCTCGTTCCAGGTGGCGACGAAGCCATCGGGGTCGAGCATGAAGATGGCGTAGTCCTTCACGCTCGTGACGAGAAGGCGGAAGCGCTCCTCGCTCAGCCGCAGCGCGTCCTCGGCGGCGCGCCGCTCGGTGAGGTCGCGCGTCACCTTGGCGAAGCCGAGCAGGCGGCCGGACGAATCGCGCAGCGCCGTTATGACGACGTTGCCCCAGAAGCGCGAGCCGTCCTTGCGGATGCGCCAGCCCTCGTCCTCGAAGCGGCCGACGCGCGCCGCCTCCTTCAGCTCGTGCTCCGGCCAGCCCGACTCGATCTTCTCCTTGGGGTAGAAGATCGAGAAGTGCTTGCCGACGATCTCGTCGGCCGTGTAGCCCTTGAACCGCTCCGCGCCCGCGTTCCAGCTCAGGATGTAGCCGTCGGTGTCGAGGGCGAAGATCGCGTAGTCCTGAACGCTCTCGACCAGCAGCCGGTGCAGCTCGCCGACCTCGTGCGCAATGCCGCCCGGCGCCTGCTCACGCGCCGCCGCGCCCTCGTCGAAGACGGAGTGCGGCGTGCTCCCCGCGCCGACGCGCGAGGAGGAGCGGGGTGCGGGCTGGTGATCGGGCATCGAGTGTCCGGGATCGACCCTCGCAGGGATCGGGCCGCCTGTCCCCCGGGCGTGGCCGCCCGACCCGCCCCACCCGGCGGCGCAGGGCTCCGTTGACATAGGGGTAGGGGGTATCTAGATTGATACCCGTGGCGGGTATCGGCCCGCCGCAGCTACCGGGGAGAATGAGCCATGACTCGCACCACTCTCAGGATCGACGGCATGTCCTGCGGCCACTGCGTCGCCGCCGTGAAGAAGGCGCTCGCCGGCGTCGACGGCGTCACCGTCGACAGCGTCGCGATCGGCACGGCTACCGTCGAGTACGATCCTTCGGTCGCGTCCGTCGAGAAGATCGCCGACGCCGTGAACGACGCCGGCTACGAGGCGTCGCCCGCGTGAAGGGATAGACCATGAGCGAGACGAGCACGATCGCGAGGGGCGCCTCGCCGGCGTCGGACACGCCCACGGAATCCATCCGGATCCCGGTGAGCGGGATGACCTGTGCCGCCTGCTCGGCTCGTGTCCAGCGCGCGCTGCAGAAGCAGCCCGGCGTCGCCGACGCGAACGTCAACCTGATGATGAAGACGGCGACGGTGCGCTTCGACCGCGGCGTCGTCACGCCGGAGCGGCTCGTCGCGACCATCGAGGCGACGGGCTACGGCGCGCAGCTCGCCTCGCCCGACCAGACCGCCTTCGAGGAGCAGGAGGCGCGCGACCGCGCGACCGCCCTGGAGTTCCGCGAGCTGAAGCGGAAGGCGATCGTCAGTGGCGTCGTCGGCGCGATCGCGATGATCGTCTCGATGCCGCTCATGAGCCACAGCGGCGTCAGCGATCCGTTCATGCGCTGGGCGATGGGCGCCCTGCACCCCGTCCTGCACGCCGCCTTCCCCTGGCTCTACGAGCTGCCGATGCAGGCCGTAGCGGGCGCGCTGCTGGTCGCGACGCTCGGCGTCATGCTCTGGGCGGGGCGCCACTTCTACACGCGCGCCTGGGCCGCCTTCCGCCATCGCTCGGCGGACATGAACACGCTGATCGCCGTCGGGACCGGCGCGGCCTTCCTCTACTCCGTCGTCGCCACGCTCGCGCCGCAGCTCTTCGTCCGCCGCGGGATGACGCCCGACGTCTACTACGAGGCGGTGATCATCATCATCGCGCTCATCCTCACCGGAAACGCCTTCGAGGCGCGCGCGAAGACGCGGACGGCGAACGCGCTGCGCGCCCTGGTACAGCTCCAGCCGAAGACCGCGCGCGTCATGCGGATCGGTCCCGACGGCGCGGACGTCGAGGTGGACGCGCCCGTCGAGACGGTGGAGAGCGGCGAGACGGTGATCGTCCGCCCCGGCGAGCGCATCCCGGTGGACGGTCAGGTGCTCTCCGGTGAGAGCGCGGTGGACGAGAGCATGATCACCGGCGAGTCGCTTCCCGTCACGAGGAAGCCGGGCGACACGGTCATCGGCGGCACCATCAACCGCACCGGCGCCTTCCGCTACCGCGCGACGACGTTGGGCGCCGACAGCGTGCTCGCGCGCATCGTGAAGCTGATGCGCGACGCGCAGGGGAGCCGCGCGCCGATCCAGCGGCTCGCCGACCGGATCAGCGGGATCTTCGTCCCCGTCGTGATCTCGATCGCGATGGTGACCTTCGTCGTCTGGTTCTTCGCGGCGGACGACGCGGCGCGCGCCTTCTCCGCGGCGGTGGCGGTGCTCATCATCGCCTGCCCCTGCGCGATGGGGCTCGCGGTGCCGACCGCGGTGATGGTCGCCACGGGGAAGGGTGCCGACCTCGGCGTGCTGATCAAGGGTGGCGAGGCGCTGCAGCGCGCCGGCGACCTGCGGACGATCGTGCTCGACAAGACGGGCACCGTCACCGAGGGCCGGCCGACGGTCACCGACCTCGTCCTCGCGCCGGGCTCCACGCGTCAGGCGGACGACGTGCTGCGCCTCGTCGCCTCGCTCGAGACGATGAGCGAGCATCCGCTCGCCGACGCGATCGTGCGCTGCGCGCGGACGAAGCGAGTGCCGCTCGACACCCCCGCGAGCTTCCAGTCGATCACCGGCCGCGGCGCCGTCGCCACCGTGGACGGCGCATCGGTCGCCGTCGGCAATGCCGCCCTGATGAGCGATCGCTCGGTCGACACGTCCCCGCTCGCCGCCGACGCCGAGCGTCTCGCGGCGGAGGGGAAGACGGCGATGTATGCGGCCGTCGACGGCGCGCTCGCCGCGGTGGTCGCGGTGGCCGACCCGATCAAGGAGACGTCGCGCGAGGCGATCCGCCGCTTCCACGCGTTAGGCCTCGAGGTCGTGATGCTCACCGGCGACAACCGGCGCACCGCCGAGGCGGTCGCGCGTCAGGCGGGGATCGACCGCGTGATCGCCGAGGTGCTCCCCGATGGAAAGGTCGCGGAGATCGAGCGGCTGCAGGGGGAGGGAAAGGTCGTGGCGATGGTCGGCGACGGGATCAACGACGCGCCCGCGCTCGCGAAGGCGGACGTCGGCATGGCGATCGGCACCGGCACCGACATCGCCGTCGAGGCGGGGGATGTCGTGCTGATGCGTGGCGACCTGCGCGCGGCTGCACAGGCGGTGGAGCTCTCGCGCCGTACGATGCGCACGATGAAGGAGAATCTGTTCTGGGCGTTCATCTACAACGTGATCGGCATCCCCGTCGCCGCGGGAGTGCTCTACCCGGCGTTCGGGCTGCTGCTGAGCCCCATCCTCGCCAGCGCGGCGATGGCGTTCAGCTCCGTGAGCGTGGTCACGAACAGCCTGCGACTGCGCGGGGCGCGCATCGCCTGAATCCGAACGAGAGGAGACGACACGTGGCGACGAAGACGAAGAGCGCGCCGCTCCCCATCCCCCTCGCGCACGTCGCGAGCTGCGGGTGCGGCACGCACGGCGAGGGCGACGAGCGCAAGGCGATCGGCGTGGACGCCGACATCAAGGACCGCAACCTCAAGCGGCTGCGCCGCATCGAGGGCCAGGTGCGGGGCCTGCAGAAGATGATCGAGACCGATCGCTACTGCCCTGAGATCATGATTCAGCTCGCTTCGGTGCACGAGGCGTTGCGTGCGGTGGCGCGTGAGCTGATGAAGAACCACCTCAGGCATTGCGTGTCGCGCGCGCTGCGTGCCGGTGGGGATGAGGCGGATGCGAGCATGGACGAGCTGCTGGAGCTGATCTACACGACCAGCCGCTGAGCCACTCGGGCGGTCATGCATTACCTTAAGGCCCCGATGCCACGCTCCATTC
>DASVXU010000117.1:0-7863 GCA_036392515.1 Gemmatimonadaceae bacterium | reverse complement strand
CATGAACGCTCCGGTATGGTGTTACGCGACCTTCGAGACGTTCTCGGCCGAGGGGCCCTTCTCACCCTGAACCATGTCGAACTCCACACGATCGCCCTCGGCGAGCGTCTTGAAGCCCTTGCCCTGGATCGCCGAGTAGTGGACGAAGCAATCCTTCGAGCCGCTCTCGGGGGTGATGAAGCCGAAGCCCTTCGCGTCGTTGAACCACTTCACGGTGCCGGTGGTGCGTGCCATCTGTCCAATCTCCGAAAATGAAGTCTGTGCTCGGAGTCCGGTCCCACCGTCCCACCGATCACATACCGCCGCGAGACCTCCCCGCGACGCCCGCGCGTGAAGCACGGGTCGTGCCTCCCGGCACGAACCCCGAATATAGAGCGTTAGCCCCCCATGCGTCAACGGTTTTCCGCATCCCTCATCCTTCCTCAACCTGTTCTCGAGCGGTAACTTGCGCCCCCCAGAACCCAGCCCAGAAGCCCCCACCGCAGCCGCGCGCGCAGGATACCGGTGACCGCCCCGACCACACCCCCGCCCACCCTCACCTCGGCGGAGCACCGCGCCGCTCGTCGCGAACGTTTCACGCAGAGGACAGTCGGTTTCGCGCTCGCGATCATCCTCGCCGTCGCCGCGACCGCGCTCACCTATGCGCTCCCCGGCTTCACCGCCCGGGCGGTCTTCTTCTTCCACATCGCGGCGATCATCGTGGTCTCGTGGTACGCCGGCCGGCGCGCTGGCCTCGTCTGCGCGCTCGCCAGCGCGGCGCTCGTCCAGTACTTCATTCTCGGCCCCGCTCACAGCTTCCGGATCGTCCAGGGACTCGATGCAGTCCGCCTCCTCGCGTTCCTGGTGCTCGGCACGATCATCGGCGTGCTCAGCGGGGGCCTCCGCGACGCGATGCGACGCGCCGACGCTCAGGCCGAGGAGCTCCAGGACCAGGCGATGGAGCTCGAGCAGCAGATCGAGCAGTCGCAGGCGATGGCGGCACAGCTCGAGGAGTCGAACGAGGAGCTCCAGCGCGGCGAGGAATCCCTGCGGCGCAGCGAGCGGCGATATCGTGCCCTCGCCGAGGCGATGAGCGACATGGTGTGGACCACCGACGCGAACGGCATGGTGGAGGACATGCCCGTCTGGCGCGAGCTCACGGGACAGACCGTCGACGAAGTTCGCGGACAGGGCTGGCTCGACGCCGTGCACCCCGACGATCGCAAGCGATCCAACCTCGTCTGGGCGAAGGCGGTCGCCGAGCGTGGACTGTACGAGAACGAGTATCGCCTGCGCCTCAAGGATGGCGAGTATCGCTGGTACCGCGCGCGCGGCGTGCCGGTGCTCGATGAAGGGGGCAACGTCGTCGAGTGGGTCGGGACCTTCCGCGACGTCGAGGCGCGCCGTCGCGAGCGCCAGCGACGCGAGGAGGAGGAAGCGCTCGTCACGACGGTGCAACGCATCGGCGGCACCCTCGCCGGCGAGCTCCACGTCGACCGCATCGTCCAGACGGTGACCGATGCCGCGACGGAGGTGACCGGCGCACAGTTCGGCGCCTTCTTCTACAACCTGGTGGACGCGCGCGGCGAGTCCTATACCCTCTACTCGCTCTCCGGCGTGCCGCGCGAGGCGTTCTCACGGTTCCCGATGCCGCGCAACACCCCGGTCTTCGCGCCTACGTTTCACGGCACTGGAACGGTCCGCAGCGACGACATCACCGCGGACCCGCGGTACGGGCAGATGGCCCCGCACTACGGGATGCCGAAAGGCCACCTGCCGGTGCGCAGCTACCTCGCCGTCCCCGTGGTCTCGCGCGGTGGCGAGGTCCTCGGCGGGCTGTTCTTCGGCCACTCGGAGCCGGGTCGGTTCAACGAGCGCCACGAGCGCATCGTCAGCGGGATCGCGGGATGGGCGGCAGTCGCCATGGACAACGGGCGGCTCTACGAGGCGGAGCGAAGCGCGCGGCGCGAGGCCGAGGCCGCGAGTCGCGCCAAGAGCGAGTTCCTCACGATGATGAGCCACGAGCTGCGCACGCCGCTCAACGCGATCGGCGGCTACGCGCAGATCCTGGCGATGGGAATTCGCGGACCGATCAGCGATGCGCAGGCGACCGATCTCGATCGGATCGCGCGCAGCCAGCGCCACCTGCTCTCGATCATCAACGACATCCTCAACCTCGCGCGCATCGAATCCGGCCGCGTATCGTACCAGATCGAGGACGTGGACGTCGTCGACACCTTGTCGGCCGTACCATCGCTCGTCGCGCCGCTGGTGGAGGAGAAGCGGCTCACGCTCACCCTCGACACCAACGGCGACGCTCCGCGCGCGCGCGCGGACAGGGAGAAGGTACAGCAGATCGTGCTGAACCTGCTTTCCAACGCGGTGAAATTCACCGAACCGGGTGGGAAGATCCGCATCGGCTGCGAGGCGGACGACGAGGCCGTCCACGTGCTCGTGAGCGACACGGGGGCCGGGATCCCGCCGGAGCGGCACGAGGCGATCTTCGAGCCGTTCGTACAGCTCGACACCTCGCTCACGCGTACGCGCGAGGGGACTGGGCTCGGCCTCGCGATCTCGCGTGACCTCGCGCGCGGGATGAACGGATCGCTGACGGTCGAAAGCGCGGTGGGCGTCGGCTCGACCTTCCGCCTGACGCTCCCCCGCGCCTGACCATCGCGCCTCAGGCGCGACGCTTCATTTCCAGCATTCGACGAGGACCGTCACCTGGCGGCCGATCTCGCCGACGTCCGCGTTGCTGCGACGCTCCTGCGAAGGCGCGGTGCGGAACGCGACACCCTGCGCGCTGAGGAACTGCCGCGCGACGGCGCCCTTCACCGCGAAGTTGACGTTCTGCGGGATGTCTCCCGTCTCCTCGGCGACCACCTTCGCGTTGAGCTTCGTGACGACGACGCCTACGACGTTGCCGCTCGCGTCGAATAGCGCTCCCCCGCTGCTCCCCGGCTGCACCGGTGCGCTCATCTGGAGCAGATGCAGGTCGTTGTAGAGTCCCGCGAGCGCGTTGACGCTCCCTGTCGAGACATTGACCTGATCGGCGAGCAGCCCGGAGAGCGGGAAGCCGACCGCGACGACGTCATCCCCGGGGCGCACCGCCGGATCGCTGCGGAAAGTCGCCGTCGGACCCGAGGGCAGCGAGGTCTCGAGGAGGGCGAGGTCGTCGTCCGCGTCCAGCGCGCGTATCGACGCCTTATGCGACTCTCCACCGTCGGCGCGTATCTTCACCTCGCTGCACCCGCGCACGACGTGCTTGTTGGTCAGGACGAATCCGCGGTCGCGCGCGACCACGAATCCGGAGCCCGAGCTCGATGGGCCGCGACCGAAGAGCGGGGAGCGGTCCGCTGAAGCCGCAGAATCCGCGGGCTCCTTCTCCGGGCCGGCGGCCGGCGCGCCGGTCTGCTTCGTCGGCAGGCCGACGGTCTGGGCGCTCACGAGCGCCCTCGCATCCGCGAGCGGCCGCGGCCCGACGGTGTCCATCACGCGTTCCCACCGCTCGCGCTCGTCGCTGCGCGAATCGAAGTAGCCCGGATCGCGACGGAGCGCTTCCTCCCAGAAAGCCGCGGCGTCGAGGTCGCGATCCATCTCCGCCGAGAGCGAGGCGAGCTCGCCCCAGGTCATCGCGTCAGACCCGTCGAGTCGCGCGGCCTGGCGCAGCGAGCGAAGCGCCTCCTGTCGCCGGCCGAGGGCCCGGAGCACGACCCCTGCGCCGCGCACCGCCGTGGCGGACTTCGGGTTGATCCGCTGCGCGTCCCGGAACGCGGCGAGCGCATTGTCGTGCTGACGCAACCGTTCCAGCGCCCAACCCATGGCCTCGTAGCCTTCGCCGTCGGCCGGCGCGAGCTTCGTGTACCGCTGGTAGGACTGCACGGCGATCTTGAGGCGGCCAAGTCCTTCCTGCGCGCGGCCGAGACCGAGCAGTGCCGGCGCGAAGGATGGATCCTCCTGCTGCAGCCGCTCGAACTCCCGCATCGCGTCCCGGTACTGGCCCGCCTCGAGGAAGGCGTACCCATGGTCCTCGCGGCCGTTGGAGGCCGGCGCCGGCCGCTGCGCGGCGAGCGGCATCGCAGCGAGCGCTGTCGCGAGCGCGAGGCGTGCGAGCGCGCGCCGCGGACGGCGGGGAATATCCGAGCGCGATGCGCGATCGGCGAGGGTGCTGCGGATGCGTGAAGAGACCATCAGAGCTGTTCCTGTGCGACCTGTGGGCGCCGGGGCGGCGCCGCGCTGATCCGAGTATCGGTCGCACGATCCGATGGGTTGACTCGCGATTCGTTCCCGCCGTCACCGCGGGCCGGAGCGGGGTGACCGCGCGCACACCACCTCGGGTGCCGGCACGGGTGGGCCGCCCCTCGGCATTGCACGCGGGGCGTTACTTGCCTGGCGGGGACCTGCGGGGTTATCTTCTTCGGTCTCTAGGAGTTGCCGCAACAACCGAAGTCGCCACTCAACTGGGCCGCCCACTGGCCCCGAGCGTCATATGCATCCCTTCATCGAGACTCAGAAAGAATGGCTGCGCACGAACATCCCGCCCTTCCGGCCGGGTGACACGCTGCGCGTGAACGTGCGGGTGCGCGAAGGTGAGAAGGAGCGCCTGCAGGCCTTCGAGGGGGTTTGCATCGCCCGCCGTGGCAGCGGGGTCAGCGAGACCTTCACCGTTCGCAAGATCTCGAACGGCGTCGGCGTCGAGCGCATCTTCCCCGTGCACAGCCCGATGATCGGCGACGTCACCGTCGTCCGCCGCGGCCGCGTGCGCCGCGCGAAGCTGTATTACCTGCGCCACCTCACCGGGAAGGCGACGCGCATCAAGGAGAAGAAGGTTCGCGTCGCGGTCCCCGCGACCGGCAGCGCCGAGTAACGTCCGGGACCGGCTCGGTGGCCGCAGGTCGCCGTCGCGCCTCCCGCAAGCGCTGGAGCCCGTTCGAGCGCGAAGCGCGCGAAGGACGCGGCCCCCTGATCGCAGGAATCGATGAAGTCGGACGGGGCCCCCTCGCGGGCCCCGTCGTCGCTTGCGCCGTGATCATGCCCCCCGAGACACGCGCCATCGCGGGGGTCGATGACTCCAAGGCGCTCACCGCCGCCGAGCGCGTGCGGCTCGCCGCGAAGATCCGCGAGCGCGCGATCGCGATCGGGCTCGGCGCCGCCTCGGTGCGCGAGATCGACCGCGTCAACATCTATCACGCGACGGTGCTCGCGATGCGGCGCGCCCTCGGCCGTCTCACGAGCCCTCCCGACCACGTGCTCGTGGACGGGAAGGAGATCCGCTCGCTCGCCGTGCCGCACACCGCGATTGTCGGCGGAGACCGGCGATGCTACAGCATCGCCTGCGCATCGATCCTCGCGAAGGTGACGCGCGATCGCCTGATGCTCGCTCTCGCGCGGCGGTACCCGGACTACCGGTGGGACCGCAACGTCGGCTACGGCACTCCCGAGCACTGGTCGCGACTCTTCGAGCACGGCTCTTCCCCGCACCACCGCCAGTCGTTCGTGAAGGCGCGGCAGCTCACGCTGGAGTTCGACGAGGAGCTCCCGCAGCAGGTGCTCGCCGACGCGGTGACCCCGACGCCCGTTGTCGTCCGTCTCGATGCCGACGCCGACGACCTCTCGAGCGACCTTCCCTACCTCCCCGAGCAGCCATGAGCGAGCAGAGCGCGTCAGAGGCGCAGTCGATCTTCCGCGAGGACCTGCTGCGCGGCCAGGTCGCGCTCGTCACCGGCGGCGGAACGGGGATCGGTCTCGGCATCTCGGAGCTTCTCGCGCGGCTCGGCGCGCACGTCGTGCTCGCGAGCCGGAAGGCGGAGCACGTCGAGCACGCGGCGCAGTCGATCCGCGACGCGGGCGGCTCGGCGAGCGCGGAGACTCTCGACGTCCGTGAGCCGGAGCGCGTCGCCGCGGTGGTGAAGAAGATCGCCGACGAGCGGGGACGCATCGACCTGCTCGTGAACAACGCCGCGGGAAACTTCTACGCGCCGTCGGAGTCGCTCTCGCCTAACGCGTGGCGGTCGGTGATCGAGATCGACCTCTACGGGACCTTCTTCTGCTCGCAGGCCGTGCTCCCGGTGATGAAGGCGCAGGGGGGCGGGCGCATCGTGAGCATCTCGATGACGCTGCACTATCGCGGCTGGCCGCTGATGGCGCACGCGACCGCGGCCAAGGCGGGGATCGACGCGCTGACGCGCACGCTCGCGCTCGAGTGGGCGCCATACGGCATTCGGATGAATGCGATCGCGCCCGGGCCCATCCCGACGGAGGGGGTGCGCAAGGCGTTCACTCCCCCGCCATCGGCGAGCGGCCAGGTGCCCGACGTCTTCGCGGTCGAGAAGGCGATGGAGAGCTATGCGCGCAAGGCGATCCCCGCGGGGCGCTGGGGAACGCCGCGCGACATCGCCAACATGGTCGCGTTCCTGGCCTCACCAGCCGGCGAGTGGATCACCGGCGCGATCATGGTCGTGGACGGCGGCGAGTGGCTCGCGAAGAACCCGGCGCCGCAGATGCAGCGCCTGTAGGTCAGTGTCGGTAGCGTGAGCGCCACGCGGCATCCTCGCCGCCGCCCTGGCGCGTCGTGATCGCGATCACGCCACCCGTGTTCCCCGTCCCGTAGAGCGTCGTAGCGTCCCACGAGCGCAGCAGCCTGATGGTGGCGATGACTTCCGCCGGGATCGACATCAGGATCCTTACGTCGCCATACCGCTGGTTGTCGACGTACACCGTCGGCATCCCCGCCGTCGGGTTGAAGAAGCTCGTCATCCCGCGATCGGACAGGAAGTTCGCTCGCAGCTTGTGGATCGCCTCGTACGCGTTCCCGGCGCGAGAGGCGACGATCTCGTCCTCGGTGATCAGGTTCGAGTCGTATGCTCCGGGACGCGGCGCGACACGGTTCGCGGCGCATCCCAGCATGACGACGGGGACGAGAAGGTCCATCAGGTGGACGCGGACCATGTCAGCCTCCGCGGCATCGCCGCGGTTCGAGTAGCGGCAGCTACGATCGATGACCCGATTGGCATATTTGGCGCCAATCGCGACGAAGGTCAAACGAAACCGGCCCGGGGACAATCCCCCGGGCCGGTTCCTCACTGCATCGTTGCGATTGCCGATCTGCCGCTGACGTCAGGACGCGGAGCAGGCCGGCGCGTTGGTCAGATGCCGCGCATTGAGCTCGGCGC
Organism: Gemmatimonadaceae bacterium; assembly: GCA_036392515.1. GTDB lineage: Bacteria > Gemmatimonadota > Gemmatimonadetes > Gemmatimonadales > Gemmatimonadaceae > JABFXC01. The sequence goes on along the minus strand of DASVXU010000117.1, from coordinate 712 downwards.
GCGGAATCGGGAACGCGGCGTTGAACGGATCCGTCGGCAGCTCCTGCGGGAGGTACGCGTTGTTCAGATACCCGTAGGTACGCAGATCGACGAGGCGCTGCGGGCCCTCGAAGAGCAGCGACAGCCGCTTCTCGCGCAGGATGTATCGACGCGCGATCGCGACGGTGGTGAACGCCGGCAGCGGGATGCTGCCGTAGGCGGCATGCACCGACTGCGCATCGGCATATGCCTTGACGAGCCCCGCGGCGCCCAGCTCCGCGTTCGCCTGCGCACGGAGCAGCACGAGCTCCTCGTCCTTCAGCATCGGGATCGGCGCGACCTGGTTCGCCGTGTTCGCCGTCGCGAACGAGAAGGTCCAGTTGGTGAACAGGCCGTTGCCGTTCAGGCTTCCGTCGGGACGGGGGATGAGCTTGGCGCGCCGCGTGTCCGTCGAGTCCCAGGGGGCGGAAGGATCGCGCGCGGTCATCGTGCCCACGCTGTCGCGAAGCGAGTTGTTCGCCGAGATCTTCGCGTCCGCGCGCGGGTTGAGGATCTCAGCCGCGGTGAACTCGTAGTAGATGCCCTTGGCGAAGTCGGCGGGGGAAACGTTACCCTCCGTCTGGCCACCGAGCGCCTGCGTGAGCTCGGCGACCGCCGCGTTCAGAAGCGTCGCGTCCGGAGCCGCGCGGTTCTGCATCGCGCGGTAGAAATCGACGCGTCCCTTGAGCCCGCG
>DASVXU010000116.1:0-44538 GCA_036392515.1 Gemmatimonadaceae bacterium | reverse complement strand
TGTGAATTCTTTCACATGGGAGAAGCACGGGTGAAGATCGCCGTGTGCATCAAGCGCGTTCCCGTCATGGACGTGCGCTTCAAGGTCGCCGCCGACGGGAAGTCCATCGACGAGACGGGGCTCAAGTACGACGTCAACGACTTCGACCTCTGGGCGGTCGAGGCCGCGCTGCAGCTCAAGGAGAAGACCGGCGACGGCGAAGTCGTTGTCTTCTCGCTCGGCCCCGACGCCGTGCAGGAGCAGATCCGCAAGGCGCTGAGCATGGGCGCCGACCGCGGAGTCCAGCTCAAGGCCGACCGCGTCACCGCCGACCCCCTCTCGATCGCGAAGGCGCTCGCCGCCGAGCTGAAGGCGGGGCAGTGGGACGTGATCTTCTTCGGCAAGGTCGCCATCGACAGTGCCGACCAGTCGGTCGGCCCGATGGTCGCCGAGCTGCTCGGCCTCCCGTGCGTCAGCGCGATCTCCTCGCTCGAGATCGCGAACGGGCGCGGCACCGCGAAGCGCGAGCTCGAGAGCGCGAGCGAGATCGTCGAGTTCCCCCTCCCCGTCGTGCTGACGGTAGACGAGGGGCTGAACAAGGAGCGACTCCCCAACCTCAAGGGCATCATGGCGGCGAAGAAGAAGCCGCTCGAGGTGAAGCCCGCGCAGCTCGACGCGGGCACCGTCAACGTCGTCGCGATGGAGCTTCCTCCCGAGCGCGCCCCCGGCCGGATCATCGGCGAGGGAGCCGCAGCGGTGCCGGAGCTGATCCGCCTCCTCCAGAACGAAGCGAAGGTGCTCTGATGGCGAACGTGTTCGCATTCGCCGAAGCGCGCGGCGGTGAGCTGCGCAAGGTCGCGCTCGAGGCGGTGACCGCCGCCCGCACCCTCGCCGACGCCACCGGCGGCGGCGAGGTGCACGCCCTGCTCGTCGGCGCGCCGGGGATCGCCGCCAAGGCGGCGCCGTTAGGCACGCACGGCGCGGACGTCGTCCACGTCTGCGAGCATCCCGCGTTCGCCAACGCGAACCCGGAGGCCGCCGCGGCGCTCGCCGCGCAGCTTCTCAAGTCCACCGGCGCGCGCGCCGGCGTCTTCGCCGCGTCCGCGCAGGGCCGCGATCTCGCGCCCCGCGTCGCGGCGAAGCTCGGCGTCGGCGTCGCCTCGGACGTCGTCGCGTTCTCCGTGCAGGGCGACGCGATCCACGCGAAGCACCCCACCCACACGGGGAAGGTGATCGCGACGCTCGCGCTCACCGGGACGCCGGCGCTCCTCGCGCTGCGGCCCAACGTCTTCACGCCGAAGGAGAGCGCGAAGGCGGGACGCGTCGAGACCATCGCGCCGGCCGCCGACCCGGCGGCCTCGCGCGTCGTCGTGAAGGAGATGCGCGGCGGCGGCAAGGCGAAGCTCGATCTTTCCGAGGCGCCGGTGATCGTCAGCGGCGGACGCGGGCTCAAGGCCGCCGAGAACTTCAAGCTCGTCGAGGATCTCGCGGCCGCCTTCGGCAACGCCGCGGTCGGCGCGACGCGCGCCGTCACCGACGACGGCTGGCGCCCGCACAGCGACCAGATCGGCCAGACGGGTCGCGTCGTGAGCCCGGAGCTCTACGTCGCCGTCGGCATCTCGGGCGCGATCCAGCATCTCGCCGGCATGCGCACCTCGCGCACCATCGTCGCGATCAACAAGGACAAGGAAGCGCCGATCTTCAAGCTGGCCGACTACGGCATCGTCGGCGACGTCTTCGAGATCCTCCCGCCCCTCATCGAAGCCGTCAAGGCCGCCCGCGCCTCCCGCGGCTGAGCCGCAGCGAGCAGGACCGCGAGCGACGAGCGACTGATCCCTGGTCAGTCGCTCGTCGCTCGTTGGTGTACGAATTCCTCATCTCTCGTTCCGCATCGGATCCTCTCGCGTCGCTCGTTGCAGTCCCCCTGCGTGGGTCGTAGCTTCCCGCCCCATGACCGCCTCGCACATCGTCTTCATTCTCTTCGTCGCCTTCGCGACGGGCTTCTTCGCGCTGAACGTCCAGCGGCTCGTCGCGTACATGCGGCTCGGCCGCCCCGACGACCGCACCGACCGTCCCCTCCGCCGCATCGGCAACACCCTCGGCATCGCGATCGGTCAGAGCAAGATTCTGCGCGAGCCGGTCGCCGGTGTCATGCACGCGCTGATCTTCTGGGGCTTCATGGTGCTCACCGTCGGCACCATCGAGTTCATCCTCGAGGGGATCTTCCCCGGCTTCTCGCTGCGCTTCCTGCCGACGCCGCTCTTCCGCCTCTACGCGCTCTCGCAGGACGTCTTCGCCATCCTCGTCCTCGCTGCGATCGCCTTCGCCTTCTATCGGCGGCTCGTCCTCCATCCGCGCCGCCTCGAGGGGGACAACCTCGAGCATCTCGATGCGCTCATCATCCTCTCGATGATCGCCGGATTGATGGTGACGATGCTGCTCGCGAACGGCTTCCTCGCCGCGCTCCGTCCCGACGCCGTGCCGGGCGACAAGCTGCTCTCGCGCGGACTCGGCCTCGCCTTCACGCACCTGAGCCCGCGCACGGCGATGGTCGGACACGACGTCGCCTGGTGGGCCCACGCGCTGCTCATCTTCGGCTTCCTGAACTACCTCCCGTACTCGAAGCACCTCCACGTCGCGACCTCTCTCCCCAACGTCTACCTCACGAACACGCCGCATCCCTGGCCGCGCGTGATGCGGCCAATGGACCTCGAGGCGGAAGGGGTCGAGCAGTTCGGCGCCTCCGACGTCGAGCATCTCACCTGGAAGAACCTGCTCGACGGCTACTCCTGCACGGAGTGCGGACGCTGCACTGCGGCGTGTCCGGCGAACATCACGGGCAAGCCGCTCAGCCCGCGCAAGATCGTCATCAACACGCGCCAGCGGCTGATGGAGAAGGGTCCCGTGGTCACCGGCGACCGGATGGAGTTCTCGCGTCCCGCGCTCGTGCACGGCGAGGGGATGGACGGCGGCGCGGTCAGCGTGACGCAGATCCTCGAGGAGCGCCGCCTGCTCGACACCTTCGTGACGGAAGCCGAGGTCTGGGCGTGCACGAGCTGCCGCGCCTGCGTGCAGGAGTGCCCGGTCGGCATCGACCAGCTCGAGATCATCAACGAGATGAAGCGCCATCTCGTGCTCATGGAGTCGCGCTTCCCCGAGGAGGTGCAGCCGACCTTCCAGTCGCTCGAGCGCAATGGCAGCCCGTGGGCGTTCAGCCCGGGCGACCGCGCGCGCTGGGCGGAGGGGCTCGACATCCCGACGATGGCCGAGATGGTCGAGCGCGGGGAGCAGCCGGAGATCCTCTTCTGGGTCGGCTGCATGGGATCCTTCGACGACCGCGCGAAGAAGATCGCCGTCGCCGTGGCGCGCATCCTCCAGGCCGCGGAGGTCAAGTTCGCGATCCTCGGCCAGGAGGAGACCTGCAACGGCGACCCGGCCCGCCGCATGGGGAACGAGTATCTCTACCAGATGCTCGCGAAGCAGAACATCGAGACCCTCGACCGCTACGGCGTGCGCACGGTCATCACGAGCTGCCCGCACTGCTTCCACCAGATCGGCAACGAGTACCCGCAGCTCGGCGGAAACTACGACGTCGTGCACCACTCGACGTTCATCGAGAAGCTCCTCGCCGACGAGCGGCTGCCGTTAGGCGGCGCCGAGCGCGAGAAGCTGCGCGTCGTCTACCACGACTCGTGCTACCTCGGCCGCTACAACGACGTCTACGAGGCGCCGCGCGACACGATTCGCCGCTCGCTCCCCGTCGTCGAGCTGGTCGAGGCGCCGCGCTCGCGCGACCGCGGGCTCTGCTGCGGCGCCGGCGGCGGGCGCATGTTCATGGAGGAGCGGGAAGGGAAGCGCATCAACATCGAGCGCACCGAGGAGCTCCTCGCGACGGGCGCCGACGAGATCGCCGTCGCCTGCCCATTCTGCATGACGATGATGACCGACGGGCTCAAGGCGAAGGAGTCGAGCGTCCCCGTGCGCGACATCGCGGAGGTTGTCGCCGCGCGCCTCGCGCCTCAGCCCGCGAGCCTCACCACGTAAACGTCGATCGTCTGCCGTATCGCACCCTCCGCGTACGGCAGACGCACCGCTCGCTCCACCGACAGTCCGAGCGCCGGACACGCCTCGACGAACGCGCCCGCCGCGACGCGTCCCGGATCGGCGACGACCCCGATCCCGCCGCGCGCGATGGTGCGCGCGAGGGCGCGCGCCACGAGGTCGGCGTACGGTCGCTCGTAGAGGACGTCGGCCGCGAGCACTACGTCCCAGCGCGACAGCGCATCGGGCAGCGCGCGCCAGTCGAGCGGCAGTGTCATGATGTCGCGCCTCGTCGCCCGCCACGCGTTGACGCGCGCGAAGAGCAGCGCGTCGTCGTAGTAGTCGCTCGCCGTCACGTCGAAGCCCGCGAGCGCGGCCGCGGTCGCGACCAGCCCCGCGCCGCATCCCAGCTCGAGCAGGGCGCGCCCGTTCGCCGTGCCCCATCGTCCGCCCAGCAGCTCCCTCGCCAGCACGAACGACGACGGCCATGGCTCCGCCCAGTACGGCAGCCGCTCGTCGCGCTCGAAGTCGGCCTCGCTGATCAGGTCTTCCGCGCTCGCCGGATGGAGCAGCTCGATCGTCCGCCCCGCCGTCTCGATCGTGGTCTCGGCGACGCGAAAACGTCTGCGCAGCGATCCCTCGAGTCGCGCGAGCTCCTCCGTCGCCATCAGCGGTCGAGCGACGTCGTGAGCTTCTCGAGCGTCGGTCCCTCGCCGCCGAGCGGGAGCGCCGCGAGCGGCGTGTTCGCCGCGAGCGCGCCGCTCCCGGGTGCGATCACGAGCAGCGCATCCGCTTCCGCGATCGATGCGATGCGCCCCGAGCTCTGCGCTCCCGTGAGCGTCGCGCGCCACGCGCTCTTCTCGCGCGCGAGCCGGGCGCGGAGGAGCTGAGTCATCCCGCTCGCCCGCGCGACCGCCTTGTCCAACGTCGCGGCGATGGGCGCGCGGTGCACCGCGCGCGCACCCTGCATCCTGAGCAGCGCGGGGCGCAGGAACAGCTCTCCCGTGATGATCGCCGAGACGGGGTTGCCCGGAAGTCCAAGCCACGGGACACCGCGCACCTGTCCGAACGCGAGTTGTGATCCCGGCCGAGCCGCGATGCGCCAGAAGTCCACGGCGCCGAGCTCCTCGACCACGGCGCGCGAGTGGTCGTGCGCTCCCACCGAGACTCCCGCGCTCGTGACGATGAGATCGGCGCGCGCGGCCGCCGTCTCGAAGAGCTGCTCGATCGCTTGGCGGTCATCCGGAGCGATCCCGAGCTCGAGGGGAATCCCTCCCGCCGCCCTGACGATCGCCGCCAGCGCATATCCGTTCGACGCGACGATGCGCCTTCCTTCTTGAACCTCGGCGAACCGCTCCACCGGGACGAGCTCGTCCCCCGAGCCGAAGATCGCGACGCGCGGCGCGCGTCCTACGGGCACCGTCGCCTGCCCGACCGCGGCGAGCATGGCCACCCCCGCCGGCGCGATCCGGGCGCCCGCGCGCACGACCACGTCACCCTCGCGGACGTCCTCGCCGCGCGAGCGGACGTTCCGCCCCGCGTCGCGCCCGTCGCGCACCTCGACCACCGACTCGCCTCCGTCGGTATCCTCGATCCGGACGACGCAATCCGCGCCCTCCGGGATCGGCGCGCCGGTCATGATACGTGTCGCCTCGCCCGCGCCTAACGTCCGGAACGGGAATCCTCCCGCGGGCACGGCCTCGATCACCCGCAGCGAGACGGGATGACTCGACGTCGCATGCGCGACATCCTTCCCCTGCACGGCGTAGCCGTCCATCGCCGAATTGTCCCACGGCGGGAGGGCGACGGGCGCGACCACGTCCACGGCCAGCACGCGCCCCGCCGACTCCGCGAGCGGCACGACCTCACGCCCGGTCGGCCGCAGCGCGCCGAGGATGCGCTCGCTCGCTTCCTCGAGGCCAAGCATCGGCTAGTGGGTGGCGGGAGTGCCGAGCGTCATCGCGGCCAGTCGCGCGCCGATCATGTCCTGCACAGCCTCCACCTGTCGCACCGGCACCGTCCAGTTGTTGCAGAGCGCGCTGAAGATCACGAGGTGTCCGTCGGCGGTGGTCGCGTATCCCGAGAGCGAGCGGGCCTTGTCCACCGAGCCGGTCTTCGCGTGCACGTTGCCCTCTGCCGGCGTGCCGCGCATCCGGCGCTCGAGCGTCCCGTCCACCCCCGCGATCGGGAGGGCGTCGTAGAACACCTGGAACGCGCTGTCGCTCCGGATGGCCGCGAGCACGCGCACGAGCGTCTCCGGGCTCACGTAGTCGTGCCGCGAGAGCCCGCTCCCGTCGCGCACCGCGGCGCCCTCGGGCGTCGCGCCCCACGCGGCGAGCTGCCGCTCGATCACTTTCCGCGCGCTGTCGGTCGTGCCGACGCCGGTCTTCTCCAGCGCGAGAGTGCGGAACAGGACTTCCGCGATCTGATTCTGCGACGGCTTCTCCAGCGCCGGCAGGATCTCGCGCAGCGGGGGCGACACGAGCCTGAACAGCGTGTCCACCCGCGCGGCCGTATCGGTCTTCGCCGCCTCGATCTTCACGCCGCGGTCGCCTAACGCCTCGGCGAGCGCGTCGAGGTACGCCTGCTTCGGAACGCGGTGCGCCACTTCTTCGTCAGCGCTGTCCCCGACGGCGATCGACCCCTCGACGAGGACGCCGCCGCTCAGGCTGTCGTAGCGGAATACGAGCGACGGCTTCTTCGCGCCGGAGTCCGCCGGCGCGGCGACGGTGAGCGCGGTGACGCGGACCTTCGGACCGCGCGTCGTCGGCCGCGTCGTGATGCGGATCGGCGCGCCCGGCTTGTCGCCCGCGTACGCCTTCACGAGGGTGAACCCCTCGTTGAACAGCAGCTCGTCGACGCCCGCGCCGTAGCCGTAGTCGAGATCGTCCCAGTCCCACCCGTAGCCCAGCACCGGACCCGCGAACGCGTCGCCGGCCGCGACGACGTGGCCGCGGATGCGCGAGATCCCGTGGGCGCGCAGCGAGTCGGCGAGCGCGCGCAGGGGCTCCATCGCGTCCTTTCGCATGTGATCGCTGATCGTCGGATCGCCGCGGCCGACGACTACGAGATCGCCGCGCAGCGTCGAGTCGCGCACGCTGCCGCGCGTCGCGAAAGTCGTGCGATAGGTGTAATCCGCGCCGAGCTGCGCGAGCGCCGTCGCGCCGGTGATGATCTTCTGGTTCGACGCGGGCATGAACAGCTTGCCGGCGTTGTGCGAGTACAGCGTGTCACCGCTCGCCGGATCGACGATCAGGATGCCCCAGAAGGCGTTCGCGAATTGCGGCGCGCTCACCGCGCTGTCGATCGACTGTCGCAGCGCCGCGCGCTGGTCGGCGGGCGTCGGCACGGCGGGCTGCGACGCGGCGACGGGCGCGGGGGGGAGCGCGATCGGCCGCGGCGACGTCGCGCACGCGGCGACGGCGGTGAGCGCCAGAAGACGGGAAAGACGAGTCATGAGTGCGATAGTCCGAAAATCGTTCAGGGCGCGGCGCGATGGCCGTGGAAGAAGTCCTCCGCCACCGCGAGGTCTCCCGGTGTGTTGATGCTCGCGAAGGTCCGCGCGTCGAGCGCCGACGCGTCCAGCAGCATGAGCCCGAGCGCCTCCGCTGCCGCTCGCGCCCGTCGCTCCCCCGCGCCCAGCATCGCGCGGATCGACGGCAGCGCGCGCTGACGATACAGCGCGCACAGCGGCTCGATCTCGCCGCCGGCGCGCCACGCGGCGCCGGCGCCGTCGTCCGGCGCCTCGAGCAGGGGACGCAGCGCCGCCGCGGTCACCCACGGCATGTCCCACGCGACCACCAGCGCGTCCTTCCCGGTCGCGGCCAGGGCGCCGGCGATCCCGCCTAACGGTCCCAGCCCGGCCTCCTCGTCCGCGACGGCGGGGACGCCGAGCACGCGCGCGAGCTCCTCGCCGCCGCCGGCGAGCACGACGTCGTCCGTCACCGACCGCAGCGCCTCGAGCACCCGGTCCACGATCGGCCGCCCGCCGATGCGCTCCAGCCCCTTGGGCCGGCCGCCGAAGCGTGACGCGCGCCCCCCGACGAGTATCACGCCGGCCGCGGGCATCCGCTCAGCCGCCGCTCTCGTACGTCGCCCGCAGCGTGTCGTCTTCCGCGACCGAGACGCTCGTCACTCGCACCTTGTCGCCGAGCGCGCGCTGCACCCGCTCGAGGATGAAGCGCGCCAGGTTCTCCCCGCTCGGCACCAGCTTGCCGTCCGCGAACTCCGGGACGTCGAGATTGATGTTGCTGTGGTCGAAGCGGTCCTTCACCTCCGCCTTCAGCACCCGATCGAGCACTCCGAGGTCCACGACGAATCCCGTCGTCTCGTCGATCGTGCCGCGCACCGTGACGTCGCAGACGTAGCTGTGGCCGTGGAAGTTCGGCCGCGCGCAGAGCCCGAAGACGGCTTCGTTGCGCGCGTCGTCCCACTCCGGCCGTCGGTAGCGGTGGGCCGCGGCGAAGCTCACGCGGCGGGTCAGCGATGCGATGCCCATGCGAAAAGAAAATGTCCGGCTCTCACGAGCCGGACAAGTCGCGCCGCGCGGATCGTTCAGCGATTGTCGCTGATGTCGCGCCCTTCGGGCGTCGGCGAGTCGGGCGGATTCCACGCCGTTCCCTCGGCGATCGCGTCCTGCACGTCGGTCGTGCCGTAGAGACGGTCGTCGAGATCGTCGCGCACCTGCTCCGCCTCGGGGGAAAAGGGAACCGGCCGGTCGCCGAGCAGCTTTCCCGCGCGCTCCGCCTCGTCGGCGAGGTGGTCGTCGATCGCCTCCGGGCTCGTGCCGCGGCGGATCGGATCGACCACGAGCTGGTTCTCGAACTGCTCGATGCCGAGGACGTCGGTGACCACGTGCTCGGCGATCCTCGCCTCGGACTCGGTGCCGATGCGCCCCGCGAGCGCGACGACGCCATCCTCGACCACGACGGTGATGTCGTCCGCGTCCAGTCCCTGCTCGGCGTCGAGATGGGTCCGCACCAGCTGCCGCAGCTCGTCGTCGTTCAGGTCGTCGATGTCGTGCAGATCTTCGAAATCGCGCGCCATTGTCCTCTTGCTCCACGGGCGTGAGACGGCGCGGAGAGCGATGTGCCCTCCACGCGAGCGGCTACCGCAGGAAGCGATACGACAGGCCGAGCGTCAGTCCCGCGTTGTGGCGCCAGCGCGACGTCGGGCTTCGATAGGGAAGCACTCCGGCCTGCGTCGACCCCAGCGTCGTGAAGTACGAGCTCGGATACTTGATCGCGTACAAGTAGTCCGTGACGTCTCCACGCGCCTCCCACCGCTCGAACCGGCCGCCCGGCACGTACCGGACGCCGCCGCCGAAGGTGAGTGCAAAGGTGGTGCCCGCCGTCCCACCGAACTTGTAGTTCCCGACGTCCTGCGCCGGGTGCAGGTCCGACGCGATACCCGCGCCGAACTGCACGAGCGGAACGAGACGATAGAAGCTCCGTTGCCCCGTCAGGTTGATCACGAGCCCGAGATCCGCGAGCAGCAGATCGGAAGGCTTCTGCCCGAGCAGGCGCTTGCCCGCCGGCTGGCGCGGATCGATCACGTTGCGCTCGCCCGTGACGAGCGCGGTGCGCACCATGAACTGCGCCGGCCCCGCGAGGTGCACGTCGTAGCGCAGCCCCATCATCGGCGCGCTGCGCGGTCCCACGCCGGCCGGATCGAGCGCCGCGCTGTACCACCCGCCGAAGGGCGTCACGCCCTGCCGGTAGCCGACGTCGCGATACGGACTGTGCGCCGGATCGTACCCCACCTGCTGCCCGCCCGCCGCATTCGCCATCGCCGCCAGCGCGATCACCACTCCAAACGTCGTTCGCTTCACGTGCGTGCTCCGTCCTGTCGGAGGTCGCGGCCGGTCATCTCGTTCGGCCGTTCGATGCCAAGCATCGAGAGAATTGTAGGTCCAACGTCGCAGAGCGCGCCACCGCTGCGCAGCGCGCGGTCGCCATCCGGGTCCACGACGAGGAAGGGAACCGGGTTCGTCGTGTGCGCCGTGTGCGGACCGCCGCTTTCCGGGTCGATCATCATCTCGCAGTTGCCATGGTCCGCGGTCACGAGCAGCCGTGCTCCCGCCTTCTCCGCCGACTTCAGGACGCGCGCGAGACACTCGTCCACCGTCTCCACCGCCTTGATCGTCGCCGGCAGCGAGCCGCTGTGTCCCACCATGTCTCCGTTCGCGTAGTTCGCGAGGATGAAGTCGTGCTCCCGCTTCTCGATCGCTCCACACAGCACGTCGGTCACTCCGCGCGCGCTCATCTCCGGCGCGAGATCGTACGTCGCCACCTTCTGGCTCGGCACGAGCAGCCGTTCCTCGCCGGGATAGGGCGGTTCTACACCGCCATTGAAGAAATAGGTCACGTGCGCGTACTTCTCGGTCTCCGCGGTCCGGAACATCGTCATCTCCTGGCCGCTCACCACCTCCGCGACGATGCGCGCCATCGACTGCGGCGCGAACGCCACCGGCAGCTCGAAGGTCTGGTCGTACTGCGTCATCGTCACCACGAAGAGCTTCGGCCGCTTCGACACGTCGAACCCGTCGAAGTCCGGAAGCGTCAACGCGCGGACGATCTGGCGCATCCGGTCCGAGCGGTAGTTCCAGCAGATCACCGAGTCCCCGTCGCGCATCGGCGCGACCGGCCCGCTGGCGTCCACGATCGTGACGGGGAGGATGAACTCGTCCGTCTTTCCCTCGTCGTACGAGGTGCGGACCGCCGCGACCGGATCGCTCGCCGGCGGCGCGACGCCGTCCACCGCGGCCCGGTAGAACTTCTCCGTGCGGTCCCATCGCTTGTCGCGGTCCATCCCGTAGTAGCGGCCCCCGAGGCTCGCGATCCGCGCCCGGCCATGCGCTTTCGCGATCGTCTCCTGCAGGTAGCCGAGCCCCGAGGTGGGCAGGGTATCGCGACCGTCCATCAGCGCGTGGATCGCGACCTTCTTCACTCCCTCCTTCTCCGCGAGGTCGAGCAGCGCGAAGAGGTGCTGGTCGACGCCGTGCACTCCGCCCTTGCCGATGAGGCCGAGGAGATGAAGCGTTCCGCCGTTCTTCTTCACGCGGCGGCACGCCTCGACCAGTGCTTCGTTCTGGAAGAAGGACCTGTCCTTGATCGCTTGCGAGATGCGCACGAGGTCCTGCATCACGACGCGTCCCGCGCCCAGATTCAGGTGCCCGACCTCGCTGTTGCCCATCTGCCCCTCGGGGAGTCCGACAGCGAGACCCGACGCGTCGAGCAGCGTTCGCGGCGCCCGGCCCCAGAGTGCGTCCCACGTCGGGACCCGCGACAGCTTGATTGCGTTTCCTTCACGCTCCTCCCGGTAGCCCCACCCGTCCAGCACGACCAGGACGACAGGTCGCCTGTTTCCTCGTGACATCTTCGCTCGCTCTCCTTCGCGTGGTATACTCGCTGCCGACCGTGCTCAAATGTACCCGCGCCCACACCCCCACGCGACGGATCGCTCCGAACCGTAGCCTGCTCGGGGCAGTTCTCGTCCTGCTCGCGCTCGCCGGAGGGACGCGCGCGGCGAAGGCGCAGGCGCCGCTGATCCGCAACACGGACCTGTTCGCGGCGCCTGGCAGTCGTCCGGTCGCGACGCTGCGCCAGGGCGCGATCGTCGCGACAGGTGCACGGCAGGGAAGCTGGACCGAGGCGACGATCGATGGTTGGGTCGCCGCGCCCTTCCTCGCCGGCGCACGCGACTCCTTCGCGCTCACGATCAAGCCCGGCAACCCCGTCCGACTCCGCGCCGACGCCGCACCGCAATCGACGGTGGTCGCGGAGCTGCGTGCCGGGATGGGACTCGAGCAGGTCGAGCGCCGCGGCGCGTGGGTGCATGTCCGTCGAAAGGGCTGGGTTGCCGCCGCGGCCATCGGCTCTGCTCCGGCCACCACGGCCGGGCCGGCGGCGGTCAGCCCCTCGGACAGTTCGCTGCCGCCCGCCACCGCTTCTTCCGGCGCCAGCGTGCCGGCGCAGTCCGCGACGAAGCCCGCGCCTCGCGCCGACACGCGCAGCGACAGCCTGCACGAGGGCATCGTCCTCACGCCCGTCGGCCAGACACCGCTCGCCGCCGCACCCGACGGAGAGCGCGTTGGAACGCTCCTCCCCGGCGCGCGGACGACCGTGACCGGTCGCGACCGCGGCTGGATCCGAGTTCGCGTCGAGGGATGGGCGCGCGAGGCGGACTTCTCGGTCGCCGACACCTCGCTCAAGGGCGCCGTCAGTGCCGCCGACCTCCGTGCCGATCCGGACGGTACCGTCGGCCGAATCGTTCACTGGGATGTCGAGGTCCTCGCTCACCAGGTTTCCGACGCGCTCCGGAAGGGACTCGGCGACCGCGAGCCTTATCTTCTCGCGCAGGGGCCCGCGGGTGAAAATGCCTTGCTCTATCTCGCGATCCCCCCTTCGCTCGCGGCGACCGCGGCGCAGATTCCCGATCTCGCGAAGGCGACCGTGACCGCGCGGGTCCGGACGGGACGCAGCGAGCCGGTGGGCGTTCCCGTGCTCGAGCTGATCACCATCGTCCAGCGCTGACCGGCGCTGAAACGACTCGGAGCCGACCGGGTAGACCATTGGAATTCACGAGGACGCGCTCCGCGCGCCCCACCTTCGATAGCTGATGACGGATCCGAACGACACGGCCACCCCCGCGATCCCCTCGCGCCACGAGACCCCGCTGCACGTTCCCGCGCCGAAGCCCGGCGCTGGAGCGCAACCCGGCACGCCCCCCGCCGAGCCGTCGCGGGTCGAGCGCCGGCGCAAGAGCTGGGGCGAATTCCGCCGCGCCTACCCCGGGATCCTCACGACCATGGCGATCGCCATCGTCGTGATGCTCGCGGCCGACGGCTGGCTGCTCTACAAGCGCCACTATTACACGACCGAAGTGGACCGCCTCCGCTCGGGGATGAGCGACGCCGAGCGGAAGCAGGCCGACGCCGTGATCGCCACGGAGCGCAACAAGCTGCGCGTCGCCGTGGAGCTCCTCCGCCGCCAGTCGCAGGGGGACAAGGACCTGCACATCTCGATCGAGGTGGACTCCGGGCGCATGCTGCTCGAGCAGGACGGGGCTCTCCTTCGCGAGATGCCGGTCGAGGTCGCGCCCGACAGGGTCATCGGGACCGGCCCGGACACGGTCCGGATGACCTCCCCTCGCGGCGCCCGCACCGTCGAGAAGGTCCTGCAGGGGGACAGCTGGGAGGTGCCGAAGTGGGTCTACACCGACCGTGGGCTCGAGCCACCGACTGATCGCTCGGTCAAGGGCGCGCTCGGTCCGGTCGCGGTCCTGCTCAGCGGAGGGACGGTCATCTACTCGCTCCCCTCAGATGGACCCCTCGCGGATCCTGCGTACGTTCTTCCCGGTAGCATTCGTGCGCGTCCCGCGGACCTCCGCGCGATCGTGCCGAACCTGAAGCCGGGCAGCACCGTCTACCTGTACTGAGTCAGCGCATGGCATTCGAATTCTTCCGGCACGGCGGACGCGTCGCCTGGGGTCTCATCGCGGGCGTCATCGTTCTCGCCGCGGCGAGCGTCCTCCTCGTCACGCACACCGCCGAGGCGCGCTACGAGCGCGACGTCACGCGCATGGTCTTCAACCACACCCTCGAGACTCTCGAGGACGTGAAGAAGGCCGTCGGCGCCTCCAGCGACACCCTCGACGCGGTGATGGCGACGTCAGCCGAGTCCCCCGGCGACCGCCCGTACATCGTGGTCAGCATCGAGGACAACCGCCTCTGGTACAAGCAGGGCAACCAGACGCTCTTCACCACCCGCGTCGCCACAGGCTCCGGGAAGGAGCTGGTCAACGAGGGCGGGGTGCACTGGAAGTTCGAGACGCCGCGCGGCCGGCTCGTGGTGCAGGGGAAGGAGCAGGACCCGATCTGGGTTCCGCCCGATTGGCACTTCGTCGAGATGGCGAAGAAGAAGAACCTCGGCCTCGTGCGACTTCAGCGCGGCCAGGGGGTCCCGACCGAGGATGGCGGGACGCTCACCGTCGAAGGGAACGACGTCGTGAAGAAGTATCCCGACGGCCGGATCGTCCCGCTCGAGGTCCAGGAGGGGCATGAGATCAGCGCGGGCGGGAACATCATCATCCCGCCGTACGGCACCAACCAGCGGAAGTACAAGGGCGTGCTCGGCACCTACCGCCTCAACCTCGGCGACGGCTACGGGATCCACGGAACCGACACCCCCTCTTCCATTGGCCGGTCGGCCAGCCATGGCTGCGTCCGGCTCCGCAACGAGGACATCGAGACCCTCTATCGCATGGTCCCGATCGGGACACCGGTCTACATCTACTGACCGTTCGGACAAGAGTGGGGAACATCACAGGCCCCCGGGAGGTGAACCTTTTACCTCCCGGGGGCTATCTCTGTCTCTAGAGCATAGGATAGTATCCCCGTGTACGCGGGGCTCCTTGCCAAGGGCACGTTGGCGCGCAGTTCGCCAATACGCAAAGCCGTGAGACGGCGGCGACTCCGGTCGCCACCGCCAGTCTGGTTACCAGGGAGGCAGGACCGATGGATACCAATTCGTTCGCGCGCGCGTCTCTGCGCGCGCTCGGTGTAGCTGTCATCTCCGCGGGGGCGCTTGGCGCCTCCGTGGGTGTCGCGCCTGGCGCCGCCCGCGGCCACCGCGCCCCGGACGGCGACAGCCTCGTGACCACCATCGCCACGACGGGCGTCGCCGAAGCGAACATCGGGTCGATGCTCGCCGCCCTTCCCGCGGACACGATGTTCGGCCGCAGCGGGAAGCTGAAGGTCCGCTTCATCTCCGAGCGCCGCGGCTCGTTCGCGATCCCGATCCTCGAGCGCCTCTTCGGCAGCGCCGCCATCCAGACCCCCGGCGTCTACGACGTCGGTGACAGCGCCGGCCTCGGTCGCAGCCTGACCTTCGTGACCCTACTCCCCTTCGAGGCCAAGGACAAGGGACGCGTCGGTTCCTACCGCATCGGCTACTGGCCCGAGGAGAAGGGCAGGCTCCGCTCCGACGCATACGAGAATCCCGACGGGTTCATCGTCGTCACCCCCGAGAACCAGGATCTCCAGGTCTCCGAGCACTTCCGCCTCCGCGACTTCCTGACCCACGATCAGCAGGACGTCTGGCCGAAGTACCTCGTCCTCCGGGAAGCCCTGATTGACAAGCTGGAGCTGGTGATCGAAGATCTTCAGGCGCACGGCGTGAAGGTCGAGCACATGAGCGTCATGTCCGGCTTCCGCACGCCGGAGTACAACGCGCAGGGCGTCGGCCGCCGCGGTGGCCGCGCCAAGGACAGCCGCCACCAGTTCGGTGACGCTGCCGATGTCTTCGTCGACAACAACGGGGACGGACGCATGGACGACCTGAATCACGATCGCCGGGTCGACTCCCGCGACGCGAAGGTCATCGTCGCCGCGGTGGAGCGTGTCGAGCGCGCTTATCCGGAGCTCGCGGGCGGCGGCGGGATCTATCGCGCCACCCGCGCGCACGGGCCCTTCGCCCACGTGGACGCGCGCGGCACCCGCGCCCGCTGGAGCCGCAGCTGATGGCGGTCGAGCGTCGCGCGCCTCGCCGCGCCGAGCAGCATCGGCGCGCCGGATGGCTCACGGTCGCCGCCTTCCTCACCGCCGCACTAGCCGTCGCCGAGCTTCGCCAGCCGGCGAGCAACATCCTCAAGAAGCCCTTCGAGGGCCTCGCCATCGCCGACATCGTCGCGCCCAGCGCCGACGCGTACGGCAAGAGTGGGGAAGTGAAGCTCCGCGTCGCCCTTCCCGGCGAGAGCGTCGAGTTCCCGCTCGAGGTGGAGGGCGATCCGACCAAGATCCGCTATTCGTGGGTCCGCACCGGCAGCGATTCGCTCGTGGACGCGGCGCGGCCGCTGAGCGGCGCGAAGCTCGTCGCTCCGTCCGCTCCCGGCATGTACCACCTCGCGCTCCTCAGCGCGGGGCAGCGCAGCGTGCTGAGCGACATGACGGTCGCCGTCCTCGTGCCCTTCGCCGAGAAGGTCGGATCCTCGATCAACGGCTACCGCATCGGGACCTATCTCGCCGAGAAGCTCGGCGGCCGCCACGACGCGCCCGAGGGGTTCATCGAGGTCGGCCAGAGCGACGTGGACCTTCCGGTGACGAAGCACTTCCGGGTCGGCGACTTTCTGACGCACGACAACCAGTCCACCTGGCCGCGCTACGTCGCGCTCGATCCCAAGCTCCTCGACAAGCTCGAGCTCGTGATCGAGGAAGTGATTCGCATGCGCGGCGACAGCACGGCCGCGGATCGCTCGGTGGCGCTCGACGTGCACTCCGGCTTCCGCACGCCGATCCACAACGTCTCGGTCAAGCGCTCGGCGCGCGACAGTCGCCATCAGTATGGCGACGCCGCCGACGTCACCATCGACGCCAACTTCGACGGGCGCTACACCGCGGCCGACAGCCGCCTCGTGGCACTTGCGGTGGAGACGGTGGAGCAGGATCATCCGGAGCTGCGCGGCGGGATGGGGCTCTACACCAGCCGCCGCTACAACACCCCCTACGTCCACATCGACGCGCGCGGCAAGCGGGCGCGCTGGCGCGGCTGACGGGAGGACGACCCCACAGCACGAACCCCTGGAGAGCGACGCCATGCAGCCCCACCTCCGCGACCGGATCCTTCGCAAGCTGGAATCGCTCTCCGACGAGCGTGGCTATCAGGTCCTCGATTACGTCGAGTTCCTCGAGTCCCGGTACGCCGAGCGTCCGGCCCCTCCCGCGTCGATCTTCCAGCGCTTTGGCGACGCGGTCGAGGACTCGCTGCGTGCCGGCAAGGTCTCCGCGACCACGATCTCCAGGGCGATGGGCCTGATGGGGCAGGCGATGTCCGTCCTGGATGGGGTCGCCGCCGCTGGCAAGTCTGTTGCGAGTGACATCGCCGGCGCCGCTGGCATCGGCACGCCCCGCAAGCCCGGGACGTCGCCGGCCGACGGCACCGCGGCCGGCGCACCGAGCGCCCCGCAGACGCCAGGAACGCCCAGGTCCGGAGACCAGACCACGTGAGTCCGAGAGTTGAAGGGGGAACGACCCGCCGCCGCCGCAGCGCGCGCCAGAGCGAGTCCGCGGCCAGCGCCGCCGCTCCCATCGAGTTCGAGCAGGGCGAGATCGCCGGCCCGCCGCGCAACGGCGCGAAGCGCACGGTGATGCACTACATCCGGCAGCTGCCGAACTACCTGCGGCTGCTCATGGGGCTCATGACGGATCCGCGCGTCTCCGGAGTCGACAAGCTGCTCGTCGCCGGGGCGATCGCGTACATCATCATGCCCTTCGACCTCGTACCCGACTTCATCCCCTTCCTCGGTGAAGTCGACGACGTCTACCTCCTCGTCCTCGCCCTGCAGCGGCTGATCGGCAACGCGGGGCGCAGCGTGCTCCTCGCGCACTGGTCAGGCGCGGCGGAGGACCTTGGCGACATCAACCTGCGGGCGGTCTTCTCCGCCGCGGCGTTCTTCCTTCCGGCGAAGATCCGCCGCCGGCTGCGCGGCGCCGCGCGGCGCTGAGCGGTGAATGCGAAGCGCGCCCACCATCCGGTGGGCGCGCTTCTCGTTTTCCAGACCCTGGATCAGGTGCCAGGGGAGCCTGCCCCGACGCCGCGCTCGATGGGCTCTCCCGCGGCGACCCACCCTTTGTAGCCGCTCTCGAGGTCCGCGACGCGCTCGAACCCGGCCGCCTGCAGGATCGACGCCGCGATGATCGAGCGCGTCCCGCTCTGGCACTGGAGGATGATCGGTGTGTCGCGCGGCAGCTCGTCGAGCTGCGCGGGCAGATTCGGCAGCGGAAGATTCGGCACGCCGGGGAGATGTCCGGCCGCCCATTCGTGCGTCGCGCGCACGTCCACGACGTAGCCCTCGTCCTGCTCCATCCGCCGCGCGACCTCCTTCGGCGGGATGCGCTCGATCCGCTGCGTCCCCTCCCGCGCCGCGAGCGCCGCCGCGGCCGCCGGCGTCGCGAAGCCGACCACTCGATCGAACCCGATCATCGCGAGCTGCAGCGCGATGCGTCGCGCCGCGGCGGCGTCGTTCGCGACGAGCGCGATCCGCTGGTCGGCGTCGAACAGCGCGCCGCTCCACTTCAGCACCGACGCGCCGGCGGGGATCGCGATCGCGCCGACGAGATGCCCCTTCGCGAACTCGCTCGTCGAGCGAGTGTCCATGGTGACGGCGCCTGCGGCGCGCTCCGCGGCGAGTGCATCCGCGTCGAGCTCGCGCAGCGGCGCGGCGTCCGCCAGCAGCGCCGGACCATCGCGGTTGACGCGCTTCATCCGCGCGAAGTACCGCGGGGGATCGGTCAACCCGTCGAGCGCGGCGCTCACGAACTCCTCCTCGTCGTCGATCCCGAACGCCCATCCGAAGCGCCGCTCGTAGCCGAGCGTGCTCTGTGGGACGGCGCCGAGTGCCTTCCCGCACGCGGATCCCGCGCCGTGGCCCGGCCAGAGCTGCAGCCAGTCGGGAAGCTCCGAGATCTTCTGGAGCGAGTGGAACATCTTCCGCGCGAGCACGTCCGCGGTGCCGCGCTCCCCCGCCGCACGCTCGAGCAGGTCGGGGCGGCCGACGTCGCCGACGAAGAGGAAGTCGCCGGAGAGCAGCCCCATCGGACCGGTCGCGCCGGCGGTGTCGGTGACGAGGAAGGACAGGTGTTCCGGCGTGTGTCCCGGGGTGTGGAGCACGTCGAGCCTCACGTCGCCGACCTCGATGCTGTCGCCGTCGCGCAGCAGCCGCGCGCCGTCGGAGTCGGCGAAACCATAACGCCACTCCTCGGGTCCCTCGTCGGACAGCGAGAGCCGCGCATCCGCGCGCCGCGCGAGCTCGCGCGCGCCGGAGACGAAATCCGCGTGGATGTGCGTCTCCGTCACGTGCACGATGCGCGCGCCATCCGCCCTCGCGGCCGCGAGATACTGGTCGACGTCGCGATTCGGGTCGACGACGATCGCTTCACCGGTGCGCTGGCAGCCGATCAGGTAGCTGGCCTGGGCCAGCGCGTCGTCATAGAAGCGGCGGAAGAGCATGGTGGGCGACTCGGCGAGAGGGCGCGGCGCGGCTGCAGTCAGAGATAGCCGCCGCGACCGGAGGGTCAAGTGGGGATCCGCTGGCATTCGGTGGGGCACACCGCTACTTTTCGCCATGGCGACCACGATTCCTTCATCGAGCCGGCCCGCTGCCCCGGATCGTTCCGGAAGCGGGCCGTCGCGCATTCAGGAGCCCTCGAGCTCGCACGCGCGTGTCCGCACGGAGCTGGCGCTGACGTTCGACGACGTCCTCCTCGCGCCCAGCCATTCCCTGACGCATCCGCGCGACGTGAGCACCGCGTCGCGCTTCACCCGCGGAATCACGCTCAACGTCCCACTCGTGTCGGCGGCGATGGACACCGTCACCGAGTCGGAGATGGCGATCGCGATGGCTCGCGCCGGCGGGATCGGGGTGCTGCACAAGAACATGTCGATCGACCGCCAGGCGGCGGAGGTCGATCGCGTGAAGCGGTCGGAGAGCGGGATGATCATGAACCCGATCACCCTCAATCCCGAGGCGACGCTCCGCGAGGCGAGCGCGCTGATGCACCGCTTCCGCATCTCGGGCGTCCCCGTCGTCGATCGCGACGGAAAGCTCGTCGGGATCATCACGAATCGAGACCTCCAGTTCGAGCGCGATCTCGACCGCCCGCTGCGCGAGGCGATGACGAAGGACCGCCTCGTCACCGCGCC
This sequence comes from Gemmatimonadaceae bacterium, assembly GCA_036392515.1. Classification (GTDB taxonomy): domain Bacteria; phylum Gemmatimonadota; class Gemmatimonadetes; order Gemmatimonadales; family Gemmatimonadaceae; genus JABFXC01. The sequence continues at coordinate 24,820 of DASVXU010000116.1, read as the reverse complement.
GGTCGGCACCACCCTCGACGAGGCGGAGCGCATCCTCGGCCGCAATCGCATCGAGAAGCTTCCCGTCGTCGACGAGGAGGGGAAGCTCAAGGGACTGATCACCGTCAAGGACATCCACAAGCGGCGACAGCATCCGAGCGCGAACAAGGATCGTCACGGCCGGCTCCGCGTCGCCGCGGCGGTCGGCGCGGGCGGCGACTTCATCGCGCGCGCGAAGGCGTTGCGCGACGCGGGCGTGGACGTGCTCGTGATCGACACCGCCCACGGTCATTCCGATGGCGTGCTGCGCGCCACCGCGCAGCTCCGTGAGATCATCTCCGACGTGGAGCTCATCGCCGGCAACGTCGCGACGCGCGAGGGAGCGCGTGCGCTCGTCGAGCGTGGCGTGGACGCGGTGAAGGTCGGCGTCGGTCCGGGCTCCATCTGCACGACACGCGTCGTCACCGGCGTCGGCGTTCCGCAGCTCACCGCGGTGATGGACGCCATCGAGGGCGCCGGCGACGTGCCCGTCATCGCCGACGGCGGAATCAAGTACTCCGGCGACATCGTGAAGGCGCTCGCCGCCGGCGCGTCGAGCGTGATGATGGGATCGATGCTCGCCGGCACCGAGGAGAGCCCGGGCGAGTCCTTCCTCCTCGAGGGACGCCGCTTCAAGATGGTCCGCGGGATGGGATCGCTCTCCGCGATGCAGGACGGCAGCGCCGATCGCTACTTCCAGGAGGGCGAGATGTCGCTGAAGAAGCTCGTCCCCGAGGGAATCGAGGGGCGCGTCCCCTATCGCGGTCCCGTCGGCGACGTGCTCTATCAGATGATCGGCGGACTGCGCGCCGGGATGGGGTACGTCGGCTGCGCGTCGATCGACGAGCTGCGCACGAAGACGGTGTTCGTGCGCATCACCACCGCCGGGCTGCGCGAGTCGCATCCGCACGACGTGACGATCACTCGGGAAGCGCCGAACTACAGCTCCTGACGAGAATCGCGACAGCGCGCGCATGGCGCCGGACAACTCCGGCGCCATTCGTGTTTTCGCCGTTCTCGGACATTCCGTTTGCTTGACAAAGGCGCGGCACGGGCCGCAATTTGCCGCCACTTTCCGGGGGGAGTGCGCCCCCGGTCCGTTTTTCTCCCGCCGTCATCGCCCGCCGTTCCCGGAGAGTTCCGCATGGGTATCTGGTCCAAGAAGAGTCTGGCCGTTCTACAAGCCGAGGCGAGCGCCGAAGGACACGGCACGCTCAAGCGCGCGCTCGGCGCGTTGAACCTGACCACGCTCGGCATCGGAGCGATCATCGGCGCGGGCATCTTCGTGCTCACGGGAACCGCGGCCGCGCAGTACGCGGGACCGGGCGTCGTCTGGTCGTTCGTCATCGCCGGCGTCGGCTGCCTCTTCGCGGGCCTCTGCTACGCGGAGTTCGCCTCGATGATCCCGATCGCCGGCAGCGCGTACACCTACGGCTACGCGACGCTCGGCGAGTTCATTGCCTGGATCATCGGCTGGGATCTGATCCTCGAGTACCTCTTCGGCGCGTCGACCGTCGCCGTCGGCTGGTCGGGCTACTTCGTCGCCTTCCTCGGCGAGCTCGGGATCAACCTCCCGTCGCAGTGGGTGAACGCGCCGTACGCGGTGCAGGGCACTCACACGCTGGTGCCGACCGGCGCGATCCTCAACCTCCCCGCGATGATCCTCGTCGGCCTGATGACGACGCTCCTGGTCGTCGGCATCAAGGAATCGGCGAACTTCAACAACGTCATCGTCGTCGTGAAGGTGATGATCGTGCTTCTCGTCATCGCCTTCGGCTTCGCGGCGGTGAACTCGGCGAACTGGCACCCCTTCATCCCGCCCAATACCACGGGCGAGTTCGGGCACTTCGGCTGGAGCGGCGTCCTCCGTGCCGCGGGCGTGGTCTTCTTCGCGTACATCGGATTCGACGCGGTCTCCACCGCGGCGCAGGAAGCGAAGAACCCGCAGCGCGACATGCCGATCGGCATCCTCGGATCGCTCGTCATCTGCACCGTGCTGTACATCCTCATGGCGCTCGTGATGACGGGGCTCGCGCACTACACGGAGCTCAACGTTCCGCACCCGGTGTTCGTCGCGATCGAGAAGGCCGGTCCCGCGCTCGGCTGGCTGCGCGTGCTGGTGAACATCGGCGCCATCGCCGGTCTCGCCTCGGTCGTGCTGGTGATGCTCATGGGACAGCCGCGCATCTTCTTCGCGATGTCGCGCGACGGGCTCCTCCCCGCGGTCTTCGGCAAGGTGCATCCGCGCTTCCAGACGCCGTACGTGACCACGATCCTCACCGGCGCGGTCGCCGCGATCGTCGCCGGGCTCTTTCCGATCGGGCTCCTCGGCGAGCTCGTCTCGATCGGCACGCTGCTCGCCTTCGTCATCGTCTGTGGTGGCGTGATCGCCCTGCGCGTCCAGCGACCCGACATCGCCCGCCCCTTCCGCACCCCGCTCGTCCCGCTCGTTCCCATCCTGGGCATCATCGTGTGCGTCGCGATGATGGCCGGCCTGCCGCACGACACCTGGGTCCGACTCATCGTCTGGATGGTGATCGGCCTCGTGATCTACTTCCTCTACGGCAAGCGCAATTCGCGCATCGGGCGCGGCGAGCAGCCCGTAGTCACTGGCGACTGAGCGACCCCCGTCGCACCTTTCACGCGGCGCCCGCAGCGATGCGGGCGCCGCGTCCGTTCCACCACCACCCCGCGCCATGTCCCTCGCTGATCTTCTCGACGTCGCCGAACATCGTCGCGCCGACATCGAGCGCCTCGCCGGCGAGCTGAAGCCGGGACTGCGGATCGCCCTCTCGACGCACATCAACGCCGACGGCGACGGCTGCGGGTCGGGCACGGCACTCGCGCGCCTGCTCGCGCAGCGGGGGATGAAGCCGTTCATCGTGAACCCGACCCCGTGGCCGGCGATGTACGCGTTCCTCCTCGGCGGGGACGTCGTCGACCGCACCGCCGAGGGCGCGGCCGCGCTGCGCGACGCGGACGTCCTGCTCGTCCACGACATCAGCGACGTGAAGCGCCTCGGCGTGCTCGCCGAGACGGTGCGGTCGCTGCGCATTCCACGGCTCGTGGTCGATCACCACCTCCCGAGCGACGAGCCGCCGGGAGAGATCACGCTCACCGACACGAGCGCCTGCGCCACTGGTGAGCTCGTGTACGACATCGCGGCAACGCTCGGCCTCGAGATCACTCCCGCCGTCGCGGGCTCGCTCTACGCGGCGATCCTCACCGACACGGGCGGCTTCCGCTTCAGCAACACCACGCCGCGCTGCCACGCGATCGCCGCGGCGCTTCTCGCGGCCGGTGTCGACCCGGAGGAGATGTACACGCGCATCTACGCCTCGGCGCCGATCGGGCGTCTGCAGCTGCTCGGCGAGGCCCTGGAGACGCTCGGCATCGATCGCGAGCATGGGATCACCTGGATCTCCGTCGCGGCGGGCGCCCTCGAGCGTCACGAGGTCCGAAGCGAGGACCTCGACGGGATCGTCGAGCACGCGCGATCCGTGTCGGGGACGCGACTCGCCCTCTTCTTCCGCGATCTCGGCCACGGGAAGGTGAAGGTGTCGTTTCGCAGCACCGGCGCGGTGGACGTCAACGCCTTCGCCCGCCAGTTCGGCGGCGGCGGCCACGCCAAGGCCTCCGGCGCCCTCGTCCCCGGCACCCTCGACGAAGTCCGCGAGCGAGTCGTGACCGCCGCCCGCGCCTATCTGGGTACCCCCTGAGCCACGAATCACGCTTCGTAGTCTCACACCTCACCCCCCGTAGTGTCGAAGCCCGCGCGCCACGATTAACTTCGAGTATGCGGGTCTTCCAGCGTGCCGATCAGACGCGGGTCATAGAGACGCGGCTTCGCGATGCGGTCGCGGAGCTGCACCAGAAGCTCGGTGGCGCGATGTGCGCGGTCGAGCTGGTCACCTTCGAGGTCCAATCCTCCACCGCCGTGATCCGCGTCTCCGGCGGCTGCCCCGACTGCGAGATGACGGCGGGGATGTTCATCCAGGGAATCGAGGCGCACCTCCGCCGGCACGTGCCGGAGGTCGAGCACGTGCGCGTCGATCCCGTTCCCGATACACACTGATGGCTCAGAATCTTCAGGAGCGGATCGTCGCCGCGCTCGGCACCGTCCAGAGCGCGCGCGCCGGCACCGACGTGCTGCGCGCCGAGATGGTCCGCGACCTCGCGATCTCCACCGAGGGAAAAGTCCGCCTCACGGTGCTGCTCACCCCGCAGGACGATGCGTCGATCGTGCGCGACGTCCGCCAGGCGATCGAGCGCGTCGCGGGGGTCACCGACGTGCGCGTCGACGTGAAGGACGCGACCGAGCGCGCGCGTGGCGGTGCGACGCCCCCCGCCGGCTCGATGTCGAGCGGACGAGCGCTCCCCGTGATGGACACGACGCCCCGCGCCCAGCCGCGCGGCTCCGTTCCGTCACCCGTCGCGTATCCGCGGCTCGGACGCATCATCGCCGTGTCGAGCGGGAAGGGAGGTGTCGGCAAGTCGACCGTGTGCGTCAATCTCGCCGTCGCCCTCGCCCGCGAGGGCGCGAAGGTCGGCATCCTCGACGCCGACATCTACGGCCCGAACATCCCGCGGATGATGGGCGTGATGGAGGCGCCGCGCGTCGTCGACGAGCGCATCATCCCGCTCGAGGCGCACGGGGTGAAGGTGATGAGCCTCGGCTTCATCATCGAGCGGGACCAGCCGGCGATCTGGCGCGGACCCATCGTGATGAAGATCATCACGCAGTTCCTCGGCGACGTCGAATGGGGTGACCTCGACTATCTCTTCGTCGACATGCCGCCGGGCACGGGGGACGCGCAGCTCTCGCTCGTCCAGGCGACGCAGGTGCACGGGGCGATCATCGTCACGACGCCGCAGGAGGTGGCCGTCGGGGACGCGCTCCGCGGCGCGAAGATGTTCCAGCGCGTGGGTGTTCCAGTGCTCGGGATCGTCGAGAACATGAGCTGGCTCGAGTGCCCGCACTGCGGCAAGCCGACCGCGCTCTTCGGGAGCGGCGGCGGCGACCGCCTCGCGAAGGAGCTCGAGCTCCCGCTGCTCGGCCAGATCCCCATCTCGCCTAACGTGACGCAGGGCGGCGACACCGGCGCCCCGATCGTCCTCGCCGACCCGCAGTCTGGTGCGGCGCGCGAGCTCGGAAAGATCGCCGCGGCGATCGCGGCCGCAGCCCCCGCGGGAGCGGCGAGCAGCGCCTGATGGGGGTGCGAGACGAGACGACGACGCGGCCGCCGGAGCACGACTCCGCGGCCGCGTTGCCGTTCGAGACCCACGACACGGGCGCGCTCTACGTCACCGGCGAGCACCTGGCGACGGCGGGGGGGCGCTCCCTCGCCAGCGGGCCGTTAGGCAGCACGATCCTCCGCCTCGCCGTTCCCGCCGTCGCGTCGATGCTGCTGATGACGATCTTCTCTTCCGTCGACGCCTACTGGGTTGGGACGCGGATCGGATCGTCCGGGCTGGCGGCCGTCACCGCGGCCGTGTTCTGGATCTGGCTCGTCGTCTCGCTCGCCGAGATGGTGAGCGTCGGGCTCACCGCGGTCGCGGCCCGCCGGCGCGGCGAGGGCCGCGCGGGTGAGGCGGCGCGCGTCGCCGGCGACGCGCTCGTCCTGACGGTCGGCATCGCCGCCGTGGTCGCGATCGCCGGGCACCTCGTGCTGCGCTGGCTCTTCGGCCTCATGGGGACGCCCCCCGACGTCACCCTGCTCGCCGAGCGCTATCTCGGCACCTATCTGGCGGGCGCCCCGCTCATCTTCGGGTTCTTCGTCGTCGACGCGACCTTCCGCGCCGCGGGCGACACGCGGACGCCATTCCTCCTGCTCGCGACCTCGGTCGCGGCCACGCTGGTGCTCGATCCCGTCCTGATCCTCGGGCTGCTCGGCGCCCCCGCGCTCGGGATCCGCGGCGCGGCGATCGCGACGCTCTCGACGCGCGGCATCGCGTTCGCCATCGGCCTCGCGATCCTCCGGCGGCGCGGGCTGCTGCGGCTCGGCTTCCTCCGCGGGCACGCGGTCGCGTCGATCCTCCGCGTGGGGCTCCCGACGGCGACCACCGGCGTCGTCTTCTCGCTGATCTACGTCGTGATCACCCGGATCGCGACGCCATTCGGGACGCCGGCGCTCGCCGCGCTCGGCATCGGCCATCGTGTCGAGAGCTGGCTCTTCATGGTGGGCGTCGGCGTCGCCGCCGCCGTTGCCGCGATCGTCGGGCAGAGCCTCGGCGCCGGCGACAGCGCGCGCGCCGCGCGGGCGGGCTGGGTGTCGGTCGGATACGTCAGCATGCTCGGCGTGGTCATCTTCGTCGCGCAGCTCCTTCTCGCGCCGCGGATGGCGGGACTCTTCACCAACGATCCCCTCGTCGTCGCCGAGGGAGCGCACTATCTGAGGATCGCGGCATGGTCGCAGCTCTTCATCACGGCGGAGATCGTGCTCGAGGGGGCTCTGGGCGGGGCTGGAGCGACTCTGCCGCCGATGATCACCTCGACGTCGATCACCGCGCTGCGCATCCCCCTGGCCATGCTCAGCGTCTCGCGCTGGGGCACGGCGGGACTCTGGTGGACGATCTCCCTGACCGCGGTCGGCCGGGCGCTGGCGATGATGGCACTCTGGCGCTCCGGCCGCTGGAAGCGCAGATCTGTATGACATGCGTCCCATCATCACCCTCCTGACCGACTTCGGCACCGCCGACGGATACGTCGCGGAGCTGAAGGGCGTGCTCCTGTCGCGCGCGCCGGAAGCGATGCTCGTCGACGTCGCGCACGACGTCGCGGCGCAGGACGTCGAGGCGGGGCGACTCGCGCTCGCGCGCTACTGGCGGAAGTTCCCCGCGGGCACCGTGCATCTCGCCGTCGTGGATCCCGAGGTCGGCTCGGCGCGGCGCGCGCTCGCCGTGGAGAGCGACGGTCGGTTCCTCGTCGGTCCCGACAACGGGCTGCTCTCACCCGCGCTCCTGCTCTCGGGGGCGCGGGCGGTGGAGATCCCGATTCCTCCCGGCGCGTCCGCGACCTTCCACGGGCGCGACGTGTTCGCCCCCGCGGCGGCGCTCCTGGCGGCCGGCTCGCCCGTCGACTCGATCGGACGGGAGGTGGGCGATCCCGTGGTGAGGCGCACGCGCGAGGCGCGACGACGCGACGATGGCGCGATCGAAGGCACCGTCATAACGGTGGACCGCTTCGGCAACGCCGTCACCAACCTCCTCTCGGCACACGGCGGCACGATCGAGGTGGGGACGCTGCGCCTGCCCGTGCTGCGGACCTACGCCGATGTCGCGCCGGGGAGCCCGATCGCCCTCGCCGGGTCGAGCGGGTTGATCGAGATCGCGGTGCGCGACGGGAGCGCGGCCACGCTGCTCGGCGTGACGCGCGGGACCACCGTGCTACTCCGGGCTCCGCGCCGCTAGCGGCTGCGCGCGCTCGATGCGCTCGCTCGACGGCAATCCCGGCGGCCCGTGCGTGCCGATCCTGCCCGCGTAGCTCGCGCCGCGGTCGGCCTCGACCCGCGCGGTGCCGCAGTGCAGCTCCGACGCGAGCTCCCCTCCGCAGAGCAGGATGAGCATCGAGAGGTACATCCACGTGAGGAGCGCGATCACGCCGCCGATCGTCCCGTACGTCTTGTTGTACGACCCGAAGTTCGCGACGTAGGCGCGGAAGAGCAGCGTCCCGACGACCCACAGCACCGTGGTCACGATGGCCGCCACCAGCACGTGGCGCGGCCGCTGCTTCACGTTAGGCAGGAAGTAGAAGAGCAGCCACGCCGATCCCGTGAGGATCGCCAGCGCGAGCGGGTACTGCACGATCTTCCAGAGCTGCGTCACGGCACGGCTCAGCCCGAGCGTGTTGCCGAGCCAGTCGGCGATCTGCGCCCCGCCGAGCATCACTGCCGTCGCGGTGATCAGCACGAACCCCGCGACCGCCAGCGCCGCGAGCCGGATCAGCTGCTGCCTGATCCAGGGGCGCGTCTCGCGCGTGTCGTAGGCGTTGTTGAGGGCGCCCATCAGCGCGCCGAAGATGTTCGAGCCCGACCACGCGGCGAGCAACGCGCCCACCGACATCACGCTCGGCGCGCTCGGGCTGAGGACGACGTCCTTCACCACGCCGGAGACGAGCGTCATCGCCGTGGAGGGGACGGCGCGCCCAAGCTTGTCGAGCAGCCAGCCGATGATCTCCTGCTTGTTCCCGATGATGCTCAGCACCGGGGCGACGAAGAGGAGCAGCGGAAACAACGAGAAGAAGAAGTAGTAGGCCGTCTGGGCCGCGAGCCCGAGGACGTTGTCCTTGATGATCTCGCGACCCGTCTTCTTCAGCAGGGGGCCGACGCTGTACCCGCCCCAGACCCAGCGATCATTCTTCATGCGCCCTGCCGGGCGCAATCAGCGGGCCAGCGCCCGCGTCAGCGCTCGCTGCGCTGAACCGTCACGTTCGCCAGCGTCGAGGTGCCGACGATCGTGACCTTGTGCGAGGCATCCTTCCAGTTCATGGAGTACCAGGCGTCGCCCATGCGCGTGAACGCGATGCGCGGATCGAACTTCGCCGCCTTCAGATCCCCCTGGAACATCACCCCGACGTCATCCGGGACGGCCACCTGCAGACCGCCGAGGGCGAGGGTGGCGTCGACCTTCACGTCGCGCGTCATCTCCGAGCCGAAATCGAGCGACACGCCGCCCATCGCGCCGTGGATCGAGATCTCCCCGACATGGGCGTTCCCGAGTTCCGTCAGCTCGACGGCGCCCATCCCGACGTCGAGCGTCATCCGGTCGAGCGGGATGACGTTAGGCTCGCCGAAGCTCACCTTCGCGCCCGCCATCCCGGTCTTGATCGCGAGCGAGCGCACCTTCATCCCGCCGAGCTCGAGATCGGCCTCCGCCGCCCCGACCGCGACGTCGAGGTCCAGCGGAACGCTCGGGCTGAGCTCGAGCGACATGCTTCCGCCGCGATCACCCTTCGAGCCCCGCAGCGACTTGAAGCCGACGTTCGCCTTGTCGAGTCCGAGACGCAGCCGGCGACTGTTCGCGTCGTATTCGTGGATCGCGTCCATCGACTGCTCGTCGTAGCGGATGCGCATCTGATAGAGCAGTCCCGCGTCCTCGCTCGGCGCGACCTCGAGCTTCCCGGCCGCGTAGCTCACCGAGACCTTCAGCGGCCCCTCGCCGGACAACTGCCGCGCCGACTCGATCGTCCGCCACTGCTGGCCCTGCGCCGCGACGGGCGCGAGGATCGCCGCCGCCGCGAGAATCGTCGTGATCCGCATCAGACCTCCGGAGTGGTGGAGGTGGGGCGACGGGCCGCCGCGATGCCGCTGATCGGCGTCGGCGTCTGCCAGCCGATGTCGGGCGTCGCCGAGGGAGCGGCGACCGCCACCTCGCGAGCACCGGCACCACCACGGCTGACTATCGCCGCGCCGAGGCCCACCGTCGCCGCGGCCCAGGTCACCACGAACGCGAGCGCGTGAAGCAGCGCGCCGAGCACGGGCACCCACGAGAGCACCGCAGCCGCGGCCCACAGACCGAAAAAGAAGAACAGCCCGGCGAGCATCGAGCGCAGTTCCGCACCGCGTACGCTCACCGCCGCGGCGCGCCGCGTCAGCGCCTGCCCCGCGACGCGCGACACGGCGAGGAAGCCGAGCACCGATAGCAGCGCGGTGAGCACGCAGATGGCGGGGAGGGCGACCGGGATCAGCACGATCCCGATGATCGTCACGGCGAGCAGCACCGCCGCGAGCACCAGCACCGGGATGAACGATACCTCGGCGATGAGTCCCCAGAGCAGCGACTTGCCGAAGCGCGCTTCGATGGTCGAGGCGACGACGCGCAGGCGATCCTCCGCGAACACCATCGAAGCGAAGCCGAGGAGCACCATCGCGACGAGCCAGCCCATGACGCGCTGCAGCTCGCCGAGGATCGAGAGGAAGCCGGAGGGCGAAGCCGCGACCGTCGCACTCGGCACCACCGGCTCCTCGAGCGATCGCATCTCACCGTCGATCGTGCCGCCATCGAGGCGGACGTTGCCGCCCACCGCGAGCGCGTCGCCCGTGACGTGAGCGCCACGGTGGATGATGACGTCGCCGTCGAGCGAGATCGCGTCGCCGTTCACCGTGCCGAAGACGTCGAGGTCTCCGACCGCCGCGACTCGACCGCGCGCCGTCCCGGCGGCGACGGCGAAGTCGCTGTCGATGATGCTGTCCGCGGGCGGAAGGTTCAGCCCCTGCGGGTCGCCGCTGATCTGCTTGATCCGCTTCTTGAGCTGGCCGGGCGACATGTCCCCGTGCTCCTTCACGACCACGACCTGCTTTCCGGCCAGCGCCGCGTGTGCGCGCGCCGCCGCGATCTCTCCCGCCATCTCGCCGAAACGTCCCTGTATCGCGCCGAGGCGTCCCTGCATCGCGCCCAGGCGACCCATCTCGGGGCCGACCTTCGCTTCCAGCCGTCCACGCAGGGCGTCGAGCCGCTGCTGCAACGCGTCGATGCGCTCGGGCGATTCGTGCGCCTTGCTCGCGGTGGCGAGCTCGCGCGCCGCGATCCTGATGCTGTCGCCGAGCGCGTTGACCTCGAGCTCCCACTGGCGGCTGGGAAACTCCTGCGGGCCCGGAACCTCCGCGACCTTGGGGGCCGGCATGGCGGGCGGAGTCGGGGGGGTGACCTTGACCGTCTGGGCGCTCGCGGACGCAGACGCGCCGGCGAGGATCAGGAGGGAGAGTGCGGCGGCACGCATCACAGGCCTCCCGCGCGGCGGGATGAGGCCGTGGCCAGACGCCGGACGCCCATCACGGCTCCGGTCGCGGTCACGGCGAGTATGACTGTCGCGACGAGCAGCCCGATCGTGCCCATGCCGCGGACCACCGCGAGCGCCGCGGGGCCGAACGCGGCCCCGACCAGGCCCTCGAGCGCCGACGCGACGATCTCGCGGCCGCGCTGGATCGCGCTCCCCGAAACGACCGTCAGCAGGTCGATGCGCAGTCCGATCCAGAGCGACGCGATGGCGAAGACCGTGGTGGCGGCGATGCCCATCACGCCTGCGGCGATACGCGCCGGCACCGAACGCGGCACAAGCTTCTGGACCGAGTTGCGCGCCGCGACGTGCCAGGGCTCGAACACGTGCACCTGCTGCATCACCCGGTCGGCGAAGATCGACGAGGGGGCGAAGTGCGGCAGCTCCTCGAGGGCGTCGACGATCACGCGCGCCTCGTCCACCTTCGCCTGGCATTCCGGGCACTGGCGAACGTGGGCGCGGAGCGGTGCGACGCCGAAGCCGACGTCGCCGTCCACGAGAAGATCGATTTCGTTCGGAAGTAGATGACGATTGATCACGAGAATTCCTCCGCTCGGACCTACGGCCGGTCTTCGCTGCCGGTTTCAGCGGTCGTACGAGGCGACGCCGTGATCGGTGTCACCCGGGGTTCGTGGTGCGTCACCGTGCGTCCTCGAGCGCCTTCCGGAGCTCGTGTCGCGCCCGGTGGATGTAGGTCTTCACAGTTCCCAACGGAAGGTCGAGCGTCGCGGCGATCTCCTCGTAGGAGCGGCCCTCGACGTGGCGGAGCATGATGCACGAACGGTACTCCGGCCGGAGTGCGGCGATCGCGCGCTCGATGGCGCTGCCGAGCTCCTTCGCCTCCAGCTCCTCGAGAGCGGACTCGCCATGCGAGGCGAGCTCGAACGAGGTGGCCTCGATCTGCGATGCGGACGTCGCGTCGGGAGCGCCGTCCATGCTCACCGTCTGGACATGCCGCCGGCGCAGGTGATCGATCGCGAGGTTGTTGGCGATCTTGAAGAGCCAGCTCGAGAATTTGAACTCCGGAACGTACTTCTCGATGTTGTTGAGGACCTTGATGAAGGTCTCCTGCGCCAGGTCCTCCGCGGTCGCGCGGTCGCGCACCATCCGGAAGACGAGCGAGAACACCGGTCGCTCGTAGCGCCGGATCAGCTCCCGATACGCCACCTCGCGTCCCTCCTGCGCGAGGGCGACGACGTCGGCGTCCGGTAGGTTCTGGAGGTCGAGGGAGGGAGGCATTCTCTGCGGCCCGGCCGCGCGAGCAAACTAGCCCCATCGAGGTCGTGCGGCCAGCGTTGATGTGCCCGGCGCTTGCCGCTCGGTGAGTCGCCGACGAGCTTTGGGCGATGCAGGCATCAGCGCGGCCCCCTCACGACCCACGCGACGAGCGCGACGCGGCACGGGCGGGCCAGGCCGCGGCCGGCGGCTCGGGGAAGCGCGAGTACGTGCGCGAAATCTTCGAGCAGATCGCCCCGAGCTACGACCTGCTCAACCATCTCCTCAGCCTGAACGTCGATCGCGCCTGGCGCAAGCGCGCGATCGCGTCACTCGGCTGGCAGCGGCGGCCGACAGGGACGTACATCGATCTCTGCGCGGGCACCCTCGATGTCGCGGCGGCGCTCGTGGGCACGGACGGATTCAGCGGCCGGGTCGTGGCGGCGGATTTCGCGGAGGCGATGCTGCGTGCTGGCCGCGAAAAGGTCGCCCCGCGCGCCGCCTTCCCGGTCGTCGCCGACGCGCTCCGGCTTCCGATCGAAGACTCGACCATGGCCGGTGCGATCGTCGCATTCGGCGCGCGGAATCTCGCCGACCTCGACGCCGGGCTGCGCGAGGTGCTGCGCGTCCTCGAGCCAGGCGGGCGCTTCGTGATCCTCGAGTTCACGACACCGCGCGACGCGATCGTGCGCGCGCTCTATCACCTCTATTTCCGGCGAGTGCTGCCGCTGATCGGCGGCGCGATCAGCGGTCATCGGACGGCGTACCGCTACCTGCCGGAGTCCGTCGCGCATTTCCCCGCCGAGGAGGAGCTCGCGGCGCGGATGCGCGCGGCGGGGTTCGCCGCCGTGTCGTGGCGATCGCTCACCGTGGGGATCGCCGCGATCCACGTCGGCGAGCGGCCGCGATGATCCACCGCATCGGGCTGATCTCCGACACCCACGGTCAGCTCCGCCCTCAGGTGCACGAGGCGCTCGCGGGGGTGGAGCTCATCCTCCATGCCGGGGACGTCGGGGGCGATGAGATCCTCGACGAGCTGGCGCTCATCGCGCCGGTGGAGGCGGTCTTCGGAAACACCGACACGCCGGGGCAGCCTCGCCTCCGCGCCTCGATCGACATCGAGGTCGGCGGAACACGGATCCACGTCAGCCACGGTCACGAGCTCGGCTCGCCCACGCCCGAGCGGCTGGCCGCGCGGTACGGCGCGGACGTGATCGTGTACGGGCACACGCATCAGCAGCTGGTGACGCGGCTCGGCGATCAGCTCATCGTCAACCCGGGCGCCGCCGGTCCGCGGCGGTTCAGGATCGAGCCGAGCGTGGCGGTGCTGACGATCGACCGGGGCGCCGCGCGGGCAGAGCTGCGTCCGCTCTGATCTCTCGCCTCAGATCTCGCGGAAGTGCGAGGCGGGGTAGAGGTAGTCGCCCCCTGAGTCGTCGACGATCCGATAGAAGGCGCCGTCCGCCTCGACGCCGAGCAGGCTGTAGATCCTGCCTAACGTGAGGTCGTGACAGCCGCCGGGCTCGTCACAGCCGGGATACGTCAGCCAGGGTCTGATGCTCACGCACTGCACGAGCGTCGTGGGCTGCCAGGTCGTCGCCATGCATCGCTCCGAGTCGCCTCGTTTCCCGCGCCGTGGCCGCGCGCGGCTCCGACCGGCTATTGTGCAAGAGACTCGCCATCTCTCCCACCACGTGCGCGACGATCTTCCGTTCGAAATACGACCCTCGCCGATGCAGGGACTCGGCGCGTTCGCCACCCGCGCGATTCCCGCCGGCACTCGACTGGTCGAGTACGCGGGCGAGCGGCTCACTCCGGCAGAAGCCGACGCGCGCTATCCCGACGAAGACGGCGCGCGGCATCACACCTTCCTCTTCGCGATCGACGACGACGTCGTCATCGACGCCGCCGTCGGAGGGAACGAGGCGCGCTTCATCAACCACTCCTGCGACCCCAACTGCGACGCGATCGTCGAGGAGGGGCGGATCTGGATCGAGACGATCCGCGACGTGGCGCCGGGTGAGGAGCTGGCGTACGACTACGCGTACGTGCTCGAGGAGCGTCACTCGCCCGCGGCGAAGCGCCGCTACCCGTGCAACTGCGGCGCGGCGAGCTGTCGCGGGACGATCCTCGCCAAGAAGCGCTGAACGACCGTCAGCGCGGATGCCTCAGGCGGAGCGACGCTGCCGCCGCGCGACCTTGTGGGTCTCGGTGCGCTCGAGCTCAGCGGGGAAGCGCCGGAACCACGACGAGAGCAGGAGCAGCTCGTCTATCTCGTGCGTCGGAACGCTCGCGCCGTCGTACTCCACCCCGCTGAAGACATCGTCCGCGAGCGCACGAAGCTCGGCGCGCTCGGTGGGACTCTTCGGCGCGGGGCGCTCGGCGCGGACGCGGCCCCGGCGGATGAGATAGACGCGATCATCGCCGCCGTGCCCCGGGACCTCGTAAAGGAAGGAGAGCGTCTCCACGGCGAAGCGGAAGCGGATGAACTGCTCGCGGAGCGCCTCGAGACGCGAGAGCTTGTCGCGCAGGGCGGCCGCGCGCTCGAACTCCATCCGCTCGCTGCTGGCGAGCATGTCGCGGCGCAGCCCCTCGAGCGGCGCGTCGTCCACCCCCTCCAGGAAGGCGCGCGCCATGCGCACCCGACCGGCATACTCGCTCACCGTGCACGCACCGACGCAGGGGCCGAGGCACTTCCGGATCTCGTGCCGGATGCAGCCGGGGGTGCGCGGAGCGAGCTGGAAGAGCTCGGGCTGATCGGCGAAGTGCATCTTCCGGTCGCTGCCGCAATCGCGGAGCCCGAGCGCGTCGTTCAGCTCGCGCACGGCGTCGTTCACACGCTGCGCGCCGTGGTACGGACCGTAGTAGACATCCGCCGATTCGTCGCCCGCACCCCGCACGACGAGCAGCTTGTTCGCCGGACCCTTCGTGACCTTGATGAACGCGAAGTGCCGGGCATCGCGCTTCATCGCGACGTTGAATCGCGGCCGCAGCTTCTTGATCAGACGCAGCTCGGCGAGCAGCGCCGCGAACTCGCTCGGCGTGTACTCCCAGTCGATGGCGGTCGCCTCGCGCACGATGCGCGAGCCCTTCTCGTCCGGGCCGCAGCGGAAGTAGCTGAGGAGCCTCGTCCGCACACGCTTCGACTTGCCGACGTAGACGATCTCCCCGTCGGAGGAGGTCATGCGATAGACGCCGGGCCGGTCCTCGCAGCGCGCGCGGACGTCGGCACGCATCGCGGTGAGCTGCTCCTCGCTCGTCGGCTGCCTGAAGTCGGCGGATACGTTGCGTCTTACTCTTGGCATCGAGCGCAGAACACGGTGGTGCGTCCGTCGACGGCGTGCGTCTCGACGAGGCGCGCGCCGCAGCGGGGACAGGGCTCCCCGCCGCGACCGTACACGGCGAGCTTCTCGACGAAGCCGCCCCTGCCCCCGCTGGCGTCGCGATAGTCGCGGAAGCTGGTCCCGCGCGCCGCGATCGATTCGGTGAGCACCGACACGATGCCGGCGTGGAGCCGTTCGGCCTCGTCCCGCCCGATCGACCGCGCCTCGCGCGACGGGTCGATCCCCGCGCGCCAGAGCGCCTCGTTCGCGTAGATGTTGCCGATCCCCACCACGATCCGCTGATCCATCAGGAGCTTCTTCACGGCCTGACGCGAGCCCCGAAGAAGGACCGATAATCGCTCCGCCGACAGCTCCGGGTCAAGGGGCTCGATGCCTAACGTCGACGAGTAGGCGTCGAAGCGGGCGCGACCCATCAAAGCCACCGTGCCCAGCCGTCGGATATCGCGGTAGTGCAGGAGCCGACCGTCGTCGAGGAGGAAGTGCAGGGTGGAGAAGCGCCGCTCCTCCTCGGGGAGCGAGCCGTCGTCGAGCAGCAGGGCGCCGGTGAATCGCGGCTGCACGACGATGTGGTCCCCGCTGTCGAGGTCGATCACGACGAGCTTCGCGCGGCGCCACGAGCGGACGATGCGGGTGCCCACGGTGCGGGCGACGAGCTCCGCCGCACTCACCTCGCGCAGCACGTCGGCCCTGCTGACGACGGCGCCTGCGATCGACCGGCCGGAGATCGCCCGGTCGAGATCTCGGGCGATCGTCTCGGTCTCAGGAAGCTCGGGCACCGCGTCGCAGCTCGCGCCAGCCGATGTCGCGCCGGAGCTGCTTGCCCTCGAGCTGCACCGAGGCAGCGACCGCGGCGCTGCGCCGCTGCGCGGCCTCGAGGGTGGGGGCGATGGCTGTGACCGCGAGCACGCGCCCTCCGGCCGCGACGAGGGCACCGTTCCCGTCGCGCTTCGTTCCCGCGTGGAAGACGTGGACGTCGGGGGCGGCCGCGGGGATGACGAGCACGCCGCCCGTCACCGGGCGGTCGGGATATCCGGGCGCCGCGACGACGGTCGTCACCGCGTGCCCAGTGGCCCACTCGATGGATGGCGCGCCGGCGAGGGACTCTCCGTGAGCCACTGCCTGGACCAGGTCGAGGAGGCTGCTGCGCATGAGGGGCAGGATAGCCTCCGTCTCCGGATCGCCGAAGCGGCAGTTGAACTCCACGACCTTCGGCCCTTCGGAGGTGAGCATCAGGCCGGCGTAGAGGAGTCCGGTGAACGGCCTCCCGTGCTCCCGCATCGCCGCCAGAGTCGGCTCGATGATCCGGGAGCACGCCTGGTCGATGATCCCCCGAGTCCCGATGGAAACGGGAGCATAGGCTCCCATCCCGCCGGTGTTCGGGCCGCGGTCGCCTTCCTCGAGGCGCTTGTGGTCCTGAGCCGGGAGCATGGGCATGAAGCGCGTGCCGTCCGTGATCGCAAACAGCGACAGCTCTTCACCTTCCATGAACTCCTCCACGAGGAGCTCGGCGCCGGCCGCGCCGAATGCTCCCTCCAGGAGCATCATCTCGACGGCGTCGTCGGCCTCCGCGATGGTCGGGGCGACCACGACGCCCTTTCCAGCCGCGAGACCGCTCGCCTTGATGACGACGGGAGCACCGAACCGCCGCACCGCCGCCTTCGCGTCGTCCACGTCCGTGTGGCGCTCCGCCCGTGCGGTCGGGATCCCCGCGCGGAGCATGAGCTCCTTGGCGAAGCTCTTCGAGGTCTCGATCGCGGCCGCCGCTCCGGTCGGGCCGAAGATCGGGATGCCCGCTTCCCGGAAGGCATCGACGATCCCGGCGGCCAGAGGAGCCTCCGGTCCGACGACCACCAGATCGACCGATTCCCGCCGCGCAAGGCCGAGCAGCGCGGCGACGTCGGTGGCGGAGAGGGAGACGCAGCGTGCGAGCTCCGCGATCCCGGGATTCCCCGGCGCGGCGAGCAGCTCGAGCGAGGGGTCGTCACGCTTCAGCTTCCAGGCGAGGGCGTGCTCGCGCCCCCCGCCACCGACGATCAGAACCCTCACTCGCGCCGCGTCCGCCGGTCGTTGAAGGCGTCGCGCGCCCGATTGATCACGTCGTTCACCGCGTCGACCGCGCTCTTCGCCTGACGACGATAGTACTCGCCCGCGTCGGCATAGTCCTCACCGAGCGGCCGCGGCTCCTGCCCGCGCCGCATGTACTCGCCGCGGAGGATCCGATCGTACTCCCCGGTGCCGATCCACCGCTGCAGCTCGGCGGCGCGGACGGTGGCGAAGGGATGCGTCCTGAAAGCGGTGTTGAGGATCTTCCAGACGTTGTCGGTGATGTCGCCCTGCGTCTCGTACTCCGCGGCCTGGACGAGGAATGCGTCGAGGTCGATCTGGTCGTCGTACCGCAGCCCGCCGGCGAGCTTGAGGAAGAGGCTCATCGCGGCGCGTGGATCCTGCGAGCCGAGTAGCGCGGCACGGTCCGCCGAGAACTCCGCCTTCCGGTACCACTCGAAGAGCGCGAGCTCGACCGGCAGGATCGCGATACCCGCGAGCCAGGGAAGGAAGCGCGTCCCGACGAGGAGGAAAAGCAGGGCGAGCGTCGTGTAGACGGCGTGCCCGCTCATCGCGTGTCCGACCTCGTGCGCGAGCACGGCACGTCGCTCCTCCGGCTCGAGCAGCTCGATCATCTGCGAGTTGACGACGATGAACGGCTTGTCGAATCCGATGCAGAAGGCGTTCGCCTCGTAGTGCTGCGCGACGTAGAGCTCGTAGCGCATCGGTGCGTCGAGCGTCGCCAGGACCTCGGCGTACATCGCGTCGAGCGCGGGCCGCTGCGTCGGCCCGACCTTGACCGCGTTCGCGAGGAAGATCTGCCGGATGCCCTTCTCGCCGAGCACCGAGAGCGCCTTGCGGAGGACCTCGTCGAAGCCGGGAAGCGCGCGCAGAGTGTTGAGCGCCGCGCGGTCGGCGGGGTGCTCCCAGGCGCGGGGAGAGATCTGCGTGAGGATCTGACGGTCAGGCACGGCGAGCTCCGGTAGAGGTATTCCGGCCCTACGGGACGAGCGGGCGCGAAGTGTCGGCCGACGGCGTCATAACCCGTCGAGCGCCTGCTCGAGATCGGCCAGGAGGTCGCTCGCGTCCTCGACGCCGCAGGAGAGGCGGATCAGCCCTTCCGTGATGCCGAGCTGCGCGCGGCGCTCGATGGGCACGGAGGCGTGCGTCATCATCGCCGGATTCGAGATCAGCGACTCGACGCCGCCGAGGGATTCGGCGAGCGAGAAGACTTTCACTCGCGACAGCAGCGTCGCCGCGCGCTCCTTCGTCCCCATCTCGATCGAGATCATCCCGCCGAAGCCCGACATCTGCTTCTTCGCGAGGGCGTGCTGCGGGTGCGACGGGAGCCCCGGGTAGATGACGCGCTCCGCGCCAAGTCGCTCGGCGAGCCAGGCAGCGATGCGGCGGCCATTCTCATCGTGACGCGGCATGCGGAGGTGGAGCGTCTTCGTGCCGCGGAGCGCGAGCCACGAGTCGAAGGGCCCCTGGACGGCGCCGGCCGCATTGTGGATGAACTGGAGCTTCGTTGCGAGATCGTCATCCTTCACCACCGCGATGCCGCCGATCATGTCGCTGTGACCGTTGAGATACTTGGTGGTGGAGTGGAAAACGATGTCGGCGCCGAACTCGAGCGGCCGCTGGAAGAAGGGCGACGCGAAGGTGTTGTCGACGATGAGCAGCGCGCCGGCGCGGTGCGCGATCTGCGCGGCCTCGGCGAGATCGGCGATCCGCATCAGCGGGTTGGTCGGCGTCTCGACGAGGATCGCGACGGTCTTCTTCGTCACCGCGTCGGCGATGCGCTGCGAGTCGCGCGTGTCGACGTAGGTGAAGGAGAGCCCGAGGTTCTGCAGGAGCCGGTCGAAGAGACGGAAGGTGCCCCCGTACACGTTCTCGCCGCAGACGACGTGATCGCCGGATTTGAAAAGCTTCATGATCGAGTCGACGCACGCGACGCCGCTCGCGAAGGCGAAGCCATGGCGTCCGCCCTCGAGAGCGGCGACATTGCGTTCGAGCGCCTCACGCGTCGGGTTCTTGCCGCGTGCGTACTCGTAGCCCTTGTTCTCGCCGAGACCCTCCTGCACGTAGGTGGAGGTGAGGTACACCGGCGTCATGATCGCGCCGGCGAGCGGCTCCGGGCGCTGGCCGGCGTGAATGGCGCGGGTGCCGAAACCGGTGGCGAGATCGTCATCGAAGACGCGAGTCATGCGCGGGCTCTTTGCGGTTGGTGAGGACGTCGGAAAGCTAACGCGGGCGCAGCCGCGTCGGGAAGCGGATCGAGGATGAGCGAGTGAGCGTGGCGCAGCCTGATGGAGAGATGGAACCGATGAGCACCCTGTCGATGGCGTCCGATCGCGCGCGCTGTCTCGTCGTCGACGACGAGCCGCGTCTCCGACAGGTGCTCGTGCACCTGATGCAGAACGACGGCTTCACCTGCCGCGAGGCGGGGAATGGAGCCGAGGCACTCGAGATCCTGCAGCGTGAAGCGATCCCGCTCGTGCTCTCCGATCTGCGGATGCCGCGGGTCGACGGGATCGAGCTGCTGCGACAGACGCGGATGCGCTACCCGGACACCGCGGTCGTGATGATCACCGCCGTCGCGGACGTCGAGGTCGCGGTGAGCTGTCTCGCGATGGGCGCGATGGACTATCTCACCAAGCCCTTCCACCTCGAGGAGGTGCGCGCGCGCGTGACGCAGGCGCTCGAGAAGCGCCGCCTCATCCTCGAGAACCGCGACTACCAGGAGCGGCTCGAGGAGCGTGTCGCGGTGCAGGCACGGCGGCTCGAGGAGCTCTTCCTCGCCAGCGTGCAGTCGCTCGCCGAGGCGCTCGAGGTGAAGGACCCGTACACGCGCGGCCACTCGATCCGCGTCAGCCATCTCTCGTCGGCGATCGCGCGCACGATGGAGCTCGACATCGAGATGGTGCGGCAGATCGAGCTGGGCGGCCAGGTGCACGACATCGGCAAGATCGGCGTGCGCGAGGCGGTGCTGAACAAGCCGGGCCGGCTCACGGAAGACGAATACGCGCACATCATGACGCACATGCTGGTCGGCTGGCGAATCCTCGCGCCGCTCCTCGGCGAGGCGCCGATGGCGCTCAACATCGTCCGGTCGCATCACGAGCGCTGGGACGGACGCGGGATGCCAGACCGTCTGAAGGAAGACGCGATCCCGCTCGAGGCGCGGATCGCCGCGGTCGCGGACTCGTTCGACGCGATGACGAGCGGCCGTCCCTATCGGGGAGCGCAGCTCGGCGTCGCGGAGGCGGTCGCGGAGATCGAGCGGTGCAGCGGAACGCAGTTCGACCCCACCATCGTGCGCGCCTTCCTCGCGGCGATCGAGAGCGGCGCGATCCCCACCGCGCTCGCCGCGCGCTGACGCCCGTCAGCCGCCGCGCTCGACGATGAGCGCGGTGGGCTGCTTGTAGGCGCTGAGGCGCTGCTCGCACCAATCGCGCACCGCGGCCTCGGTCACCGTGCCGCGCACGGTGAGCTCGATCTCGTTCTCGTGCGCGGGGTCGGGACGGGCGCGCACCGCGACGCTCTCAACTCCCTGAAGCTCGGCGACGGCGCACTCGAGCTCGCGCGGATAGATGTTGAATCCGTTGCGGGTGAACATGGACTTGCACAGTCCCATGAACGCGACGGTGCCGTCGCCGCGACGGACACCGAGGTCGCCCGTGCGGAGCCAGCCGTCGCGCACCGCGAGACCGTCGGACGCGTGGTCGGCCGCGCCGGACCGCACGTAGCCCGCGAACACCGTCTCGCCGCGGATGCAGATCTCGCCGACCTCGTCATCGCGGCAGCCCCGATCGGAGCCGGGCTGGCGGATGCTCACGTCGACGCCGGGCCACGGGACGCCGAGCGTCCCGCGAACGTTAGGCAGGCCGACGCGGTTGAAGAGCGCGACGGGGGACGCCTCGGTGAGCCCGTAGCCCTGCCGGAGCTCGACGCCGGTCGCGTCGAACCAGCGGTCCTGCACCGCGGGATCGAGCGGCGCCCCGCCGCAGATGCAGGTGCGCAGCGCCCCACGGTGGAAGGGGGTGCCACGCCGCTCGATGACGCCGAGCAGCGCGATGTACATCGCGGGCACGCCGACGAACATCGTCACGCCGCTCTCGAGCTGCTCGAGCGCGCGAGCCGGGTTGAAGCGCGGCATCGTCGAGACGCGAGCGCCCGCGATGAGTGCCCCGATTCCGGAAACCACGAGCCCGAACAGGTGCGAGAAGGGGAGCGCGGCGAGCACGTGATGATCGCGATCGAGCACCGCCGCCTGGCGCGTGGCTCGGGCGTCGGCGAGCAGGTTGCGGTGCGTCAGGATCGCGCCGAGTGGGCGGCCGCTCATCGCGGAGGTGTAGACGATGGCCGCTTCCTCATCACGGCCCGCGACGTCCGGATCGCCCTCGAGCGTGAGGGGGAAGTGCGAGCCGAGATCGACGCCGCGGCTCGCGCCCCCGGCGAGCACCGTCGCCGATCGGGGCGCGTCGTCGAGCAGGACGCGGGGAACGCTCTCGGGCAGGCGCGCGGCGAGGGCGGCGTTCGTGAACACCGCGCCGACGTCGGCATCGGCGATCTGGTACGAGAGCTCGTGAGGCGCGGCGAGCGGATTCATGAGCACCGCGCCGCGCCCCTCGGAGGCGGCGAGCGCTGTGAGGAAGGCGGGCGACGTGGGCAGCAGCACGCCGGCGCGGCGGCCCGCGAGGGCGCGCACGAGAGGCGCGGAGCGCTGCAGCAGCGTGAGGCCGGCCGCGACGAGCGCGGCGGCGTCGATGTCGTCGATGTGGCCACCGCCGGCGGCGGCAGCGAGTGGAAGCAGCGCGAGGGGGTCGGTCACCCCCCAAAGCTAGATGGTGAAGCGCGTCATCGCCGCCTTCAGCCGCGACGCGATGTCGGCCAGGTGCTGGCTCGACTCGGTCACGTGGCTCATCGAGGCGGTCTGCTGCTGCACCACCGCGCTCACCTGCTGGGAGGTGGAGGCGTTGCTCTCGGCGACGGTCGCGATCGACTCGATCGCCCGCGCGAGCCCCTCGGCCTCCGAGCGCTGCGACTCGGCGGCGTCGACGATCTGCGCCACGGCGCGGCGGCTCTCGTCGATCTCGCGGCCGATCTGGGTGAGCGCGATGGCCGAAGCGCGGATGACGTCGGCGCCGTTGTTCACCCGCTGGCTGACCTGCGTGATGCGCTCGCCGGTGCGCACGGAGGCAGCCCGCATCTCGCCCGCCAGCTTGCGGATCGTGTCGAGCGCGCGGGCGGTCTCACCGGCGAGCTTGCGCACTTCGTCGGCGACGACGGCGAACCCCTTGCCGTGCTCGCCCGCGCGCGCCGCCTCGATCGCGGCGTTCAGCGCGAGAAGGTTCGTCTGGCGCGCGATGGCCGCGATGGTGTCGGCGACCTTGCCGATGCGCTGCGACTTCTCGCCGAGCTCCTCGACGGCGGGCACCGTCTCGCGGGTGACGTCGGTGATCGCGCCCATGCTCTCGAGGGCCTGCTGCGCGGAGCTGACGCCGCGCTGCGCGGAGGCGCTCATCGTATCGGCGGCGCCCTGCGCGCTGCGCGCGTACTCCACCGTTCGCATCGCCCGCTCGACGACGCGGCCCGACGCGCCGACGATCTTCCCGATTCCCTCGGTCTGGACCGCGGCGGAATCGGCGATCGAGTGCGCGGCGGCGGCGACTTCCTGCGTCGACGCGCTCATCTCCTCCGCTCCCGACGCGAGCTCCTCGGCGGTGGCCGCGACTTCGGTCGCGCCGACCTCGAGGTCGCGCACGAGGTCGGCGAGGCTCCGCGTCATGCGCCGGAAGGAGTCGGCGAGCGATCCGATCTCGTCGTTGCCACGGAACGCGAGATCGTTCGCGAGCCGGCCCTGCGCGACCGCTTCGGCGTGCGCGGCGACGAGCTCGACGCCGCGCGTCAGCCGCGACGCGGCGACGTTGGCGCCGATCAGCACGAGGAGCACCGCGAGGATCGGGTAGACCGCGAACTTCACCAGACGACCGCGGAGGTCCTCGATGAAGTCGTCGGCGCGCATCATCGTGACGACGTAGCCCGCCGCCGAGCCGCCGACGCGCATCACGGGCGCGACGGCGACGATCATCTCGCCCATCGCCGGATCGTGGACCGCGACCCACGCGGTGCGCGCGCGCGCGATGGAGTCGGCGATCTCGGGGGGTGCCTCCCAGCGGCGGTTGTACTGCGGCTGCCCCGCGCTCCAGGAGGAGTGCACGAGATAGCGATAGCGCCCTCCCTCGCGGCGGAGCACGGCGATGCCGTTGGCGAGCTGGCTCACGTCGCCGCCGTTGGCGCCCCAGAGCCGCTTGAGGAGCATGCGTCCGAAGGCGAAGGCAGAGCCGTGATTTCCGCCCGGCGCGGCGATCGCGTCGAGGGTGTCCGCGGGGAGCATCTCCGCGGTGGTGCGCGCGATCGCCAGGAGGCGTCGTCCATGGGCGTCCGCGAGCTCCTGCTCCGAGGAGCGGTAGATCGGGACGAGGACCAGGATCAGGGTCACCAGCACCGCGCCGACGCTGAGGAGCGCGAGCTTGGAGCGGAACGACCAGGCGGAGGCGCGAGTGGCTGGCTGCAAGCGGAAGTCGAGGCGCGATGCGGGACGATGCTGCCCTTCAAGGACGCCGTCCGGGGCAGGGAAGTAAAACGCCGCAGTGACCGCGGCAGGGGTGCCGACGAGGACCCTGCGAGGCGATCTTTCTGCGATCTACCGAACTGCGCCGGAGGGCGAATGTACGAAGGGTTGATGGTGAGCGTGTCGGGGGTGCGGGGACGGGTCGGCGAGGCTCTGACTCCGGAGGTCGTCGCGCGATTCGCGGCGGGCTTCGGCGGATGGGCGCTGGCGGCCGGCCGTTCGCGGGCCATCGTCGTGGGGCGGGACAGTCGCGTCTCGGGGCCGATGTTCCACAGAGTTGTAGTCGCGGCGCTGCAGTCGGTGGGCGCGTCGGTGATCGACCTCGGCCTGGCCACGACGCCGACGACGCAGCTCGCGGTGGAGCACCACCACGCCGCCGGCGGGATCATGATCTCGGCGAGCCACAACCCGATCGAGTGGAACGCGCTGAAGATGATCGGGCCGAGCGGGCTGTTCCTCGACGCGGTCGAGGGGACGGCGATGCGGACGATGATGGAGGCCGGCGTCGCGCGCGCCTCGTGGGACCGTCTGGGCGCGATCGAGGCCGACGAGCGGGCGATCTCCCGCCACGTCGACGCCGTGCTCGCCCTCCCCTTCATCGACGTCCAGCGGATCCGCGAGCGGCGGTTCCACGTCGCGCTCGACGCCTGCCGGGGGGCGGGGGCGGCGATCGTCCCCCAGCTCCTCGAGCGGCTCGGCTGCCGGACGACCTCGATCAACATGGAGCCCGACGGGCGCTTTCCGCGGCCGCCGGAGCCGGTGCCCGAGAACCTCGGCGAGCTGGAACGG
>DASVXU010000115.1:0-7167 GCA_036392515.1 Gemmatimonadaceae bacterium | reverse complement strand
CTTGCCGTCGCCCCAGACGCGCGGCGGCAGGATGCTCCTGTGCCGCTCGTCGATGCGGTCGCATACCGCCTGGCCGACGAGGTGGTTGCTGATCGCCCACACGCCGAGCCCGTACTTCGCGAGCAGGTCGCGCCGCCCCTTCGCGTAGCCGTCCTCGGCCAGCGCGCGCTCGACGTCGAAGTGATCGCCCCAGCACGCGAGCTCGAGCCCATCGAATCCCCACTCCTTCGCCTTCTTCGCGAGGGTCTCGAGGGGGAGGTCGGCCCACTGGCCGGTGAAGAGTGTGATCGGTCTCGACATCGTGGCGCCTGTTCAGGTTTCGTCAGTGCGAGGAGAGAGGAGAGAGGCTCCGAGAGAGAGATCAGAGACGAGAGACGAAACAACGATTGCGGTGACCTCAGCGTCGTTTCGTCGCTCCTCTCTCCTCTCTCGATCGCGGTATCGCTCCTCTCTCATCGCCGTGTTGAACGTCATCCGGGCGGCGAGTACCGCGCATCGACCCACGCGCGCTTCTTCCCGCTCTCCACCGCCTTGTGGATGAAGTGCACGCCGCGCGCGCCGTCCTGGACGGTCGGGAAGTCGGTGTCGAACTCGCCGGGCTTCTCGCCGGCGATGCGCGCGGCGATCGTGCGGGCGGCGTTGCGGTAGATGTTCGCGAACGCCTCGATGAATCCCTCCGGATGCCCGGAGGGGATGCGCGTGTTGTGCTTCACGATCGGCGCGAGATATTCGTTGCCGCGCTTCCAGACTTCCGCCGGCGCGTCGGAGCGCAGCACGTCGAGATAGTTCGGGTTCTCCTGCCTCCAGTCGAGCCCCGTCTTGTCGCCGTAGACGCGCAGCCGCAGCCCGTTCTCCTCGCCGGCTGAGATCTGCGAGCAGTAGATGATCCCGCGCGCCCCGCCCTGAAAGTGCACGAGGATGTTCGCGTCGTCCTCCAGCTCGTAGCCCTTGCCGAAGCTGGTGAGGTCGGCGTGGATCTCCTCGAGCTGCAGCCCCGTCACATACTGGGTGAGGTTGAGCGCGTGCACGCCGATGTCGCCGATCGCCGAGGAGATGCCGGCGTGCTTCGGATCGAGCCGCCAGATGCTCATCCCCGCGACGGCGAGGATCCAGCCCTGCGAGTACTCGGCGACGATCTTCTGGATCTTACCGAGCTTCCCCTGGCGCACCAGCTCGCGCGCCTGCTTCACCATCGGGTAACCCGTGTAGTTGTGCGTGAGCGCGAAGACCGCGTCGTGCTTCTTCACGAGCTTGCAGAGCGCCTCCGCGTCCTCGATCGTCGTCGTCATCGGCTTGTCGCAGACGACGTGGAACCCCGCCTCGATGAAGGCGCGCGCGATCGCGAAATGCGACGCGTTCGGGGTGACGATCGAGACGAAGTCGATCCGCTCGCCTTCCGGGAGCTTCCGCTCCTTCTCGACCATCTCCTCCCACGAGCCGTAGACGCGGTTCGGGTCGAGGAAGAGCTCCTGGCCCTGCTTGCGCGACTTCTTCGCGTCCGACGAGAAGGCGCCGGCGACGAGCTCGATCTCCCCGTCGAGCGCGGCCGCCTTGCGGTGCACCGCGCCGATGAACGCCCCCGGCCCACCCCCGACCATCCCGTACCGCACCTTCCGCTTCAGCGGCATCGCGTGCTCCGATTCATGATAGAGGCAATGAGATACCTGGCCGATGGCCTGTCATCAAGCGGCCATGGAAACGGCCGACACAGAGTTCCACGGAGCTCGGCACGGATGAGGGCCACAGAGGACTGCTTTGCCTAACTCGACCATGCCCTGAATTGCTGGTGCGTAGTCCTCTGTGGCCCTCGCCCTTGAAAGGCTCTATGGAGCTCTCTGTCGGCAGTCGCCACCGTCACCGCGTCGGGCTCGCCGCCTGGTCGAGAAACAGATACCGCGCCCGCGGCTCCGGCTCCGCCTTCGACTGCACGTCGATCCGCATCCGCTGCACCTGGCCGTCGGCGCCGACGTTTCCCGCGGGCCACTGCGGGAGCCCGGGGCCGTTCGGGTCGCCGGTCCGGATGAAGTTCGCGAAGTAGTCCTGCATCGTCGCCGAGACCTTCCAGTCCTCCGGCGTCCAGGCGAAGACCTTGTTGGTGCCGAGGTTGCCTAACGCGTACTCGATCTCCGCCGAGTGGACCGCGCCGCGGCCGGCGGGGGCGGCGCCGGGGCCCGTCGTCGCGACCGTCGCCGGGCGGGGACGCGCGTACAGATACCGGTACACCGGCTGCCCGCTCGTCCGTCCGTGCACGTCGAGCCACTTCCACGTCGAGTAGCCGATGAAGCGGTCGCTCGCGAGGTCGGTCATCGACTGCAGCGCCTCGTCGGGCGTGCTCGCCGGGAACACCTTCGCCGCATCCGCCGCGCGGTCGCCGAAGAGCCGCGCCAGCGTCGCGCGCACGCTCGCCGAGTCCGGCGTCTCCTGCATCACCCCGCGCGCCGACGACTCCTCGGAGTTCCACCCGGCGAGCAGGGGAACCTTCGCCTGCTTCCCCTCGGCGAAGATGTCCGCCGGCACCTCGGGGAAGAACCAGCCGTCCACGTTCGCGCCGAAGCGCGGCAGATCCTGCCGCGCCGTCGCCGCGAGGAGCTCCATCGCCGAGAGCGAGCGCAGCGCGGCAAGCGTCGGTGCGCCGAGCGCCTGACCGAACTTCACCCCGTTCTGCTCCGTCTCGGCGAGCGTCGGCGTCGAGAGCACGGACGAGAAGAAGGCGCCGCTCTCGCCGATCGCCCGCGCGAAGAGTCCTTTCGCGAGCGGCGACGCCATCTGCGCGCTCACCGAGAAGGAGCCCGCCGACTCGCCGGCGATGGTGACCTGCGCCGGGTTGCCGCCGAAGCGGGCGATGTTGTCCCGCACCCAGCGCAGCGCCGCGGTCTGGTCCATCAGCGCGTAGTTCCCCGACGCGTGATGCGCCGACTCCGCGGTCAGCGCGGGGTGCGAGAAGAAGCCGAACACGCCGAGCCGGTAGCTCATCGTCACGACGACGATGCCGCGCCTGGCCATGCTTTCGCCGTCGTAGCGAGGCTCGGAGCCGTCGCCGGCGACGAAACCGCCGCCGTAGAAGTAGACGAGCACCGGCGCGCCACCGTTAGGCCTGGCGGCACTCGCGGGCGGCGTCCACACGTTGAGGTAGAGGCAATCCTCGCTCACCCCGGCGTTGCGGAAGACCATGTCGCCGAAGATCCGCGCCTGCATGCACTGGTCGGCGAAGCGGTCCGCCTTGCGCACCCCCGTCCACGGGCGCGCCGGCTGCGGCGGACGCCAGCGCAGCTCGCGCACCGGCGGCGCGGCGTAGGGGATGCCGCGGTACTCGCGCACCCCGCTCGAGTCGACGATCCCCTCGACGATCCCGCCCGTCGTGCGCACGCGCGGGACCGCGCCCGCCGTCTTCGCCTGGCCGCTGGCGACCGCGGGCATCAGCACCGCGACCGCGAGGAGAATCCCTGTCCGCATCACCCGCATCCTCCGTTCGTTCGGATGCGGTGAAGATAGGCCCGCGCCGCGCGCGCGCTACCTGCCGCGACCGCGTCCCGATGCTAGGTTGCGTCCATGCACCGACCCATGACTCTCGCGGCGGGGCTCGCCGCCGTTCTCCTCTTCGCCGCTCCCGCGAACGCGCAGGTCACCCCCGCCGACAGCGCGGCCCGCCGCGACAGCGTCCGCGCCCACCGGCTCGACGCCGTCGTCGTCACCGCCGAGCGTGCGAGCGCTCCCCTCGCGGCGAGCGCGGCGGCCGTCACCAGGCTCTCCGCCGCCGAGTTGCGCCGCCTTCCCGTCTCGACGGTCGCCGGCGCGCTCGAGCTCGTTCCCGGGATCGCCGTCCTCCACTCCGACGCGCTTGGCGAGGCGCCGCGGCTCGCGATCCGGGGATTCTACGGCGGCGGCGAGACGGAGTACGTGACGGTGCTGCTCGACGGCGTTCCCCTCACCGGGCTCGCCACCGGGCAGGTGAACTGGGACCTCGTCCCCCTCGCCGCGCTCGACGCGATCGAGATCGTGCGCGGGGGCGCGTCCGCAGCGTACGGCGACGCGGCGGTCGGTGGCGTGGTGAACCTCATCACGCGCCGGCCGGCGAGCGCGGGCCCCTGGCGCGCGTGGCGCGTGGAGGGGGGCGAGCTCGGCACCCTGCGTGCCGGCGGCGCGTTAGGCGGGAGCGTCGGCGGCCGCGCGGCCTCGCTCTTCGGCGACCTCCGCCGCGCCGATGGCTGGCGTGAGCACGAGCGGCGCGGGTCGGGCACCCTCGGCGGCTCGCTCGAGCTGCTGCACGGCGCGCGCGGCGCCCTCGCCCTCTCCGCGCTCGAGCACCGGCGCACCTTCGACGATCCGGGCCCGCTCACGGAGAGCGAGCTTGCGGTGTCGCGCGAGGCCGCGTCCCCGCTCTTCCGCTTCGACCGCACGGAGGAGCGCGTGCACCGCCTCACCCTCGACGGCTCGGCGCGCGCGTGGGGACGTGCGCGAGTCAGTGGCTACCTCACGGGGGAGCGCGCGACGAGCGACGGGATCCGCACCGTTCCCCTCTCCGCGCAGTACGCCGACGCGCAGGCGCGCGCGCTCGGCAGCTCGCGCGCGATCGGATCGGTGCAGCTCGAGACCTCCGGACTCCTCGCCGGGATGGCCAACCGTCTCGTGCTCGGCGCCGACTTCTCGGCGGGGCGCCTCACCAGCGAGTATCGCCCCGTCGCGACCGGCGACTCCGCCTCCTTCGCGAAGGCGAGCGGCGCGAAGGGCGGCGTCAGCGCGAAGGGACGCGGCACGCGCGCCGGCGTCGCCGGCTTCGCGAGCTGGGAGGCGTCCCCGACCGACGCGATCCGCCTGACGTTAGGCGGCCGCGTGGACCGGATCGCCGACCGCTACACGCCGCAGGCGCCGAGCACCGGGAACGGGTTCCACTCGACACATCTCGCTTGGAGCCCGCGTGCCGGCGTGAACCTGCGCTGGCTCGAGTCGCCGCGGCAGACGGGGCACGTCTACGCGAGCGTCGGCCGCTCCTTCAAGGCGCCGACGATCGACCAGCTCTTCGACCAGCGGGCGATCCCGATCCCCTTCCCGCCCTTCCAGGTGACGACGTCGAACCCCGAGCTCGATCCGCAGTACGGGAAGAGCGTCGAGGCGGGACTCTATCATCTCGCCGCGCTCACGCCGGCTGTGCGCGCCCGTCTCGCGCTCTCGGCGTATCGCATGGACATGCGCGACGAGCTCGACTTCGACATCGCGCAGTTCCGCTACGTGAACATCGGCCGCAGCCGCCACGACGGCATCGAGGCCGGGCTCACCCTCGACGGTCCGGGCGCGACAAGCGCGTACGCGAGCTATACCCTGCAGGACGCGACCTCGCGCAACGGGGACAATTCCGGCAAGCAGCTGAAGGCGATCCCGCGCGACGTGTGGGCGTTCGGGGTCGCGCACGCACCGTCGCACGGCTTCGGGCTCGCGGCGACGGCCACCACGGCGAGCGGCGTCTGGCTCGACGACGCCAACACGCGCCGGCTCGATGCCTACTCCCGCGTGGACCTGCGCGCGTCGTACGGGCTCGGCGGCGTGCGAATCACCGCCGGCGTCCGCAACCTCTTCGACCGGAAGTACGCCACCACCGGCTACCCTGATCCGGGCGGGAGCCCCGAGATGCTGCTCTACCCCGCGGCGGGGCGGGTGCTGACGATCGGGATCGAGTCGGCGCGTTAGGCAGGCGGCGCGCCGGACCAGGGCGTCCGGCGCGCCAGCTCCACCGCCGCCCAGAACATCAGCGCCGCGATCGCAGGGTGCAGCGCCGCCAGCCCGCGATGCCCGAGCGAGCTCGTCGTCCCCGCGGTCGCGTACTCGAGGAAGAGCAGCAGCACCGTCAGCCAGGCGAGCCACTTCACCGCGCGAGGCGAGCGAGCGAGGTAGGCGAGCAGCACCGCGAGCGGCGAGAGCCACTCGAAGGCGTGGACGAAGCCACGATGGCGCGCCCACTCGTCCGGCCCGACGAAGACGCCACGCCCGGCGAGGATGATCTGCACGAGCACCGCCGCCGCGAGCAGCCAGCCGCTGGCGGCGAGCGCGCGCCGCGCGACGACGACGCGCGTCGGCACCGCTACTTCTTCGCGTCCACCTTGATGAGCAGCAGCTCGGGGATCGTCCACGGTGTCTTCCGCCCGCTGTTCGCCTCGCGCGTCTGCGCCACCGTCGCGGTGGTGACGGGGAGCGACTGGTTGCCGAAGCTGGCACGGATGTAGGTCAGCACCGCCGCGATCTCGGCGTCGGAGAGCGTCGCGCCCCACGCCGGCATCGCGCCGTTGTAGACCTGACCCTGCACCTCCACGTCGCCCTGCAGTCCGTGCATGACGATGCGGACGAGCCGCGATTCGGCGCCGTTCACCCATTCGCTGCCGGCGAGAGGGGGATACGTCTGCGTTCCCTCTCCCTGCGCCTGATGACAGGCGGCGCAGGTGGAGGAGAAGATCTGCGCGCCGGTGCGCGGCGGCGCCGTCTGCGCGGCGGGTGCCTGCGCGTGGCCCACACCGGCGAAGATCGTCGCGGCGACGAGCGCCGCGGCCAGCATTGCGCCGCGGCGCGGCTTCGATTCCTCTGTCGTCATCCTCTGCTCGCTCATCCCTGGAGAATCCGGCGCAGCCCCTCGAAGCTGGCGCGGGCGGCGGCGATCGAGTCGCCGCTGTCCGGCGCGGTGTCCTGCTCGACGAAGTAGTGCCGGAGGCCAGCGGTACCCGCGCGGGCGAAGATCGGTCCATAGTCGATCTCCCCCTGACCGAGGGGGACGATCTTCGCGTTGCGCATGCGCGCGAGCTCGTCGTCGCCCTGCGCGTTCACCGCCGCGAGATTCGCCATGTCCTTCACGTGCCAGAGCGGGAAGCGTCCCGGGTGCGCGGCGAAGAGCGAGAGCGCGTTCTGTCCGGCGACGGTGGACCACCCGATGTCCAGCTCGAGGGCGACGAGCGACGGATCGAGCTCGGCGAGCATGATGTCGAACGGCGTGCGGCCATCGGGCAGCTTCGCGAACTCCATCGTGTGGTTGTGGACGATGACCGTGATCCCGTACGGCTTCGCGGCGCGGGCGACCTCGTTGTAGATGGCGATCTCCCGCTGTACCGCGTCGAGCGTCGGCGCCGGAGGCGGAGGAAAGCCGCCCGGCGGCGGGCCGTTAGGCGCGCCCCCCGGGGGCGGCGCCGG
>DASVXU010000114.1:0-33447 GCA_036392515.1 Gemmatimonadaceae bacterium | reverse complement strand
CGGCGCGACGACGGGCGGCGGCGGGGGCGGCGCGACCGGCTCGTCCGAGCGAAGCGCCGCGTCGCTCACCGGCATCGCGGGCGCGGAGTGCGCGGCGTTCCGCGCGGCACTCGCCTCCGCTTCCGCCTGCGCGGAGAGCGTCCTCACCTCGGAGATGAGGACGTTCACCTGCTGGTGCAGCGCCCGAACGGCTTCCTCGAGTCGCGCGACTCGGCGAGGATCGATGGGAGGCATGGTCTCTTAATGACGCTCCGGCCGTTCAGATGGCACGCCCTTGGGTGGCTGTAAGCAGGAGGCTGAAAGCTTTCAGCTTCCAGCCTATAGCCTCCAGCCCATAGCCCCCGGCCTATCGCATCCCCGACGGCCGCACGACGCGGCCAGGCCTGGCACCGGTCGCCCGGCCGTCGCGAACGACCTCGACCCCGTTCACGAACACTTCGCGGATCCCCGCCGCGACGACGTGCGGCGTCACGTAGGTCGCGCGGTCCGCGATCGTCGTGGGATCGAAGAGGACGAGATCGGCGTACATCCCTTCGCGCAGCAGGCCGCGGTCCGGAATCGAGAGACGCGTCGCGACGGCGGATGTCGACTTGCGGATCGCTTCCTCGAGCGACATCACGCCTTCGTCGCGCGCGAGCTGGCCGAGGAGCTGCGGGTAGGTGCCGTAGGTGCGCGGATGCACCATCTCGCCATGCGTGCTGTCCGGGTCCCAGCCGTCGGCGTCGGTGCCGATGACGATCCACGGCTGCTTCAGCTGCATGCGCAGGTTCGCCTCGCTGGCGAGGAAGAAGATCCCGCCCAGCCGCGCCTGCTCGGCGAGGGTGAGATCGATGAGCGCGTCCGCCCAGTCGCGTCCCCCGCCCATGCGCGCGGCGATGTCGTCGAGGCGCATTCCTTCATATTGCTTCAGCGTCGAGTCGCGGAAGCCGACGACCATCACTCCGTGCGCCGTGCCGAGCTCGCAGAGGCTCTCCGACGTCTTCGAGCCGGCGAGCATCTCCGCCTTCGCGCGCGCGCGCGTCGCGGGATCGCGGAGGTTGTCGAGCAGCTTCCCGTTCGCGGCAACCCACGTCGGGATGCAGGACGCGAGCGAGGTCGCGCCCGCGGTGTACGGGTACATCGTCGCGCCGACGTCCTGCCCCGCGCGCCGCGCGCTGTCGATCATGGCGACGATCGCCGGCGCCTTCGACCAGTTGCGCTGTCCCGCGACCTTGAGGTGATAGATCTCGACGGGGACGTGTCCCTCGCGTCCGATGCGCAGCGCCTCCTCCGTCGCCTCGACGATGCGGTCCCCCTCGGAGCGCATGTGCGTGATGTAGACGCCCCCGAAGGGCGACATTGCCTTCGCGATCTCGACGAGCTCCTCGGTGCTCGCGTAGGCACCGGGCGGGTAGATGAGCGCGCTGCCGACGCCGAAGGCGCCGTCCTCCATCGCGCGGCGGGCGACGGCGCGCATGGTGTCGAGCTCCGCCGCGGTGGCGGCGCCGGGCGCCGAGCCCTTCACGTACTGCCTGACGGTGGCCGCGCCGAGGAAGGAGCCGACGTTAGGCGAGATCCCGTGCGCCGCCATCGCGTCGAGCCAGGCCGCGAAGCCGTGCGCCCCGCGGAACGACTGCGCGATGCGCAGCGTCGTCGAGTCGAACCCCATCGACGCGATCGACGCGTCGCTGAGCGGCGCCGGCGTCGTCCCCTCGCCGAGGATCTCGGTGGTGATCCCCTGGGTCACCTTGCTGACGACGCGTCCGTCGCCGGTGAGGAAGGGATCGTACGACTGACCCTGGATGTCGATGAACCCCGGCGCGAGCGCGAGCCCGGTCGCGTCGATCGTGCGCGCCGCCCGCGCGCCACGCAGCATCCCCGCCGGCGTCATCCGCGCGATGCGATCGCCCCGCACCGCGAGGTCCCCGTAGTACCACGGATTCCCCGCCCCGTCGTAGACGCGCGCGTTGGTGATGACGAGGTCGTAGCTCGACGCGGGAACCGGAGTGGTCGCGGGGCGCGTGCAGGCGGCGAGAAGTGCGGCTGAGAGAAGTATGCGGCGCATGAGTCGGAGGTCGTGTCGAAGCCGCGAGATAATACCACCGCGCTCCGTTGCGCGCACGCGAGGCGAGGCTCGGCCCTGGTCTTCGTGGGCATCGGATCGCTCCGTGGGCCGAGAGAGCGCTCACCGCAAGGAGCCGGCGGGTGCTCCTGTTGTTGAAACACGAAGGTCACGAAGGCTCACGAAGGGGGCTTCAACGACAGCCTTCGTGTACATCGCGACCTTCGTGTTTTGACAGCAGTTACCAAAGCAGGCGGACCCCGCTACCGACCCGCGTGCGTGATCTCCTTCGACCGCTCCAGATCGGCCAGGAACATCGCCTCGGCGTCCGCGCCTAACGCGGCGTCCTCGATCACCGCGTCGAGCTCGAAGTTGATCGACACGCCGAGCGGGTTGAAGTCGGTCGAGCCGACGCGGACCCAGCGGCCGTCGACGACGCTCGTCTTCGCGTGCATCATCTCCCCCTGCCACTCCCAGATGCGTACGCCGTTGGTGAGGAGGCGGCGATAGGTGCGGCGCGTCAGCCAGGGGATCCACGGATGGTCGGCGCGGTGCGGGACGAGGATGCGGACGTCCACGTCGTCGCGCGCCGCGCCGCAGAGCGCCTCGATCTCGGCGAAGCTCGGCACGAAGTACGCGCTCGCGATCCAGATCGACCGCTCCGCGGCCACCGCCTGCATCTGCAGCGCGCGCGCGACGCGGAGCCGGCCCGGCTCGCCCTCGACGATGCCGACGAGCGCCGGCTCGTGCGTCGCCGGATCGAGGTGCGTCTGGTGCGCGCGGCGCGAGACGAAGCGGTGCGCGCCGCGACGCTCCTTCCCCGTCGCGCGACGCCACATCGTCTCGAAGGCGGCGCGCATGTCGAGCACCGCGGCACCCTCGATCTGCACCGCGGTGTCGCGCCAGCGCGAGCGACGGTGCTTGAGCACTCCCGTCGTCCACTCGCGGCCGAGCCCGACGCCGCCGGTGATCCCGCAGCGGTCGTCCACGACGAGCAGCTTGCGATGGTCGCGCGGCACGACCCCGAGCCAGCGGCGGAAGCCGGGCGGGGAGAAGACGCGGACGTCGATCTTCGCCGCGCGCAGCTTCGCGAAGAACGCGCGCGAGGTGCCGCGGATCCCGATCCAGTCGCAGAGGAGCCGCACCTCGACTCCGCGCTGCGCCGCGGCGACGAGCGCGGTCGCGAAGCGCTCGCCCACTTCATCCGAGCGGAGGATGTAGCTCTCGAGCGCGACGTTGTGTTGCGCGCTCTCGATCGCCGCGATCATCGCGTCGAATGTCGCCGGTCCGTCGCGCAGCAGGCGGACGCGATTCCCGCTCGACACGTCTGCCGCCGCGATCCGCCAGAGACCGCGCGCGAAGGAAGGACCGGGACGAACCGGCAGGTCCGCCTCGATTGGCGAGCTCGTCATGTCTCGAATCTAGCGCGTCGCTCCCCGCTCGGGGGGCAGGAGGCTGTGGGCAGGAAGCAAGAAGCAGGAGGCTGATGGCCTACAGCCTCCCGCCATCAGCCTCCCGCCAACTACGGTCGCGATTCGGCGACGCGTTCGGGATCCGGTCCGCCGACGCCCAACCAGCTGCGGATGTACGTATCCAGCTCGTCGAGCTCGAAGGGCTTCGTGATCACGGCGCGGCCGAGTGCCTGGACGTTGCGGCCGTCGGCGCCGGGGGCGATGTCGCCGGTGATGAAGACCACGCGATCTTCGAGTCGCGGGCGGAACTCGGCGATCCAGGCGAGGAGGTCGAAGCCGGTCTCGCGGTCGCCGAGCCAGACATCGATGAACGCGCCGACGACGTCTTCCTCCATCATGATGCGCTTCGCTTCCGTGACGTTCTCCGCGACGCGGATC
This sequence comes from Gemmatimonadaceae bacterium, assembly GCA_036392515.1. GTDB lineage: Bacteria > Gemmatimonadota > Gemmatimonadetes > Gemmatimonadales > Gemmatimonadaceae > JABFXC01. The sequence goes on along the minus strand of DASVXU010000114.1, from coordinate 29,556 downwards.
GTGACACCGCGCCGCTCGTACCACCGCCGAACCAGCCGCCGCAGCGCGGGCTCGTCATCCACGTACAGCACCGCGGGCATGTCGCACCTCCGGGCTCGGGGGAGCGGGAGGTGGATAATCCGTGCCAGAACGGGGTTGCCAGTTGCCAGGCGGCAGTGACGGCGTTGACCGCAGTTCCTTCCGCCGGGCAACTGGCGACTGGAACCCGGGAGCGCCCTTGCCTCCGCGCGGCGCCCCTGCGATATACCCCGACATGATCAACATCGACCTCACCGGCCGCCGCGCGCTCGTCGCGGGTGTCGCCGACGATGGCGGGTTCGGGTTCGCGATCGCGAAGAGTCTCGCCGAAGCGGGTGCGACGGTCAGCGTCGGCACGTGGCCGCCGGCGCTCAACATCTTTCTCAACCTGCTCGAGCGCGGAAAGATGGACGAGTCGCGCCGGCTCTCGAGCGGGAAGCTGCTCGAGTTCGAGAAGATCTATCCCCTCGACGCCGCCTACGACACGCTCGCCGACGCGCCGCAGGACGTGCGCGAGAGCAAGCGCTACAAGGACAACGGCGACTTCTCGATCGACGGGATGGCGAAGCGTCTGGTCGAGGACTTCGGGGAGAAGCCGCTCGACATCGTCGTCCACTCGCTGGCGAACGGTCCCGACGTGAAGAAGCCGCTGCTCGAGACGAGCCGCAACGGCTATCTCACCGCGGTCAGCGTCAGCGCGTACAGCATGATCGCCATGGTGAGCCGGCTCGCGCCGCTGATGCGCGACGGCGGGTCGTTCCTCTCGCTGACGTACATGGCGAGCGAGCGCGTCATCCCCGGCTACGGCGGCGGGATGTCGAGCGCGAAGGCGGCGCTCGAGAGCGACACGCGCGTCCTCGCCTTCGAGGCGGGCCGCAAGTATGGCGTCCGCGTCAACACGATCAGCGCCGGCCCCTGGGCCTCGCGCGCCGCGAGCGCGATCGGGATCATCGGCAAGATGATCGACTACTGCAAGCAGAACGCGCCCCTGCAGGATCCCGTCACGGCCGACGACGTCGGCAACACGGCGTGCTTCCTCGCAAGTCCGCTCGCCGCGGGGATCACGGGGTCGACGGTGTACGTCGACAAGGGGTACCACGTCATGGGCATGGCCGTTCCGCAGGATTCGTGATGCGGGTTCCGGGGAACAAGCGATGCGGGGTGGCGCCACGCGCTACGCGCGGGCGCGAGACCGCGATACGGGATGCGAAGATGCGGGAAGGGGTGGTCGTCATTCCGATCGCTCATTGACACAGAGCACACCGAGAACACGGAGGGCACCGAGGCTTCCGTGTGAGATGAGAGTGCCGCACTCGACGAGCCAGGATGTTGTTGTGGGTGCGTGCAAGGATCATCCTGCCCGGCGTCCCCCAAGCACATCCTCGGCTCGTGGCACGAGTGGCCCTCTGTGTGCTCCGTGATCTCCGTGCTCTCTGTGTCGCCCAGCCAGCGGTTCCCGCATCGTCGTTCCCGCATCGCCGTTCCCGCATCGCCGTTCCCGCATCGCCGTTCCCGCATCTTCGCATCCCGCATCGCGGTATCCCGCCGCAGGCGGACACCCCGCATCGCTGGTTCCCGAGCTCCCGCATCCAGCCCAAGCCAGAATGCCCACCGAACAATACCACGAGCCCCCCGAGGAGCTCTCCCAGAAGACGCGCACCTTCGCGCGCATGATCACGTCGCTTCAGGAAGAGGCCGAGGCGATCGGGTGGTACGAGCAGCGCATCTCCCTCGAGAAGGACCGCGAGGCGCGCGCGATCATGGAGAACGCCCAGCACGAGGAGATGAAGCACTTCGGGATGGATCTCGAGTTCCTGCTGCGCAGGAAGCCGAAGTGGCGCGAGACGCTGCAGGGGATCCTCTTCAAGCCCGGCGACATCGTCGAGCACGGCGATGAAGCCGAAGAGGCGAGTGAGTAGTGACTCGTGAAACGACCCGGCGAGGTGTGAGGGGTGTGGGTGAGTGACTGGTGACTCGTGACTGGCGTTACCGGCCGTCAACGCCGGTCACGAGTCACTACACACTGGTCCTCACATCTCACCGCCCGCAGTCCCGTTTCACGCGTCACGAGTGCTGATTGACGCCAGCCGACGAGTGATCGCCCCCGGCTCCCCGTTCCCGATCTTCGTCGCATCCACGCGCACGACGGGCATCACGTCGTTCGTCGTGCTCGTGAGGAAGGCTTCCTCCGCCGTCTCCAGCTCGGCGACGGTGAACGCCTTCTCGTCCACCGTGAGGCCTGACGCGCGCGCGCGCTCGAGGACGACGTCGCGGGTGACGCCCCCGAGGATGGCGTGGGTGGCGGGATGGGTGCGGAGGACCCCGCCGATCACGGCGAAGAGGTTGGAGCTCGTCCCCTCGGTGACGGCGCCGTCGCGGACGAAGACCGTCTCCCACGCGCCCGCCTCGACGGCGAGCTGCTTCCCCAGCGCGTTAGGCAGCAGGTTTACCGACTTGATGTCGCACCGCCCCCACCGCTCGTCCGGCGCGAGGATGATCGGCACCCCGTGGATGCGCTGCCCGTCGAAGGGAGTGAACGGCGTCGCGTAGGCGAACACCGTCGGCGGGGTGCCGGCCGGCGGGAAGTGGTGCGTCCGCGGGCTCGCGCTCCCGCGCGTGATCTCGACGTACACGATCGCGTGCCCGCGCCTGAGCCCATTCTCCTCGAGGAGCCGCAGCGCGAGCTCGCTCATCGCCTCCGCGCCGAACTTCTCTCCCGGGATCCGCACCTCGCGCAGCGACCGCGCCAGCCGCGTCCAGTGCCGCCCCGCCTCGATCAGCTCCCCGTCGAACGCGCGCACGACCTCGTACACGCCGTCGCCGAAGAGAAACCCCCGATCGAGCGGCGAGATCGACGCGTCACGATCGGCGAGATAGCGGCCGTTGAGGTGGACGATCATGGAGGGGAAGATACTGCGGATTGCCCGGTCGTGTCGGTACTGCTGCCGTCGTTGTCGAAACACGAAGGGACACGAAGGGGTGCAACAGCAGCAGCCTTCGTGACCCTTCGTGACCTTCGTGTTTCAACGCCGAGCCACCGGTCGCTTCCCTGCGCGCCGGCCTACCACCACCGCCCGCTCTCCTCATCCTCGTCGTCCTCGTCCTCCCCCGCCGCGCGGCGCTCGTCGCTCTTCACCTCGAGCGGCTTGGTCGGATCGATCGGCGCGAGCTTCAGGTCGGCGAGCGCGGTGTTCAGCTTCGGCACCAGCGTGTCGATCGTCCGCTTCAGCGTCGCGAGCTGGAGATCGAGCTGCGCCGAGAGGACGTTGAAGACGCCGTACGATTGATCGGTCGGACGCGCGTCGGCGGTCGAGACCACTCCGCTCAGCGCGCTCAGCTTGTTGTTCAGCCGGATCGGGTAGTTCAGCGGGTCCTGGCTGCTGCGGTTCTTCGTCTGGTAGATCGAGTCCTCGACCGTGCCTAACGTCTCGCGGAGCGCCTTCGAGAGCACCATCGCCCCCACCGCGTTCGCGCCGCCGAGCGACCTGTCGCGGTCGTCGAGCTGCTGGCGGATCGAGCGGATCTGCTTCACCGCGTCGTTCGCCTGCGTCACCCGGTCGCGGATCTTGATCAGGAAGGCGAACTGCTCGCGCAGGTCGGCCTGCGTCGCCTTGCTGCGCGGATCCTTCCGCACGACGAAGGAGTCCGTCGCCACCTCGGTGCCGTCCACCTTCATGCGCACCCTGTACGTCCCCGGGGGCGCGACCGGGCCCTGCGTCCCGCCCGCCCACATGATCATCTCGTCGAAGCTGCTCGCGTCGGGGTAGCGGAGATTCCAGACGAACTGATTGAGCCCGCGCTTGTTGGCGACGCGCGGCGGCGGGGGCGCGCGGCGCGGACCTTCCTCCGGCGACGTCTCCTCGCTCCGCCGCTCGAGCGCCTTCGTCGTGTCCGCGCCCGCCCTCCGCAGGGAGTCGAGCCGCGCGCGCTGACGCTCGGCGCCGCGCACCGAGTCGGCGGCGGTCGCGCTGTCCTGCCTGCTCGTGAAGGAGCGGATCACCGTTCCCTTCGCGTCCATGAAGTCGAGCGTCACCTCGCGGCCGCCCTTGTCGAGCGAGTACCAGACGACGGCGCCACTCGGCGGGTTCGCGCCGCGCGGATGCACCGGCGGGGTATTCCCGCTCCCCGCCCCGCCGCCGAAGCCCCCGCCCCAGTTCGCGCGAATCACCTCGCGCGGCGAGTAGAGGTGCGAACCGTCGGGCGCGCCCTTCGCCGCGAGCTGACGCAGCACCGAGATGTCGTCGAGGATCCAGAAGGAGCGACCGTGCGTCGCCGCGACGAGGTCGCCCTCCTTCACCGCGAGATCGTGCACCGGCACCGGCGGGAGGTTGAGCTGCAGCTTGTGCCAGTGCGCCCCGTCGTCGAACGACGTCCAGACGCCGCGCTCCGTGCCGGCGTAGAGCAGCCCCTTCCGCTCCGGGTCCTCGCGCACGACGCGCACGAACTCGGTGTCGGCGATGCCGAGGTCGATCCGCTTCCACGACTTGCCGAAGTCCGAGGTCTTCCAGATGTACGGCTGCATGTCGTCGAGCTGGTAGCGGTTCGCGGCGACGTACGCCGTGGCGGCGTCGTGCGGCGAGGGCTCGACGATCGAGACGCGGGTGAAGGCGATCATGTCCGGCGGGGTGACGTTGCTCCACGTCTTCCCGCCGTCGCGCGTGAGCTGCACCAGCCCGTCGTCGCTCCCCGTCCAGATCTCCCCCTTCGCCCTCGGGGACTCGGCGACCGCGAAGATGGTTCCGTAGTACTCGATCGACGTCTGGTCCTTGGTGATCGGGCCGCCCGACGCGCCTAACGTGCGCGGGTCGTGGCGGGTGAGGTCGGGGCTGATCGCCGTCCACGTCTGCCCTTCGTTCGTCGTCCTGAAGAGAACGTTCGACGCGGCGTAGAGCGTGTTCGGGTCGTTGGGCGAGAGGACGATCGGGAAGGTCCACTGGAAGCGGTACTTCAGGTCCTCCGCCGAGTGGCCCATCGGATTGTCGGGCCATGGGTTGACGTCGCGCTCCGACTCCGTGCGCATGTCCTTGCGCGTGAGGAGGCCGCCGTAGCTGCCCGCGAAGACGATGTTCGGGTCGTCGGAGCGGACGGCGATGTAGCCGCTCTCTCCGCCGCCCGCGTCCTGCCAGTCGCTCATGTCGATCCCGCCCGCCTTGCGCGAGGGACCGCAGAGCGTCGAGTTGTCCTGCTGCGCGCCGCACACCTTGTACGGGAACTCATTGGTGGTGACGACGTGGTAGAACTGCGCGGTGGCGAAGTCCTGGTCGGACCAGGAGGTGCCGCCGTTATAGGAGACGCTCGCGCCGCCGTCGTCGCCCTCGATCATGCGACGCCCGTCCTCCGGCGCCTGCCAGAAGTCGTGGCTGTCGCCGTGCGGCGGGCGGATGTTGCGGAAGGTCTTCCCGCCGTCGGTCGATTTCTGGAAGGAGACGTTGTTGACCCAGACCGCGTTCGAGTCGCGGGTGTCGGCGTGGATCTTCGAGTAGTACCAGGCGCGCTGGCGGAGCTTGCGCTCGTCGTTGGTGCGGACCCAGGTCGTCCCGGAGTCGTCGGAGCGGAAGACGCCGCCGTCGTCCGCTTCGACGATCGCCCAGACGCGTCCCGCGCGGACCGGGGACGCCGAGATGCCGATGTTGCCTAACGTTCCGCGGGGAAGGCCGGACCAGTGGGAGATCTCCGTCCAGTGGTCGCCGCCGTCGAAGCTGCGGAAGATCCCCGAGCCCGCGCCGCCCGAGACGAGGAGCCATGGGGTGCGACCCGCCTGCCACATCCCCGCGTAGAGGATGTTCGGGTTCTTCGGGTCCATCGTCAGGTCGGAGGCGCCCGTCGAGTCGTTGCGGAAGAGGATCTTCTGCCACGACTTGCCGCCGTCCCTCGAGCGGTAGACGCCGCGCTCCGCGTTAGGCGCCCAGACGTGTCCCTGCGCGGCGACGTAGACGATGTCGGGGTTGGTCGGATGGACGCGGATGCGCGAGATCTGCCGCGTCTGGCCGAGCCCGAGGTACGTCCAGGTCTTCCCGGCATCGGTGGTCTTCCAGACCCCTTCGCCGTGGGAGACGTTGCCGCGGATCGGATACTCGCCGGTGCCGACGTAGACGATGTCGGAGTTCGAGGGCGCGACCGCGATCGCGCCGATGGTGCCGCCGAAGAACTTGTCGGTGACGGGGGCCCAGCTCATCCCGCCGTCTGTGGACTTGAAGACGCCGCCGCCGGTGGTGCCCATCCAGTACTCGTGGGGGCGGCCGGTGGAGCCGGCGACGGCTACCGATCTACCGCCGCGATAAGGTCCGATCTCGCGCCACTTGAGGGCGGAGTAGGCGGAGTCGGGGATGGTCGAGCTCTGAGCGAAGGCGTGGCTCGCGAGGAGGGTGGTCGCGAGGAGTGCGAGGGCGAGACGGGTGGGACGGGGCACGCGTGTTCTCTCCGGGGTGGGACGTAGGGTTCCGGAAAGAGGCGGGGGGAGGGGGGAGGGCGCAAGGGTTGGGGACGCGCCGTGCCCTCTCGCTCCATCTCGTTCTCGCATCTCGCATGGCGGGGACGGTCCGGACGTACATTCCCTTCATGGCGTCCGCGAAGCCCTTCGTCGTCGTCTCCGACGTCCACCTCGGTGGCGTGCCACCTGAGGTGGAGCGAGAGTTCCGCGGGTTTCTCCGCTGGGTCGGCGACTCGGCGAGCGGGCTGCTCATCAACGGCGACCTGTTCGACGTCTGGCTCGCGACGCGCCACTTCGTCGTGCGCCATCACGTTCGCGTGCTCGCCGCGATCGCGGACCTGGTGGACGCCGGGCTCCCCGTCTATTTCGTCGGCGGCAACCACGACGCGCTGGAGCTCGGCGGTGCCGCGCTCCGCGAGGATCTCGGTGTCGTCGTGCTCGACGAGCCCGCGCGCCTCACGCTCGGGCGCTGGCGCGCACTCGTCGTCCATGGTGACGGGGTGGAGTCCGGCGCGCCCGTCTATCCCGCGTATCGCAAGCGACATCCAGTGCTGCGCAGCCGAGCCTTCCGCTGGGCCGCGCAGCGCATGGCTCACGTCGACCGCATCTACGACCGCATCGCGGCCTGGTCGGACACGAAGGACTTCGTCGCGCGCCACCGGCGCGGCGAGGGAACGGGCCCGCAACACGCCAGCGCTCCCCTCGAGCGCTGGGCGCGGGGGGCGATCGCCGCGGAGCGCGACGTGGACGTCGTCATCGCGGGGCACAGCCACCGGCCGGCGCTCGTCGAGGTAGAGCCCGCGCGCTGGTACGTGAACTCGGGCGATTGGGTCTATCACATGTCGTACGCGCTCCTTCCCGCCGACCGCGGCACTCCGACGTTGGGGAGCTGGACCTCGGGTCAGCGCGCTCGCTCGGACGTGCGAGCGCCTGCCTCGCCTTGACAACGGCACGCCCCGATGTAACCGTTTCCACACGCCCGCGCGACGACGTGCGCGGGGCTCTCCACCTCTCACGCGGTCGCGCCCCCGCCCAGCATGGCCGTCACCATCCGCGACGTCGCCCGCGCCTCCGGATTCTCCGTCGCCACCGTCTCCCGGGTCCTCAATGGCTCGGGACCGGTCAAGCCGGAGACCGTGCGCAAGGTCCGCGACGCCGCGACGCGGCTCCGCTTCACCCCCAACGTTGCCGCGCGTTCACTCTCCACCTCCCGCACCCACACCCTCGGCGTCCTTCTTCCGGATCTTCACGGCGAGTTCTTCTCCGAGGTCATCCGCGGCGTCGACCAGACCGCGCAGACCCACGGCTACCACGTCCTCGTCTCCAGCTCGCACAATTCCCCCCAGGAGATCGCCGCGGCGCTGCAGACGATGCGTGGGCGCGTCGACGGTGTCGCGATCATGTCGCCCGTGCCTAACGCCGAGGCGCTCGTCGCCGACCTGCCGCGAAGCGTGCCGCTGGTGCTCCTCAACTGCGCGGCCGACGTCGCCGGGGTGGATACCCTCGACATCGACAACCACGGCGGGGCGTACGCGATGACGCGCCACCTCCTGACGTTAGGCAGGCGGCGGATCGCCTTCCTCCGCGGGCCGAAGGGGAACGCCGACGGGGAGGCGCGGCTCAGGGGCTACCGCGCGGCGCTCAAGGATGCGGGCGTCGTCCACGACCGTACGCTCGAGCTCGACGGCGACTTCCAGCAGCACTCGGGCTACCATGCGGCGAAGCACCTTCTTACCATCAGTCCCCGCCCCGACGCGCTCTTCGCCGCCAACGACTCGATGGCGATCGGGGCGATCGGCGCGCTCCGTGAAGCGGGGGTGCGGGTCCCCGAGGACGTCGCCGTGGTCGGCTTCGACGACATCCCGATCGCGCGCTACATCCACCCCGCCCTCTCCACGGTCCGGGTGGACATCGCGAAGCTCGGCGGGCGGGCGGTGAAGGTGCTGCTGCACGCGGTGGGTCACCGGAACGAGCACACGCGGGTGCGGGAGACGTTCGCGACGGAGCTGGTCGTGCGGGCGTCGTGCGGGGCGAACTACTAACGGCAACGAGCGACGAGCAACTCGACTACAACGAGCGACGAGCGACCAACGGCAACGAGCGACTGTTCACTGGCAGCTGGAAACTGGAAACTGGCAACCTGTTCTTCGGAGGCAGCATGCGAGGCAATTCGTTGAATCGATGGCTCGGGGGCGCGGCGATGGTGGCGGCGCTGCTCGGGCTCTCGGGAGCCGGCGCGATCGCCGGCGCGCAGAACACGACGGGGACGGTGCGTGGCGTCGTCACCGTCGACGGCACGACGCCGCTGGCGGCGGCGCAGATCGCGGCACGCAACGTCCAGAGCGGCGTCCCGCGCGGGACGGAGTCGCGCGACGACGGAACCTACGTTCTCGCCGGTCTCGTTCCCGGCGAGTACGAGATGACGGTCCGCCGCATCGGCTATTCGCCGGTCACGCGGCGCGTCGTCGTCCAGATCGGCGCGACGCAGATCCAGAACTTCACCCTCGCGACGCAGGCGACACGCCTCGGCGAGGTCGCCGTCATCGCCACGACGCCGACCCCGGAGACGCGCACGTCGGAGGTCGCCACCAACGTCACCACGGCGCAGATCGAGAAGCTGCCGACGCCGAGCCGCAACTTCCTCGACCTCGCGGCACTCGCGCCGGGCGTCACGGTGACGGAGGACCGCGTCAACGGACAGTTCCGCACCTTCTCCGCGGGCGGGCAGAGCGCGAACTCCGTCAACCTCTTCATCGACGGGACGAGCCTCAAGAACGACCTCACCGCGGGCGGCATCGCCGGGCAGGACGCGAGCCGCGGCAATCCCTTCCCGCGCAGCGCGATCCAGGAGTACCGCGTCATCAGCCAGAACTTCAAGGCCGAGTACCAGAAGGCATCGAGCGCGATCATCACCGCGCAGACGAAGTCGGGCGGCAACACCTGGAGCGGGAACGCGGTCTTCGCCTACCAGAACAAGAACATGGTCCAGCTGGACAGCTTCCAGCGGAAGGACCAGGCGGCGGCGAACAAGGCGGGCAATCTCTACAACCGTCCCGACTACAAGCGCTCGCTCGCCGCGTTCAGCGTCGGCGGCCCGATCATCAGGGACAAGATGCACTTCTTCGGGTCGTACGAGGGGAACTATCAGGACCGCTCGAACCGCGTGAACATCAATGCGCCGGCGACGAGCTTCGCCGCGCTCGACACGGTCAACGTCACGCGCTACAACGGCAGCTTCATCTCACCCTTCCGCGAGAATCTCTGGTTCGCGAAGGTGGACGACGCCGTGAGCGAGAACTCGTCCGCTGAGCTGAGCTACAGCGACCGCCACGAGACGGACGTTCGCGACTTCGGTGGGATCAGCAGCTACTCGAACGCGGTGAACTACCGCCAGATCGTCCGCATCGGCCAGGCGAAGTACAACTGGTTCAAGGGCGCGGCGCTCAACGAAGCGAAGGTGGACTACTCGGTCTTCCGCCGGAACCCGGCGCCGAACGAGCCTGGCGCTCCGATCCGCCACTTCTTCTACAACGGCGGCGAAGCACGCATCGGCGCGAACGCGAGCATCCAGGACTTCAACCAGAAGCGCCTCGGGCTGCGCGACGACTACACGTACTCGGGCTGGCGCTGGTTCGGCGACCACGTCGTGAAGACGGGGCTCAGCCTCGACTTCGTGCACTACGGCATCGTCAAGGACAACGGCGCGACGCCGGAGTTCTTCTACTCCGCGACGGCGAACACGGGGAACGGGAATCAGACCTACAACTACAACACCCCGTACGCGGTGAACTACCAGACCGGCGATCCGGTCTTCAACGCGAACAACCGGCAGGTCGGCGCCTACGTGCAGGACGACTGGACGCCGATGCCGCGCCTGACGTTCAACGTCGGCGTGCGGTGGGACTACGAGTCGTACATGCTGAACCGGAACTACGTCACCCCGCAGGCGGTGGTCGACACGCTCCGGCGCTACAACAACCAGCTCCCGAACCCGCTCGACCTGAATCGCTACATCAGCACCGGCAGCGAGCGGAAGCCCTTCTACGGCGCCTTTCAGCCGCGCTTCGGCTTCTCGTACGCGATCGACAAGGAGAGCCGGACGACGGTGTTCGGCGGGTGGGGTCTCTACTACGACCGCATCCCCTTCGACCTGTACGCGGTGGACGAATACCAGAAGATCGCGCACCCGTCGTACACCATCAACTTCGCCCCGCGCGGCGTGACGCCGGTCGCCGGACAGGTCGCGTGGAACGACGCGTACCTCACCGCGAACCGCGCCGTGCTCGATCCGGTCGCCAGGCGCGCCGGTCTCCCCGAGGCCTGGTTCATCGCGAACGACGCGAAGATCCCGAAGTCGCAGCAGAGCAACCTCGGCGTGCGCCAGGTCTTCGGCAGCTTCGTCGGGACGGCGACCTTCGCCTACGTCCACGCGTACGATCAGATGGCGCTCAACTGGGCGAACTTCGGAACGAACGCGAACGGCCAGTGCTGCGTGAGCTTCAACATCGGCGCCCATGGCTACCAGAACTTCATCTACTCCACGAACGACAAGGAGACGTGGTACAAGGCGCTGCAGCTCCAGATCGAGCGGCCGTATCACCGCGCGAGCGAGAAGTCGATCGGCTGGGGCTTCGGCTTCGCCGGCAGCTTCTCCAGCCGCGACGTGAAGGGCGCCGACAACGCCGGTGACGACTTCGACTTCCCGACGTCGGCGAGCATCCCGCGCCACCCGTCGAACGACGAGAAGACGCGCCTTGTGATGAACGGGATCACCGACCTGCCGTACCTCTGGGGGATCCAGATGTCGGGGCTTCTCACGCTCGGCGGGAAGTATCGGCAGGACGTCGGCTGCAACACCCGCTTCTGCTCGGTCACGTCGGCGAACGACTCGGTGAACTTCTACCAGCGCGGTGGCTTCACCGTCCCGGGAACGTTCCCGTATCGCAACCTCGACCTGCGCTTCCGGAAGGATTTCCTCAACTTCGGCGCGCACGTCGCCGGAACGAACGGCGCCTTCCAGAACGTCTCGATGGGAATCACCCTCGACATCTTCAACGCGCTCAACCACGACAACCTTGGCTGCTATAACACGGGGAACCGGTTCGTGCGGTCCTCGCCGACGGCGCCGTGGGTCCCGAACCCGGCGTTCGGCACCGCGGGCTGCACGGTGAGCGACGCCCGACGCTACCAGCTCGGCGCGGAGCTCAACTTCTAGCCCTCACCTCACCCTGATTTGACCGGCGGGGAGCCCGTGCGCATCATGGCACAGGCTCCCCGTCGCACTTTCTCCCCTCGTCTCATGCGCCGCACCCCGCTCCGCCTGACGTTCTCCACCACCGCGCTCCTCCTCGCGACGCTCGCCGGCGGCTGCGCGCACAACAACGTCACCGGCCCGCGCGTCGACCTCCGCGCCGAGCCGTTTCTCGACACCGTGCAGACGCGGACGTTCAACTTCTTCTGGGAGCGCACCAACGCCGCGAACGGGCTCACCCCCGATCGCTGGCCGAGCCCGAGCTTCTCGAGCATCGCCGCCGTCGGCTTCGCGCTCTCGGCGTATCCCGTCGGCGTCGAGCACGGCTACGTGACGCGACAGCAGGCGGCGGAGCGGACGCTGACGACGCTGCGCTGGTTCTACCAGGCGCCGCAGGGAGCGGCGAGCTCCGGCGTCAGCGGGAACTGGGGGTTCTTCTACCACTTCCTCGACATGAACACCGGGGCGCGCTTCCAGACAGTCGAGCTCTCGACGATCGACACCGCGCTTCTCCTCGGCGGCGCCCTCTTCTGCCGTGAGTACTTCGACCAGGCGAATCCGACCGAGGAATCGATCCGCGCCTACGCCGACTCGCTCTACACGCGCGTGGACTGGACGCAGGCGACGACGCCGCAGACGGCGCCGAAGATATCCATGGGCTGGAGCCCCGAGCATGGCTGGCTGACCGTCAGCTACGGCGGCTACGACGAGGCGATGCTGCTCTACCTCCTCGCGTTAGGCAGCCCGACCCACCCGGTCGACGCCGCGGCGTGGAGCGCGTTCACGAGCACGAACCCCTGGCTCACCTTCCAGGGGCAGACGCACGTCAACTTCGCCCCGCTCTTCGGGCACCAGTACTCGCAGATGTACGTCGACTTCCGCGGGATCCAGGACGCGTACATGCGTGCCCACGGGATCGACTACTTCGAGAACTCCCGTCGCGCCACGCTCGCGCAGCGCAGCTACGCGAGCGCCAACCCGGCGCAGTTCCGCGACTACTCGGCGGACGTCTGGGGGCTCACGGCGAGCGACGGCCCCGCCGACACGACTCTCACCTTGGGCGGCCGCTCGCGACAGTTCCGCACCTACTGGGCGCGCGGCGCCGCGGCGAACGAGATCGCCGACGACGGCACCCTCGCCCCGACGGCGGCCGGGGGCTCGGTCCCCTTCGCTCCCGAGATCGCCATCCCCGCGCTGAAGACGATGCGCGCGAAGTACGGCGACGCCCTCTTCTCGCAGTACGGCTTCCTCGACGCCTTCAACCCGACCTTCACCGACGCCGGCGCCGCCCGCTACGGCCACGTCGTCGGCACCCTGGGCTGGTTCGACACCGACTACCTCGGCATCGACCAGGGCCCGATCCTCGGCATGATCGAGAACTACCGCAGTGAGCTGATCTGGAAGTACATGAGGAAGAGCCCGTATATAAGGAAGGGACTCGAGCGCGCCGGATTCACGGGCGGGTGGCTGGGGACATGATTCCCGGCTTTGGCAACGGCTCTTCAAACACGAAGGCCACGACGGGGCACGAAGATGTTGCTGAAGCACGCTTCGTGACCTTCGCGCGCTTCGTGTTTTGACAAGAAGAGCAACGACCGGCTCGTTGCGCGAAGGGCCCCCGGACCTCACGGAGCGATCCGATGCCAATGACGAACAGCTCGTGGCCAACAGAGAGGCTCCGCTCCCGGTGATTCGCTTTCTCGCCGCCGCCTCGATGCTCGCGCTCCTCGCCTGCGGATCCGCCTCCCGCGATCAGGTCGAGCTCCGCTTCTGGGGGATGGGGCGCGAGGGGGAGGTCGTGGGGCAGATGATCCCCGAGTTCGAGCGCACCCATCCCGGAGTCCGGGTGCGTGTGCAACAGATGCCCTGGACCGCGGCGCACGAGAAGCTGCTCACGAGCTTCGTCGGCGAGGCGACGCCGGACGTCGCGCAGCTCGGCAACACCTGGGTCCCCGAGTTCGAGGCCATCGGCGCCCTCGCGCCGTTAGGCGGGCTCGCGCGCTCTTCGGCCGTCGTCGACAGCGGCGACTACTTCCGCGGGATCTGGGACACCAACGTCGTGAACGACACCCTCTTCGGCATCCCCTGGTACGTCGACACGCGACTCGTCTTCTACCGGAGAGATCTCTTCGCCGCCGCGGGCGTCACGCAGCCGCCGCGGACGTGGAGCGAGTGGCGCGATGGCATGAAGAAGGTGCAGCGCGCGGGGAAGGCGAAGTGGGGGATCCTCATCCCCACCAACGAATGGGCACAGCCCATCGCCCTCGCGATCGGCTCCGGCTCCACCATCCTCGACGAGCGCGGCCGCTTCGGCGCCTTCTCCGACTCCGCCTTCGCGCGCGCCTTCCACTTCTACGTCTCCCTCTACCGCGACTCGATCGCGCCGACGGTCAGCGCCTCCGAGATCTCGAACCTCTACCAGGAGTTCGCGAAGGGGACCTTCGCCGCCTTCATCAGCGGTCCCTGGCAGATCGGCGAGCTGAAGAACCGTCTCCCCGACTCGCTGCAGGGCGCGTGGGCGGCGATGCCGCTTCCCGCCCCCGACGGCCAGCCCTATCCCGGCCTCTCCCTCGCCGGCGGATCGAGCGTCGTCATGTTCGCCGGATCGCAGCACAAGCGCGAGGCGTGGCAGCTCATCGAGTTCCTTTCCGAGCCGGCGCAGCAGGCGGAGTTCGCGCGGCTCACCGGCGACCTTCCCGCGCGCGAGAGCGCGTGGAAGCTCGCGCGGCTCGACAGCAGTGCGGCGATGCTCGCCTTCCTCGAGCAGCTCCGCCACGTCGCGCCCACACCCAAGGTCCCCGAGTGGGAGAACATCGCGACGAAGGTCTTCGAGACGGGCGAGCGCGTCGTGCGCGGCCGGGTCTCGGAGAAGGACGCGCTCGCCCAGCTCGACGCGGAGGTCAACGCGATGCTCGAGAAGCGCCGATGGCTGCTCGCCCGCCGCTGATCCGCCGGACGGACTACGACCGTGAGCGCACGGTCGAGTACGAGGTCGTCCGCCTCGAGCCGGCGAGCGCGCAGTCGCGCGCGGCGTGGATCTTCCTCGCCCCCGCGCTCGGGCTGATCTCGATCTTCTTCCTCATCCCCGTCGCGGCGTCGCTCGTCCTCAGCCTCACCGACTTCGACATCTACGCGGTCTCGAGCCTCCACAACGCGCGCTTCGTCGGGCTCGGCAACTACGTCCGCCTCTTCCACGACCCGGTGTTCTGGAAGGCGCTCGGCAACACCTTCTACTTCGCCCTCGTCGGCGGGCCGCTCACCGTCGCCGTCTCCCTCGGCGCCGCGCTGCTCCTCGACTCGAAGGTCGTCCGCTGGAAGTCGTTCTTCCGCACGGTCTACTTCGCCCCCTTCGTCACGACGCTCGTCGCCGTCGCGATCGTCTGGAAGTACCTCTACCACCCCCAGTACGGGCTCCTCAACTGGGCGTTGGGGAAACTGGGTGTGCATCCCATAGACTGGCTCGGCGACCCGCACTGGGCGATGCCGGCGATCATCGTGATGGCGGTGTGGAAGAACTTCGGCTACAACATGCTGATCTTCGTCGCCGCGCTGCAGAGCGTCCCCGAGGAGCTCTACGAGGCCGCGGAGCTCGACGGCGCCGGCCCGGCGAGCCGCTTCTGGCACATCACCCTCCCGATGCTCGGCCCCGCCCTCGCCTTCGTCGGCGTCGTGACGATGATCGGCTACTTCCAGCTCTTCGCCGAGCCCTACGTGATGACCGCCGGCGGCCCCCTCCGTGCGACGACGAGCGTCGTGCTCTACATGTACGAGGAAGGCTTCCGCTGGTGGCGCATGGGCTTCGCCGCGGCGATCGCGTTCGTGCTCTTCGTGATCATCGCGGGTGCGACGCTGGTGCAGCGGCGGTTCGTGAAGGGGGAGGCGTGACGAGCTGCATGGAACTGCGGGAACTGCACAGCACAGAGTTCCACAGAGGAACGACTTGCACAGAGTTCCACAGAGGACGGCAACAACATGCTCGTTCGCCGTCCTCTGTGGAACTCACGTGAGGTCGTTCTCCGTGGAACTCTGTGCCATGCTCTTTCCACAGCCGGTCGTTCTCGGTGGAACTCCGTGCTATGCTTGTCCCACGTTCCCTTTTTTTCTCGCCATAGTTCGAGCCATGGGTGGAGGATCGCTTGGCAGCAGGTGATCGACGCGCGCTCTCGCGCATCGCCCCCTACGCGCTCCTCGTCCTCGGCGCGGTGTTAGCCGTGTCCCCGCTGCTCTGGATGGTCTCGGCGTCGTTCATGGCGACGGGGGAGGCGAGCACGTATCCGCCGCACGTGATCCCGCGCGCGCCGACGATCGCGCATTATCGCGACCTCTTCACGCGGCTCGACCTCGGGCGGTCGCTCTTCAACAGCGCGCTCATCGCGCTCGTCGTCACCGCGCTCTCGGTGATCGTCAACTCGATGGCGGGATACGCGCTCGCGAAGCTGCGCTTCCGGCACCGCGCGCGCGTCTACCGATCGTTAGGCATCGGGCTGATCCTCCCCGCGCAGGTGGCGATGCTGCCGCTCTTCCTGCTCATGAAGGAGCTGCACCTCGTGAACAGCTACTGGGGCGTGATCATCCCCGGGCTGGCGAGCATCTTCGGGATCCTGCTCACCTACCAGTACGCGCTCGCGATCCCCGACGACCTCCTCGACGCGGCACGCGTCGACGGGGCGAGCGAGCTGCAGCTCTACCGCCTCGTCGTGCTCCCGGTGATCGCGCCCATCCTCGCGACGCTCGCGATCTGGACATTCCTCGCGACGTGGAACGACTTCATGTGGCCGCTGATCATCCTCAGCGACGACCGCAAGTACACCCTCCCCGTCGCGATCGCAAACCTCGTCGGCGAGCACGTGCAGGACGCCGAGCTGATGATGGCCGGCTCGGTGGTGACGGTGCTGCCGGTGATGCTGGTCTTCCTGTTCCTGCAGCGGTACTACATCAGGGGCATTACGGCGGGGTCGGTGAAGTGAAGCGATCCCCCATTCGTGCGAATGATCTCCGCGTACGCGCGCCCGCTGCGCTTGACCGTCCTCCGCAGCGTCGAAAAATCGACATGCACGATCCCGAAGCGCTTCGCGAAGCCGAGGCTCCATTCGAGGTTGTCGAGGAGGCTCCAGGCGAAGTAGCCGCGCACGTCGGCGCCGGCGGCGATCGCGTCGTGCACCGCGCGGAGATGCTGGCGGTAGTACTCGACGCGGTTCGGGTCGTCGACGATGCCGTCCACGGCGACCGGTGGATCGAAGAAGGCGGCGCCGTTCTCGGTCACGTAGAGCGGGATCGGCCCGTAGCGCTTCGCCACCCACTCGAGGGTCTCCGTGAGTCCGCGCGGATACACCTCCCAGCCGGTCTCGGTGTAGGTCGCGTGCTTCTGCCTGACGGGGCGCGCGTGCACCGGCCACCTCGCCGTCGAATACTCGTTGACGCTGCGCGTGTAGTAGTTGACCCCCAGGAAGTCGAGCGGCTGGCGGATCAGCGCGAAGTCCTCGGCGGGGAACTGCGGCCACGCCGCGCCGAAGACGTCGCACAGCTCGTCGGGATAAGTGCCGAGCATCGCCGGGTCGAGGTACTGCCGGTTCATGTACGCGTCGGCCTGCTTCGTCACGCGCAGGTCGTCGGGGTCGCTCGACGCCGGATGCTTCGGCTCGAGGTTCACGACGAGCCCGATCTTCTGCTTCGCCGCCGCGCGATACGCCTGCACCCCCGCGCCGTGCGCGCGCATCAGGTTGTGCGCGACGATCGGCGCCTCGTAGAGGTTGCGATGTCCGGGCGCGAGAGTGCCCTCGACGTAGCCCGCGTGCGCGACGACCCACGGCTCGTTGAGCGTCGCCCACATCGGGACGCGGTCGCCGAGCGCCTCGAACATCACCGTCGCGTAGTCGGCGAACCAGTGCGCGACGTCGCGGTTCAGCCATCCGCCCATGTCGTCGAGCGCGGCGGGGAGGTCCCAGTGGTAGAGCGTCGCGACCGGCGTGATCTTCCGCTCGAGCAGCGCGTCCACGAGCCGCTCGTAGAAGGCGAGCCCCGCGCGGTTGACGCGGCCGCGACCCTCGGGGAGAATCCGTCCCCAGGCGATGGAGAAGCGATAGGCCTGGAGCCCGAGCTCGCTCATCAGCGCGACGTCGTCACGCCAGCGATGATAGTGGTCGGTGGCGACGTCGCCGGTGTCGCCCTCATGCATCATCCCCGGCGTGTGCGCGAAGCGCTGCCAGATGCTCGGCCCCGCGCCGTCGGCGAGCGGGAAGCCTTCGATCTGGTACGCGGAGGTCGCGGCGCCCCAGAGAAATCCATCGGGAAAGCGATACGTCTTCGTCGGCATCGTGAGGAAAGTCTATGGCGCGCCTGACGCTCGAGGGAGTCCGTAAAGTATACGAGGGCGGCGCCGTCGCGGTGCACGGCGTGGACCTCGACGTCGCCGACGGCGAGCTGGTCGTCCTCGTGGGACCCTCGGGGTGCGGGAAGAGCACGACGCTGCGGATGATCGCCGGGCTCGAGTCGATCAGCGCGGGGCGGCTGCTCATCGACGGCGTGCAGGTGAACGACCTCCCCCCGGCGCGGCGCGACATCGCGATGGTGTTCCAGACCTACGCGCTCTACCCGCACATGACCGTGCGCGACAACATGCGCTTCGCGCTCCGCGTCCGGAAAATGTCTGCGGCCGAGGTCGAGAAACGGATCGCGGAGACCGCGCAGATGCTCGACATCGTGCCGCTGCTCGACCGGCTGCCGCGCCAGCTCTCGGGGGGACAGCGGCAGCGCGTCGCGATCGGCCGGGCGATCGTCCGGCAGCCGAAGGTGTTCCTCTTCGACGAGCCGCTGTCGAACCTCGACGCGAAGCTCCGCGTCGCGACGCGCCGTGAGATCTCGCGCCTGCAGCGCCGGCTCGGCGTGACCTCGATCTACGTCACTCATGACCAGACCGAAGCGATGACGATGGGCGACCGCATCGTCGTCATGAACGCGGGGAAGGTGCAGCAGATCGACACGCCGATCGCGCTCTACGAGCGGCCGAAGAACCTCTTCGTGGCGACCTTCATCGGCAGCCCGCCGATGAACGTCCTGCGCGGAGCTCTCGAGCGCGCCGCGAGCGGCGTCCTCTTCCGGGGCGGAGGCGCGGCGCTCCCGATCGACGACGATCGCGCGCGGAAGCTCGCGATGTACGTCGGGGGACCGATCGTCGCGGGGGTGCGCCCCGAGCACGTGCACGTCGCGTCGCCGCCGCCGACGGCGAAGGCGGTGAGCGGCTTCGTGGTGGACGTCGTCGAGCCGCTCGGCAACGAGACGCTGCTGCACGCGCGCGGCAGTGGCCAGGATCTCACCGCGTCGCTCTCCCCGCAGCCGCTTCCCGAGCCCGGTCAGCCGGTGGATCTCTCGATCGACGTGCGGCACCTCATCTTCTTCGACCAGGCGACGGGCGAGGCCGTCGGGTAGCCGCAACGAGCCCTCCGTTGCTCTGGTGTTGAAACACGAAGGACACGAAGGGACACACGAAGCGGTCGCTCGAGCCCCCTTCGTGCTCCTTCGTGTCCTTCGTGTTTCAATAGCGGTTGCCACAGCCACAGCAACAGCCGCGGAACCTTCGATCGCTTCCCCTCGCGAAGGCCACGGCGGGTTGAGGACGCAGGACCGGGACGTTAGGTTCGGCGATCCCTTTCCCCCCGACTCTCGAGATCAATGTCAGCTGCGTCACACGAAATCAGCGGAGAAGCGCGCGTCGATCGGCGCGCCGCGCTCTCGCTCGTCGGCTACTCGTTCCTGATCCTGTTCATCGAGCTCGCCTTCATCCGCTACATCTCGGCGTACGTGCGGGTGTTCGGGTTCTACCTGAACATGGTCGTGATCGCGACCTTCCTCGGGATGGGCGTTGGGCTCATCCGCTCGCGCGACGAGCGACGCGTCCGCTGGATCGCACCGGGCGCGATCGTGCTCCTCTTCGCCGCGGTGAAGCTCTGGTCGAACTTCATCGTGCGCACCCAGAAGGATCCCAACGAGCACATCTGGGCGATCTACGGGGAGATGCACGGCACGTGGGGGAAGGTCGGCATCCTTCCCACCGTTCTGGTCCTCTTCACCCTCGCCGCGCTGGTGATGCTCCCGCTCGGCGCGGCGATGGGGCAGCTCTTCCGCCGCTTCCGCCCGCTCACCGCGTACTCGCTCGACATCGTCGGCAGCCTGAGCGGGATCGGTCTCTTCGCGCTGCTCAGCGCGATGCGCACCGTGCCCTGGGTCTGGTTCTGCATCGCCTTCGCCGTCTGGGCGCTCCTCTCGCTGGGCGCGGGCCGCTACGCGGTGGCCATGGTCGGCGCCGGCGTCGCGGCGGTCTCGCTCGCCGCGTGGACGCATGGGCCGATGGAGCACTGGTCGCCGTACTATCGCATCAACCTCATCCCGATCCGCTACGCGACGAGCCTCCACGTGAACGGCTCGATGCACCAGTGGATCCTCGACGCCTCGCCGGAGGGCGCACGGACGGACAGCGTTCTCGCGGGGGTGCGCGCGGCGTATCTCGCGCCGTACCGCTACGCGCCGCGGCTCGACACCGTGCTCGTCGTCGGCGCGGGGACGGGGAACGACCTCGCGAACCTCCTCGAGCTGGGCGCGAAGTACGTCGACGCGGTCGAGATCGACCCCACCATCGTCGACATCGGGCGCGAGCGGCACCCGCGGCATCCGTACGCCGACCCGCGCGTGCACGTCACCGTCAACGACGCGCGCGCCTTCCTCCGCCGCACCGATCGCCACTACGACGCGATCGTCTTCGGCACCCTCGACAGCCAGACGCTGCTCTCGGGGATGGGATCGCTGCGCCTCGACAACTACGTCTACACCCGCGAGTCGTTCGAGGCGGCGCGTGCCCGGCTGCATCCGGACGGGGTGATGATCACCTATCACATGTCGCAGTATCCGTACATCGCGGCGAAGATCTACCAGACGCTCGAGAGCGCCTTCGGGCGCGCTCCGGCGGTGATCAGCTACAAGCCGTGGTACCTCTTCAACTACACCTTCGTCGTCGGCCCGTCGTTCGACGCCGCGGCGATCACCGCCGACTCGAGCGTCGCCCAGCTGCGGATGAACGTCGCCCTGCCGCACGACGACTGGCCGTACCTCTACCTGCGCAAGCACACGGTGCCGACGCACTACATCACCGTGCTGCTCGGGATCCTCGCGATCGCCTGGGCGTTCATGCGCGTCGGCGCGCCGGACACGCTGAAGGGGCGCCGCGACTGGCCGATGTTCTTCCTCGGTGCCGGCTTCCTCCTCGTCGAGACGAAGAGCGTCGCCGAGATGTCGCTGCTGTTCGGGGCGACGTGGTGGGTGAACGTGCTCGTGTTCGCGTCGATCCTGATCGTGATTCTCATCGCCAACGTGCTCACCGCGACCGGCCACACTCCGCCGCGCGCGGCACGTTTCGCGGGTCTCTTCGTCTCGCTCGCGCTCGCGTACCTCGTCCCCGTACGCTCCCTGCTCTGGCTCGGCACGACGGGGCAGTGGATCCTCGGCGGCCTCCTCGTCGCCCTGCCGGTGCTCTTCGCGGCGCTGATCTTCGCCGAGCTGTTCGAGTCGCGCGCCGACGGCTCGCGGGCGCTCGCCTTCAACGTCTTCGGCGCGGTCGTCGGTGGGGTGCTGGAGTACCTCTCGATGGTCACCGGGACGAAGGCGCTCTACCTCATCGCCGCCGTCGTCTACGCCGCCGCCTTCCTCTCGCTGCGCCGGAGCGAGGAGGCGGACGCGCGGTCGGCGCCCGCGCTGCGTGACGCGGCGTGACGCGTTCGTCATCCCCGTGACAGCCTCGTAGCGAGCGAGCGCGGTCACGGTGACGCGCCCGTCGATGGTGTAGTCTACCCATCGATGGGCTCTCGCGACGCGACAGCGCGTGATCCGTGGCACATGCCCGACGAGGAAGCGGTCACCCGCGTCCTCGCCGGCGAGGTGGACGCGTTCGCGGTGCTCGTGCGCCGATACCGCGACACCTTCGCGCGCTTCGCGACGCGGATGGTCGGCAGCGAGCCGGACGCCGAAGACGTCGTCCAGTCCGCGTTCGTGCGCGCGTACCGCGCCCTCGAGCGCTGCCGGCGGCCGGAGCACTTCGCGGCGTGGCTCTACCAGATCGTCCTCAACGAGTGCCGCAGCTACACGGCGCGCCGCGCGCGCCGCGAGCGGTGGTACGAGGGGGACGAGGAGACGCTCGCGTCGATCCCGGTCGAGATCGCGCCGATGGCCGAGGAGGACGACGGCCCGTCGCTGCACGAGATCCAGCGCGCGCTCGACCGGCTGCCGGTGGAGCAACGCGAGGCGTTCGTGCTCAAGCACGTCGAGGAAGTGAGCTACGAGGACATGTCGAGGATCACCGGGGTCGGCGTCTCCGCGCTGAAGATGCGCGTGAAGCGAGCCTGCGCGCGGCTCCGTGAACTGCTGGAGGAGGTGGCACATGACTGACCGTTCCCCGCGCGGCGCCGACGAGCGCGCCGTGCCCGACGACATCGTCGAGCGGATGGCCGCGCCCCTGCGCGCCCCCGTCCGTTTCGGCGAGGACTTCGACGCGCGCGTGATGCGCGACGTCCACGCCGCGGCGGCGAGCACGGCGCGCGCGCCCTGGTGGCGACGCGGCTACGCCGTGCGTGTCACGCCGCTGACGGGACTCGCCCTCGCCGCGGGGCTCGCGCTCTTCGCCCTCCTCGGCCGCGCCAGCGCCGCGCCGCGCGACGGCGATACGCCCACCTTCGCGGCGGTGCATCCGGCGCACGACACGGTCTACATCGTCCGCTTCACCCTCGTGCATCCCGAGGCGCATCGCGTGACGCTCGTCGGCGACTTCAATGGGTGGTCGCCGAGCGCGACGCCGCTCGTCGCCGCGCAGGGCGACAGCGTGTGGGCCGCGTCGGTGACGCTTCCCGCCGGCCGCCACGAGTACGCGTTCATCGTCGACGGCGAGCGCTGGACGATCGACCCGTACGCCGCGACCGTGCACGACGACTTCGGCACGAGCAGCTCGGTCCTCCGCGTCGGATCCGCTTCATGAAGAATCGCACGATCATCACGGCGAGCGTCACCGCGACGCTCGCCGGTCTGGCGCTCGCCGTCGTACCCGCCGCGGCGCAGCAGAGCAGCGCGACCATCGAGGCCTCGAGCTCGCGGCTGCGCTACGCCGGCGACACCGCGACGAGCGGCGCGTTCACCGTTTCCCCCACGCTTCACGCGGCACGCGCGAACGCGTCGCTCGACATGGCGGGCGGGCTCTCGCAGTTCACCGCCGGGGGGTGGAGCATGCAGGGACTGCTCGCCGGCGCGGCGTTCACGCCCTGGCGTCCGATCGTGGGCGAGCTCGCGGGAACGACCGGCGGCAGCGTCCACGCCGACGGCAATCGCACCGCGGAATCGCTCGCCAGCGTGCGGCTGCACGCCGTCCGCGGCGGCGTCGGCGCGTGGCTCGGCGGCTCGGTCGGCCAGACGTGGGACAGCCTCGGCTGGCACGACGTGCGCGGCACCGAGGGGGGTCTGTGGGTCGAGCGCGGCGGATTCATCGCGACCGCCTCCGTCGCGCCGACCCGCGTCGCCGACAGCACCTCCTTCACCGACGTGCAGCTGGCGATGCGCGCCCTCGCCGGGCGCGCGGACTTCGGCGCGACGATCGGCGCGCGCAGCGGCGACCGGGCGGCGTTAGGCAGCGGCGCCCGGGGATGGGTCAACGCCAGCGTCGCGCTCTGGGTCGCTCGCGACGTCGCGATCACCGCGAGCGCCGGACGGTACCCCGCCGACCCGCTGCAGGGCTACCAGGCGGCGACCTACGGCGCGATCGGCCTGCGCGTCGGCCTGCGCGATCTCGGCGCGTCCCCGGAGCGCAGCTCCGCCCCCGATCGCGCGCCGGCGCCCGGCCGTGTCTCGCGTCCGCTCACGCGCGTGGACCGCGCGACGAGCGAGGCGGCACGCACGATCTCCGGCTTCGAGCTTCGCTCGGCGGGAGCAGGGCAGCGCATCGTGCGCCTGCGCGCTCCCGGCGCGCGCCGCGTGGAGGTCGCGGGCGACTTCACGAGCTGGCAGCCCGTCGCGCTCGTCGGGCAGGGTGACGGCTGGTGGACCGCGACGGTTCCGATCGCCGCGGGAACCTACGAGATGAACGTGCGCGTGGACGGGGGCGAGTGGCTCTCGCCTCCCGGTCTGACCACGCTCGCCGACGAGGCGGGCGGGGTCGTGGGCGTGCTCGTGGTGCCGAACCGCTGAAGGGTGCGTTCGCTCACCGTCGCATGGTGAGCGCGGCGGGTGTGACGCGGTCCGCCGATGGTGCAGTCCATCAGGTGTACGACGAACGAAGCGCGCGCGGCTGGACCGGTGCGCGCGCCCCACGCAGTCAAGGAGGAACATCATGCGGTACGTGAACTCGCTCGTCGCCCTCGTCGGGGCTTCGATGATCTCGGTGAGCCTGAGCGCGCAGACGCCGGCGAACGACCCGTCGGCGCGCCTCAGCGCGGTGCTTCCGGCCGACGTCGCGCAGCGCGTGCTGGCGACGATCGCCGACGCCCGCTCGCACGACCTCCCTGCCGCGGCGCTCGAGAACCGCGCGCTGAAGTTCGCGGCGAAGGGCGTCGCCCCAGCCGACATCGAGCAGTCGGTGAAGGATCAGGCTTCGCGGATGCAGCAGGCGAAGAGCGCGCTCGAGAATGCGCGCGGCAGCAAGCCGTCGGACGATGAGGTCGAGGCCGGCGCCGAGGCGATGCGCCGCGGCGTCGACGGCTCGCAGGTGAGCGCGCTGGCGAAGAGCGCCCCGTCGGGCCGCTCGCTCGCGGTGCCGCTCTACGTGATCGGCAGCCTGATGGACCGCGGTCTCCCCTCGGACGCGGCGCTGCAGCGCGTGCACGACCGTCTGCTCGCGAAGGCGAGCGACGCCGACCTGGAGAAGATGCCGGCCGAGCTCCCGGCACAGGCGGCCGCGGGTCAGGCGCACAAGCCGTCGACCACGGGGACCGACCTCGCGGCGACGAAGCGTCCGGCGAACGCGGGTGGGCGTCCCTCGAACGTCCCGGCGAACGGCGGCGGCCATGGCCGCCCGGCGGGCGCCGGCGCGGGCGCGGGTCATCGCCCCTGATCGGCCGACGCGGTAGCACGACACTGGCGGGTTGAAGTCGAGGCCCACATCGTGGTGACGTCACCACGATGTGGGCCTCGACGCGTCGGGATCTCACGCGGGAACGTTTCTCGCGGCGCGCCGCGTTCGCTGGCCGGCAGCACTCGGACACCAACCTCGCCTCGTACATGCGCACCACACCAGCTCTCGTCGCCCTTCTCGCCGCGGCCGCCGTCGCCGCCTGCTCCAACGACAGCAAGCTCCAGGACACCGCCATGCACGCCGGGGTCGCGGGGACGAACACCGACACCGCGCGCGCGACCGGCGCGGGCGGAACGGCCGCCGGGACGCAGGGCGCCTCCAAGGTGAAGACCGTCGACGGCTTCAAGACGCCGGAGTCGGTGCGCTGGGACGGCGCGTCGAGCCAGTGGTTCGTGTCGAACATCAACGGCGCTCCGCCGGCGAAGGACAACAACGGCTTCATCTCCCGCCTCAAGACCGACGGCACCGTCGACTCGCTGCACTTCATCCAGGCGGGGAAGAACGGCGTGACGCTGAACGCGCCCAAGGGGATGGCGATCAGCGGCGACACGCTCTTCGTCGCCGACATCGACGCGGTGCGCGCCTTCAGCAAGAGCACGGGAAAGCCGCTCGCGAGCTGGAACCTCGCCGCGCAGGGTGCGCACTTCCTGAACGACGTCGCGATCGGGCCCAACGGCGACGTCTACATCACAGACACCGAGGTCGCCTTCAACGCCGACGGCTCGACGAGCCACACGGCGCCCGATCGCATCTTCATGCTCAACCGCGACCGCAAGGGCGCGAGCATCGCGATCCAGAACGACTCGCTCGGCAGGCCTAACGGTCTGGTCTGGGACGCGAAGAGCAACCGCTTCGTCGTCGTCTCCTTCGGCGCGCCGACGATCCTCGCCTGGGCGCCGGGCGCGAAGTCGGTGACGACCATCGCCAGCGGCAAGGGCCAGTTCGACGGCGTCGAGATCACCAGCGACGGCCGCACCCTCGTCTCGAGCTGGGCCGACAGCTCGGTCTCGGTGATCAACGGCAACGCGCTCACGCACGTCGTCACCGGCGTCGAAGCCCCCGCCGACATCGGCCTCGACCCGGCGCGCGGGCTGCTCGCGGTGCCGCTCTTCAACCAGGGTCGCGTCGAGTTCTATCAGCTCGGGGCGAAGTAAGCCTCCGGGGGTCGGGGGTCGGGGGTCAGCCGTCAGCGCCGACCCCTGACCCCCGACCCCTGACCCCCTAGTCGCGCCGCGAGCCACCCCGCCGCGTCGCGCGTCGCCGCATCCGGCAGCCAGTGCCCCGTCTCGTACCAGCGCAGCTCCTTCGGCTCCTCGGCGGCCTCGAAGAGACGGCGCGCCTGGTCGGGGAGGACGGTCCGGTCGCGGGTGCCGTGGACCATCAGCAGCGGGCGGCCGTCGAGGCGGCGCACGGCGCGGATCGGGTCGGCGATGGTACGCACGAGGCGCGTGAAGGGCGTCCCCTCGGGGAGATCGCCGCCGGCGGCGAGGACGAGCGCCTTCACGTGCTCGCTCCGCGCGGCGACCATCACGCCGATGAAGGAGCCCATCGAGTAGCCGACGAGGGCGAGGCGATGGCCGTCCACCTCGTCGTGCTCCGCCATCCACTCGAGTGCCGCGCCGCACTCGGCGAGCGCCGCGCGCCACTGCGACACGAGCACGAGCGGATTGCGCACGGCGTCGATCTCCACCGACCGCTCGCGCTCCCCGTGCAGCGGCAGGTCGATCGACAGCGACGCGATCCCCGCCTCGAGCAGCGTCCGCCCGACCGCGTCCGACATCTGCTCCTTCCGCGACCCGTAGCCGTGCAGCAGCAGCGCCGCCGGCGGGCACGTCTTCGCCGACGGAAGCAGCAGCACCGCGGGCACCATCTCCCCGATGAGCGGGATCTCGAGCACGATGCGCCGCCCATCGCGGATCGCTCGCGTGCTCTTCACCGTCGCATCATACGGCCCGCGCCGCCTCGTCCCGGAGATCATCGATACGAGATCGGGGCAAGAAACAGACTAGACGCCGGCGCGCCGTGCGCCGGCACTCGCGCGACGGACCGGCATCTCCGACATCGCAGGGAGTGAGGGAGAGCGGGAGATCCTTCGTCTGGCGCCAAACGCATGCTGCCTCTCCGTGCCCCGCACCCCCGAGGCACGCTCGCTGCACTCCCTGCTCGTATGACCTCCATCGCCTACGAGCTCGCTCGCTGTCACGTCTGCGGGGGTGCCGACACGGACGAAGTCGCCGACGCGGACGAGGTGCGCGCGGAGGTCGAGGCGTTGTGGGCGTTCCACACGAGGCGTGTCGACGGCGCGACGCCGCCGGAGAAGCTGCTCGATCGCGTGGCATTCTCCGAGCCGCCTCCTGTGCGCGTGGTGCGCTGCCGCGCCTGCGGGCTCGTCTACCGCAATCCGCAGGAGCGGGCGCGCGAGGTGGCGGAGATCTACGAGGCGGACGCCGGCGTCGGCGACGACGTGCTGGCGACGCTCTTCGAGACGCAGCGCCGCTCCTATCGCGCGCAGGCTCGGCGGCTGACGCGCGTCGCCGGCGGCGTCGGCACGGGGCTCGAGGTGGGGAGCTACGTCGGCGCCTTCCTCGACGCCGCGCGCCGCGTCGGCTGGCGCTTCGAGGGTGTGGACGTCAACGAGGGCGCCTCACGCTTCGCGCGCTCGCGAGGGTTCACCGTCACCGTCGGCACGATCGACGATGTCCCGGCGACGCGCCGCTTCGACGCTGTCGCCATCTGGAACTGCCTCGACCAGCTCCCCGATCCGCGCCACGTGATCATGCGCGCGCGGGCGATGCTCTCCCCTCGCGGTGTGCTCGCCCTCCGCGTGCCTAACGGCGAAGCGTACGCCCGCTGGCGCGACGCCGCCGAGCATGGCCGGGCCGCGCCCCTCGCGCGCGCCGTGCTCGCCCACAACAACCTCCTCACCTTCCCCTACCGCTACGGCTTCACCCTCCACTCGCTGCGCCGCCTGCTCCGCGACGCCGGCCTCCAGATCGTGCACGTCGAGGGCGACACCCTCGTCCCCGTCGCCGACGAGCACACGAAACGGTGGGCGCGGATCGAGGAGCGAGCGGTGAAGGGCGCCCTGCGGCTGCTGCGGACGATGCGCCTCACGCCGGCGAGCGCGTCGCCGTGGATCGAGGTGTACGCGCGCTAGGAGCGCGCTCACACCATCACATCCTTCCCGCGGCCTCGCGCAGCTTGACGGCCCGCGCGCGCAGAGCCGCGACAGCGTCACCGCAGATCCCGGACGGAAGACGCTTCTCGATCTCGTCCGCTGCCTCGACGACGCCGCGCATCCCCACGCTGATCCGGATGACGGTCCCGGCCACGTCGCGAATCTCGAGAGTCTCCCGTACCAGGCCGTATCGCACGCGTTCCACGCTCGGCCACGCGATGCAGCGGAGGCGCTCGCCCGCCCGTCGCCACGGCGACTCCTCGAGAATCCCCAGCTCATCGACCGTGATGCGCCGGCGCGTCTCGATCTGGAGAGCGACGCCCAGCGCGATCATCGGCACGAACATGAAGAGGAGCGTCACGATGGCCATCCGGGCGCGGTATGGCGTAGTCGGGTGAGGGTCGCGCACGACCACCACGATGAGGCACACCAGCGTGATGCTGACAGCCGGCGCGATCCACGAATAGGCGTCGGGCTGTTGGACCACGACGCCCCCGCTCTCCGTGCGCTCGGGTGGCTCGGCGGCCGCTTTCAGGATCGCGCGCAGCGCCCCGCGGCCCGCCGCCTGACCGGCGATGCTCACTGCTCCCCTCGCCGACGATGGCTGCACGCGCACCCTCGGCGCACGAAGCTGCCCAACGCATGGAGGTGGTCGATCGTCCGCATTGCCGGCCTGGTGGGTACGCCTTCAGACGGCCGGCGGACGGGCGGCGCAACACGGAGCTGCGGGGGCCGCGATCACGGAAAGCAACCGGCGGCCCAGGAGACAACCCCGGAGCCGCCGTTGCTTCCTGCATTACGCCTTCAGCTCAGCCCCCCACCGTCTCCTTCGCCAGCGGCCGCACCATCGTCCCGTTCGGGAAGTAGGCGTTGAGCAGGTACTCGCCCACCATGCGCTGTGTGTTGAAGAAGCTCCCGTTCAGCGCGATCGCGTTGCGCGACACTTCCGCCCATCGATACGGCAGGCCGTAGTACAGGGGCAGGATCACCTGCTCGAGCTTGCGATAGAGATCGATCACGTCGTGCGACGGATCCTGCGGCAGCGCGCGGTCCTCGCCGATCGCCCATCCCGTCACCCCTTCGACGCACCCCTCGATCCACCAGCCATCGAGGACGCTGAAGCTCGGCACCCCGTTCAGCGCAGCCTTCATCCCGCTCGTGCCGCTCGCCTCGAGGGGACGCATCGGCGTGTTGAGCCAGACGTCGGAGCCCGCGGTGAGGACGGCGCCGAGGGCCATGTCGTAGTTCTCGAGGTAGATCACCTTGAGCGCGTCGCCGAGCTTGTGGCTCGCCTCGACGATGCGCTGGATGAGCTGCTTCCCGAACTGGTCGTGCGGGTGCGCCTTGCCGCCGTAGACGATCTGCATCGGGCCGACGCGGCGCGTCATCTCGCGAAGCCGCTCCGGATCGGTGAAGATGAGGTCCGCGCGCTTGTACGGCGTGGCGCGGCGCGCGAAGCCGATCGTCATCACCTTCGGGTCGAAGTCGACGCCGGCGCGCCGCTTCACCTCGCGGATCATCGCCGCCTTCGACTCGGCGTGCGCGTCGCGGATCTCCTCGAGCGGGATCTTCACCGCGTAGCG